>JBNKVZ010000156.1:0-10355 GCA_050299455.1 Thalassospira sp.
CGGTCACGCTCATCCTGGATGCAAACCTTGATGTCGACCATCAGATCGTCATCATCCACCGCTTCTTCCCAGCTGATTTCACCCGCCTCGACTGCGCGTACAGATAAAAGCCAGGCCATGGCACGAATCAATCGTGTCGTCATGCGCATTTCTTCGCGAAATTGCGCAACGGAATCATCACTTAAAATATTGAATTTCTCACGACGACGATTGGCCGACAAATAGTCCCGCGCCTCGACCATCAAGGTCAGAGCCTCGTCATAGGTGCGGGAAAAAGGAACAATGACAAAGTTACTGTCATAGTTGCTTTGACCATAGAAGGGAGGATCATATGTCATCCCAAACATATTGGACTATTCAGATAATAGTTCAAGCATGTTGGATACCAAAAAGCGAAGAGGCCGCCCTTTTAGGACGACCTCTGCCTCTACCTGCTAAACTTGCCGGACTGTTTTATTTTTTGTGAATCTATACGCTGGTCTATTGCGCGGTCAAGCGGATAAATGACGAAAATGTGACCGTGCGTATTAGTGCGTATGGCACAAAAAAGAAAAGAGCCGCCCTTTTACGGGCGGCCCAGTTTAACAGGGAGGCATCGAAACATCACGTTCGACAAGGGGTCAACACTGAACCCTTAGCCTTACATATAGGGTAGCGGAATTAACATTCAATGAACCCAGGGTTTATTTTTTCAAATTTATGACAACACCCAAAGTGCTTGCCATTCATCAGGTCCGAAACAGCGCCTCGGCCCCTTTTCGCACACCATCACGCGCCACAATTGTCTGTTCAACACGCTCGATTTCACTTTGCAGGGCCGTTTTATACGCTAAAAGATTTTCAACCGACATATCATCCAGATTGCGCGGAATCCCGACAGGCACACCAGCCGCGGCACTTGCCAAAAGCTCTTTCTGATCCATTTTCGCCCTCCAGTGTTGTATTGCCAAAAAGGACACAGCATCCAAAACAATTGTTACCATGTGGTTGTCGCCCAACAGCACGAACTGGCAACCACATGGTAACAAAAGCCTTTCGCAGTGCGATCTACAAACTAGATAATGACCGAACATCCATTTCGCCATAAAGGATATGCCATGAATGTGGAAAAAATTCCCGAGAGCATGAAAATCATCGCCATTGAGGATAGCGGGGAAAACGGCAGACTGATGCTGGAAACCGCGCCCTGCCCCAAACCGGGAAAAGGCGAAGTGCTGATCAAGGTTGCGGCTGCGGGTGTTAACCGCCCCGATTTGATGCAGGTCGCCGGCATGTATCCGCCCCCACCGGGCGCATCCGATATCCCTGGCCTGGAACTGGCAGGCCATATTGTCGCCTGTGGCGAGGATTGTGACGGCCTTGAAATTGGCATGGCCGTCTGCGGGTTGGTGGCTGGCGGGGCCTATGCACAATATGCCCTGGTCCCGGCCCCGCAATGCCTGCCGGTGCCCCGGGGATTATCCCTGCCCGAAGCCGCCTGCCTGCCCGAAACGTTTTTTACCGTTTGGCACAATGTGTTTGACAAGGCCGCCCTAAAGGAAGGCGAGGTCTTTTTGGTGCATGGCGGCACATCGGGCATCGGCACCACCGCCATCCAGATGGCCAAGGCGATGGGCGCCACCGTCATTGCCACCGCCGGCAGTGCCGATAAATGCCAGGCCTGCCTTGATTTGGGGGCTGATCATGCCATCAATTACCGCGAGCAAGATTTTGTCGAAGCCGTAAAGGACGTGACCCATAACAAGGGGGCAAATGTGATCCTGGATATGGTGGCGGGCGACTATATCGGGCGCAATTTCAAATGTGCGGCCCAGGATGGGCGTATTGCCGTGATCGCCTTTTTGGGTGGGCCAAAGGCCAATACCAACTTCGTGCCACTTTTGACCAAGCGCCTGACCCTGACCGGGTCAACCCTGCGCGCCCAACCGGTTGCCGCAAAGGGGGCCATCGCAAAACGCCTGCATAAAACGATATGGCCGCTGATCGAGGATGGTAAGATCAAACCGGTCATCTACCGCGAAGTTGCGTTTGAAGAGGCGCAAAGCGCGCATGACATCCTCAAACAGGGCGATCATATTGGTAAAGTCGTTCTGAAAATGGCCTGAACCGTCGACAAAACCGCTAAACACGGCCTTGGAGGACGTAAAATCTGGCGGGTAAAAATATTATTGCCCGTCAGATGCAACAGAATGTTGCTTTTAGCGTCGCATTGACCGAAAAGAACGCTGTGATGCGTTAGGGAGTCGCGCACGGCGAACCTATGGTTAACCTGCTGCGTTGCCGAACCATCAAAAGAGATTATATTCTGGGGCAGATCTTGCCGCGTTTTTGGGCTTTTACCCATCGCCGGTCTCCAGAAGTTAAATGATAACAGGAGGAATTATGGCTCAGCCCCTCATGCCGAAAGCAACTGCTGTATGGCTTATCGACAATACCGGCTTGTCATTCCGGCAGATTGCCGCCTTCACCGGTTTGCATGAACTTGAAATCCAGGCAATTGCCGATGGCGATGTCAGCCAGGGGATCGTTGGTCGTGACCCGATCGCCAATGGTCAATTGACCCAGGCAGAAATCACCCGTTGCGAAGGCGACCCGCGCCAGATGCTGAAACTGGCAAAGTCGGACCTGCCGCGTCCGCGCTCGCAGTCAAAGGGGGCGCGTTATACCCCGGTGTCCAAACGCCAGGATCGCCCGAATGCCATTGCATGGCTGCTTAAGCATCACCCGGAACTGGCCGATGCGCAGATTTGCAAACTGATTGGCACCACCAAAGACACGATTGGCAAAATCCGCGATCGCAGTCACTGGAATTCGGCCAACCTTGTCCCGCGCAACCCGGTAACGATGGGTCTTTGCACCGAACTTGACCTGGAAAAGCAGGTTGTGATCGCGCGCAACAAAAACCCGGAAAAGATCGTTCGCGATGTCGAGCCAGATCCGCTGCCCGAAGAATTGCAAATCCGTCCGGAACCGGAATATCCCGGTTCGGAAAAGGAAAAAGAAAAAGACGACGACCGCAAAAAATCGTCGGTCAATTACAAGGAAGCTGCCGAGAACCTGTTCCGCAGCTGATTTGTCCCCATCGCTTCGTCAAAGGTCGCCAACAGGCGGCCTTTTTCTTTGGGTCGTTCAAATTGTTTTCATATGAATGCAGCCGAACCGTCATATTCTTGAAATGCACGCGGGTTAGCATTCATTCGCACCTTAAAACAGGCCGATAGAAAAACAATTTCATGCAAAAACGACCAACCGAACGCCAGGCCAGTATTGTCGAAACCGTCCGCGCCGATGGTTTTCGCACCATCGAAGACCTTGCCGACCGCTTCCAGGTTACAGCACAGACCATTCGCCGCGATGTAAATGCCCTATGCGAAGAAGGATTGCTTCGCCGCCGGCATGGGGGTGTCGAACCCGCACTGGAGCACGAAAACATCGCCTATCGTGCGCGCAAGGTTTTGCATGTAAATGAAAAACGCAAAATCGCCGCCCAGGTGGCCCGGCATATTCCCGACGGCGCATCGCTGTTTTTTTCGATTGGCACCACACCGGAACTGGTCGCCAGTGCGCTGTTGCAGCATCGATCCCTGCGGATTTTTACCAATAATCTCAATGTGGCCTATGTTGCCGCCACCAATGACAGCTTTGACGTCACCCTGATTGGCGGGCGTTTGCGCAACCGGGATCGTGACGTTCTGGGGCCAGAGGTTGAAGCGTTTTTCAACAGCTATAAGGTTGATTACGGCATTTTCGGCGTTGGCGGCATTGACCCTGATGGCAGCCTGCTTGATTTTGACGAACATGAAGTGCGGGCACGTTCAGCCATTCTCGCCAATTCTCGCCAGAACTATCTGGTCGCCGATCATACCAAGTTTGGCCGCAATGCCGTGGTGCGTGGCGGCAATATTTCGCAGGTTACCGCCTTTTTCACCAACATGTCCCCGCCTGATGCCATTGCCGCAATGATCCACAAATCCGGCGTGGACCTGCATGTGCCCGAACCCGATGCCGAATTTCCAACATTTTATGTCCCGGAAGACCATTAACGGCAAAGACGTTTACGTTTACGTTTACCTTTACCTTTAACCCGCATCATTCTGTCGGGCTGCGGCCACAATGCCATCCCGCACAACCCGCAGCCCCTGGGTCAGGGTTTTGTCACGCCGCATCACAACCGCCAATTCGCGCCCCATGGCCGGTTCAAGCGGCCTGGCACATACTGGCAAGTTTGAGCGCCCGTCAATAACCGCCATTGAGGGCAAAATCGATGCCCCCAGCCCCGCGCCAACCAGCTCCTTAATCGCTTCAACACTGCCCAGCTCCATCACCGGACGAACATGCCGGCCCGCAAGGCGCAACCAGCCATCGGCCAGGGTGCGGGTATTTGCGCCCTGCTCGAACAGGACAAGCGGCATTTGCGCCATTTCATGGGGGGAGACGGGGCCATGCGCCCCATGGTCGGCGGCAAAAATCGCCACGAACGTGTCTTTCATAACCGGCATAATTTCAAGCGCACGGCTTGCCAGGGGCATGGTAACGAAACCGATATCAAGCTCGTTATTCTCGACCAAACGGGTCATATCAACCGTGTTGCCGGTTTTCACCGATATTTCCAAATCGGGATAATCGCGCTGAATACGCGCCAACACCGCGGGTAAAAAGTAAATGCAGGCCGTTGCACCACAACCGATGCGCACCTGGCCCTTAACCCCGCTGCCAAATGGGGCAATGGACTCAAGAGCATTGCGGATCGCCTGATCAATCGGCCCAATTTGCGCCCGCAAGGCCCGGCCTGCGGCGGTTGGCATCGCCCGTTTCCCAATCCGTTCAATCAGCCGCACATCCAGGCGGGTTTCCAACAGTTTAACCTGCTGGCTGATGGCGGGCTGGCTCAGGTTGCGACGCTCCGCCGCGGCCGAAAAACTGCCCAGATCCACCACATCGGCAAAGGCCTGCAATTGGTCCAGATTGAACCCACGCATTATAAAAATTCCTTATCGTTTGTATAAAAATACAAATAAACACTAATACTAAAAAACAATCTATGTTTTGCCAATCGCCGATAACGCCCTTAACAGCCAAAGACATCCTTATGCCGGACACACACAATATGCGGCCTTCCCCTTCACCTGCGCCCCACCTTGCGGCAGATATCGAACGCCCGGGAACACAACAGGGCAAAATCGAAATCCGCGATGCCACCGCATCTGACATCCCCGCCATTCAAAGTATTTATCGCCATGCGGTCGAAGAAGGCTCCGCCTCGTTTGAGGAAATTGCCCCCAGCGAAGCCGAACTGGCCCGCCGCCAAGCGACCTTGTGCGAAAACGGCTTTCCCTACCTTGTCGCGATTGCCCCTGAAACCGGCATCCTGTGCGGCTATGCCTATGCGGGCCCCTATCGCCCCCGTTCGGCCTATCGCCATACTGTGGAGGATTCGATTTATGTAGCACCGGACCATCACGGCAAAGGCATTGGCAGCCTTTTGCTAGATCAGCTGATCTTGCGCTGCGAAGCCGGGCCGTGGCGACAAATGGTGGCCGCCATCGGCGACAGTGCCAATCACGGATCCATTGCCCTGCACCGTAAACATGGTTTTGCCGTCACGGGCACCCTTCAAAATGTGGGCTACAAATTTGGCCGCTGGCTGGATTCCGTCTTGATGCAACGCCCGCTTACCGACAGCACCCCGCTGATCCCCGGCCCCGCACCTGCCGCCACCGCCGCACCCGCCCCTGTTTCTCCTTCTCCCACAGTCTCCCCCCGTTCCAAATGATTACCAAGGGGCTGGTCATCCGCCTGGGCATCGGCCAGTTAATTGGCTGGGGCACAAGCTATTATCTGATCGGTAATTTTGGCCCCAGGCTGGCCGTTATGCATGGCTGGAACGAAACCATCATTTATGCGGGCTTTTCCTTTGCTCTGCTGATTATGGGGGCAGTCTCGCCGTTGTGTGGTCAATTGATTGACCGTCACGGTGGCCGCCTGGTGATGGCGGCGGGGTCGATTTTTCATGCTGGTGGCTGCATCATGCTGGCGATGACGTCCTCGCTATGGGGTTATTTCATTGCCTGGTTCTTGCTGGGTATCGCCATGCGTTTCACCCTTTATGATGCCGCCTTTGCCGCGCTGGCGCGCCTTGGTGGCAGCAATGCCCGCCGGGCAATGGGGCAAATCACCCTGTTTGGCGGGCTGGCCTCCACAATCTTCTGGCCGTTGGGGCATTATCTCGATGCGCACTTTGGGCTGGCCGGGGCACTGTTTTGTTATGCCGGTTTTGCCCTGCTGGCCCTGCCTCTAAACCTGTCCATTCCGGCAAAAAGCACGCCTGCCGCCCTACCTGCCCCACCGGGGCCGACCAATATCAACCCGCCCCAACAACACGCTTCTATGGCGAAGCCACACGATGCCAAAGCCAACAAATCGCACCCCGCTGGCCCACAGCTTACGCCGCGCCAGCAAATGATCTGCGGGGTGCTTTATGCTGCGATCATGTCGCTGATCAATATCATCAATGCCGCGATGTCCGCCCATATGATCCCGCTTTTGGCGGGTTTGGGCCTGGTCATGGCGCAGGCGATCAATATTGCCAGTTTGCGTGGCTTTGGCCAGTTATCCTCGCGACTGGCGGAAATTCTGTTTGGGCGGCATTTTAACCCGGTAACGGTCACGGTTTTTGCATCCGCCCTGCTGTTGTTATCTTTTGTCATTGGCTTTGGGGCCGGGTTTTCACTGCTGGCCGCGATTATATTTTGCGTCAGCTTTGGCGCGGCCAACGGCATCCTGACCATCACGCGCGGCACCGTCCCGTTGCTGATTTTTGATCCCGCACATTACGGCACGCAGGTCGGGCGGTTATTGCTGCCGGGCTTCATTCTTTCTGCCCTGTCGCCATCGCTTTTTGCTCTGACAATGGAGGCAATCGGCGCAAAGGGCACGCTTGTCATTTTGTGCCTGCTCGCACTTGCCACCTTGTTCGGCGCCCTCCGGCTTTACGCCGTTTTATATAAAAAACCGTCCGCCACCTAAAAAGGTTGCGGACGGTCAAGGGCATTCGGGCCTGGCAAGGTAGGTGCTTTGGCGGGACAGACCCGAACGGAGTGTTCATCAACCGACGTCACATCGCCAATCTCATTGGCAACATCACAACGGCCATTCTCGCAAAATCATCAGTTTCCGGCGACCTCGCGGGCATAGCCAATATCGCGCAGGGCCGTTGTAATTTCGGGCAAAATGCCCGGATCATCAATTGTTGCCGGGGTTTTATAGCTTTCACCATCGGCAATCGAGCGCATTGTCCGCCGCAAAATTTTACCCGACCGGGTTTTGGGCAAACGATCCACCACTGTGGCCTGCTTAAAGGCGGCAACCGGACCAATCTGGTCGCGTACCATGGCAATCACTTCGGCCACCACCTCTTCGTCCGAACGGTTCACACCGGCCTTCAAAACCAAAAAGCCCAGCGGCACTTGCCCCTTCAGGTCATCATGCACGCCAATCACGGCACATTCGGCAACATCCTGATGGCCCGACAGCACTTCTTCCATTGCCCCGGTCGACAGGCGATGCCCGGCAACATTGATAATGTCGTCGGTCCGCGACATGACGTAAATATAGCCATCCTCGTCAATGAAACCGGCATCCCCCGTGGCGTAATATCCGGGATATTCGCTTAGGTAAGAGGACACAAACCGTTCGTCATTTTGCCACAGGGTCGGCAGGGTTCCCGGCGGCAGCGGCAGCTTTGCCACCAGTGCGCCGATTTTACCACGCGGCACTTCATGCCCGCCTTCGTCAACCACCTGCACATCCCAGCCGCATATCGCCACCGTGGGCGAGCCATATTTAATCGGCATCAATTCAATGCCGCGCGGATTGGCACAAATCGACCAGCCGGTTTCGGTTTGCCACCAATGGTCAATCACGGGCACCTGCAAATGGCGTTCCGCCCATTGCAATGTATCGGGGTCGGACCGTTCACCGGCCAGATACAGGGCTTCAAAGCAGGAAAGATCGTAATTTTTCATCAATTCGGCATTGGGATCATCGCGCTTGATGGCACGGAATGCCGTCGGCGCGGTAAACAGCGCCTTGACCCCATGTTGCGCAATCACCCGCCAGAAGGCGCCGGCATCCGGGGTGCCAACGGGTTTGCCTTCATACATGACCGTGGTGCAGCCGGCCAAAAGCGGCCCATAAACAATATAGGAATGGCCAACAACCCAGCCCACATCCGATGCGGCCCAAAACACATCGCCTGCCGACATCCCGTAAATGTTTTTCATCGACCAGTGCAGCGCCACCATATGGCCGCCATTATCCCGCACAACGCCCTTGGGCTGGCCGGTGGTGCCCGATGTATAAAGCACATAAAGCGGGTCCGTTGCCGCAACCGATACACAATCGGCCGGGCTGGCCGCGGCACATTCATCGGCCCAATCAAAATCGCGGCCATCCGTCATCTCGGCCTTGGCTTGCGGGCGCTGCCAGACAAAAACCGTTTCCGGTTTATGGGTGGCCTGCTCAATCGCGCGGTCCAGCAAAGGCTTATAGGCAATCACCCGGCTGCCTTCGATGCCACAACTGGCCGAAAGCATCATTTTTGGTTTGGCATCATTAATACGGGTTGCCAGTTCGTGGGCGGCAAAACCGCCAAACACCACCGAATGGATCGCACCGATCCGCGCACAGGCCAGCATCGCCATCGCCGCCTGCGGGATCATCGGCATGTAAATAATCACAAGGTCGCCCTTGGTCACCCCGCGGGCGCGCATGGCACCGGCCAGCTGTGCCACCTCGTCGCGCAATTCTGTGTAGGTGTAATGGGCAACCGTATCTGTTACCGGGCTATCGTAAATCAGGGCGTTTTGCGCACCGCGACCTTCCTCGATCTGGCGGTCCAGCGCATTATAACAGGTATTGACCATGCCCCCGGCAAACCAGCGCGGGACCGGCTTGGCATCCAGATCAATCACCTTGTCCCATTTTTTATCCCAGGACAGGGCATTGGCGGCATCCGCCCAGAATGTCTCACGATCTTCAATGGATTGGGTATAAATATCCTGGTAGCGACCCGGCATTGGTATATTTCCTCCCGCTTTGCGGTCATTTTGACCATTTTTGGTATCCGGATTTCGCCCCCGTCAGAAAAGGGGCAATACCGGTTTCATGATGGCCCGATAATTCCGCATCATAATACCGATTTATTGTCAGCACTTCCCTTAGACATTGGTCGATCCCGGGGGATCAACAGCGCTGCGCGCAAAACATCGTCAAGAGGGAAAGAAAGAAGGGAATCCGGGCCACAGCCGGTTAAGCAACCGGCTGATAAAGAAGTGTATCGCGCTGCTTGCCTTTACCAAAGGATGAATTTGCAAGCCTTGATCAAAGCAGCGTGAAAGGTTTTCCGAAGGGGCGTTATCCCTGCAACAGGTTGGGCATAACAACCTCGGCACAACAGGCCGGTAGAGCAGCCTGAACATAGTTGCCGCCTCGCGGTGTGGGCACAAACCGGAGGCGGCGAAAAACGGGTGTTTTTTACACCGGCAAAAGACACACGTGGCGGTTCAACTCCACAGGACTTTTGCCCAAAACAGCATCATCCTTTTTAATGAGTGATCCGACTGATTTCGTCTTTGATTTCCAGTTTGCGCCGTTTCAAACTTGTAATGCGCGTTAGATCAGGGGACGGTCGACATTGCTCCGTATGGAGCTCCTGCTCGAGCGTGGCATGTTTGGCAGTGAGAGCTTCGATATGGGATTGAACGCTCATTCGCCTACTCCTCATTCCTGATATTACCCACACCAAAATGGTAGTAATTCTGTAACGTGATTGCCAGTCTTTCCGCGCATCTTTTATGCAATTTTATCGGCTGCCGGATAACAACCTGTCGTAAAAACCACAATTATTGACCGATTTTCAGTGACTTCGCCGCCCTCTATCGCAAAGTGACTTTCTTCACACGAAGTCGTGAGATGTCATACATCCGCTAACAATGCCCCATGCTTCCCAATGCCTCCCAATGGGAAGCAAGCCAAACAGAGGATACAAAAAATCGATGATTCTCAATAAATTATCATGAAACGGCACCCGATGCGCCCAAACAGAACCCTCCGGCCCTGCCGGCGAAACCCCGCTGAAATCGGCGGATTTTGCGCCCGTCAACGCGCAGCATACCCCTTGATTTTACGAGTCGCACATCATAATCAACCCAAAGGCGCGCACGCGACCACCTGTCGTGATGCATAGACACAAATATAGATTGATGTATACACCAACAAATACGCCCAAAGGTGTAGGGTGATTTGAAATCTCAGTTGGCCTCAGCCCGTGCCAATTGACCAATCAAAAAGCGCAG
>JBNKVZ010000157.1:0-2379 GCA_050299455.1 Thalassospira sp.
AGAGCGAAATCTCGCTACAGGCGGGTCAAAGCGCAACCGTCAGCATCATTGGCGGCAAACGCCCCATCCGCGCGGCGATGACCCGCAAACCTGCCGGACTCACCCTGGATCGCGATTTTAATCAGGATGGCGATACGGAATATGCCATTCACTGGAACGGAACCGGCAACCAGTATGGCAGTTATCCTGTACGATTTATTGATGATAACGGTGCCAGCAATATCGTGATGCTTGAACTGTCACCTGGTCTGATTCTGGCAGAAACGGAGCTTACACCCGATACCAGCAATAAGGTTACGTTGACCATCAAAAATGGCACACAACCTTTTCACATTTTCTATCAGGGCGGCGAGACGGCCCCGGATTTGAAAACACAAAACGATGCCAGCTACACCTATGGTGCGCCGATCACAGAACAGCCCATCACATTAAATGTCCTCGATAGCGGCATTGCTGCAGGCTCAACCGAAACGTTCATGATCGTTGATAAAGCCGGGAAACTGGCAACCTTTACCATCGCCATACCAGACTGAGCCTTCGCTGGTTTTACGCTCCGGACATTATAAAATAGTCACAAACAGGCAGCGTGAATAAATTCAGCGCTGCCTGTGTCAATTTGAAACATATCGTATCCGTAACAGCGTTTTAATTTCGCCACTTACAGTATCTTTAGCGACATAAATCGGCTGATTTTGTTACGGATTACTAATGAAATGGACAACCTCCAACTACAAATGAAGGTAAAGGCAGCCCAGGATTTTACACTGCCGGCCAAATTTCGTATCAAGCTTTAATAAAGAAACCTAATAGGATATTTCTAGCCTTCATCGTGCAGAAAAATGCCATTTCAGATATTTTTAGTTCCCTAATAAGACATTCCGCATGAGTCCTATATCAATGCAATGACCATGCGTGACTCCGTCGTCATTCGAGCCTGTTCCCCGAATGACGATTAAAACACCGCTATAATCTAGTCCGGCAGCACGGCTGTTGCCTCGATCTCGACCAGGGCCTCATTCTCAACCAAAGCGCGCACCACCACCATGGTCATGGCCGGGAAATGCTTCCCCAAAACACGGCGATAGGCTTCGCCAACATCGCGCTGATGGTTCAGATATTCCTGTTTGTCGGTGACATACCAGGTCAGGCGACAAATATGTTCGGCCTGTCCGCCCGCAGCGGTAACAACCGCCATAATGTTGCGCAGGGCCTGTTCCATCTGGCCGACAAAATCCTTGGCCTCAAAAACCTGCTGTTCGTTCCAGCCAATTTGCCCGCCGATATATAATGTCTTGCCAGAGGCCAGAATGCCGTTGGCATATCCCTTTGGCGCAGCCCAGCCTTCGGGCTGTACGATTTTATGTATCATTTTGCTCCTGCCTTTTTATGTCGCGTTCCAGTGCTGCGCGCAGATCATTGGGCCAGGGGGCTGCCCCCGAAACGCCCTTTTGGGTAAAAACCAGGGTCGCGTCCAATTCCAGCCGGTTTGAAGGGGCCGCGTTCGCCGCGCCATCGTCCCCCTGCACCACGATATGCAAATCAAGACTGCTGCGGCCAAGCCGAAGGACATACAGGTTAAAGGCCAGAACATCCCCTAACCGGCTTGGCTGCCTGAAATTCACATTGATCGATACCGTTGGCACCGCAGCTTCCATTGCGCCATGAATACGGGCAAAACCAAAACCGAGAGAGGTTTCAAACCATGCCTCGACCGTGGCATTGACCATTTCAAAATAGCGCGGATAAAAAACAATGCCCGCCGGGTCACAATGGGCAAACCCCACCTTGTGCGGGCACACAAATGCGGGCCGTGCTGGTAAGGGGACATCCGACGGGGACCTGTTTTTCATTACAAAATCGTCCGCACACGCCACAATTCAGGGAACAGTTCAACCTCCAGCATCCGCTTAAGGTAAGAAACGCCCCCCGTTCCACCGGTTCCACGTTTAAAGCCAATCACCCGTTCAACGGTGGTGACATGGTTAAAGCGCCAGCGACGGAAGTAATCCTCGAAATCAACCAGTTTTTCCGCCAGCTCATATAATGTCCAATGTTCCTGCGGGGCTTGATACACCGTTTGCCAGGCCGCAATCACATCATCACTGGGCGCATAAGGGGCCGATACATCCCGCTTTAACACCGCATCAGGTACTTTCACGCCATTGCGGTCCAGCAAATGCAGGGCCTCGTCATACAGGCTGGGTTTTGCCAGTTCCCCTTCCAGCACCGCGAGAATATCGGGCCGATGGGCATGGGGTTTTAACATCGCCTTATTACGATTGCCGAGCATGAATTCGATCATGCGATATTGCCAGGACTGAAAGCCCGATGATGGCCCCAATGCATCGCGAAAGGTGGTGTAGTCACTGGGCGTCATGG
>JBNKVZ010000157.1:2389-10330 GCA_050299455.1 Thalassospira sp.
GTGCGCAGCACATCCCAGGCATTGTTCAACTGTTCAAATATCCGCGAAACACGCGCCAGCATTTTAAAGGCAGGCTGCAATTGCCCGGCCTGCATCACGCTGCGTGCGGCATCAATTTCGCGAATGGCCAGCTTCATCCATAATTCCGATGTCTGATGCTGAATGATAAACAGCATTTCATCATGGGCATCACTTTTGGGATGCTGGGCGGTTAAAATCGCATCCAGCGACAAATAATCCCCATAGGACATTTTGCTGGAAAATTCGGTTTCCGCCCCTTCGACAGACGGATCATAGGGTTTGTTGGCCTGGGTCATGTGACTGCCTGACGTTTTTTGTATTCCGCTGCATCCCACAGGCGATTTTCCATGATGTCGGCCAAAATGGCGATGCCTGCTGCGACGTCTTTTTCATCAAGATAAAGCGGGGTGAACCCGAAACGGATAACATCAGGTGCCCGGAAATCGCCAATCACACCGTGCGCAATCAGGGCCTGCATCACGGCATAGCCTTCGTCAAAACGAAACGAAACCTGAGAGCCACGGCATTCGGCATTTCGCGGACTAACCAGTTCCAGCATCGGGCACGTTGCCTCAACACCAGCAATGAACTGTTCGCAAAGGGCAATCGATTTGGGGCGGATGTCCGCCATCTCCACGCCATCCCACACGTCAAGCGCACTATCAAGAATGGCAAGCTGAATAACCGGCGGGGTGCCCACCCGCATGCGTTCAATGCCCAGGGCGGGCCGGTAATCCGGGTCAAAGGCAAACGGGGCCTGGTGCCCCATCCAGCCTGACAATGCCGGCCGGGCCTTTTCCACCAGATCAGGGCGCACATAAATAAAGGCGGGCGCACCAGGGCCACCATTGAAATATTTATAGGTACATCCCACGGCAAATTCGGCATTGCACCCGGCAAGGTCAACCGGCACCGCACCGGCGGAATGGGCCAGATCCCAAATCACGACAATACCAAGTTCATGCGCCTTGCGGGTAATGGCCGCCATATCATGCATGCGCCCGGTACGATAATCCACCTGGGTGAGCATCAAAACCGCAATCTCGTCAGACAGGGTTGCTTCCACATCCTCGGGATTGACGGTTTTAAGGACATGGCCCTGCTTCAGGCTTTCAATCAGGCCCTGTGCGATATAAAGGTCGGTGGGGAAATTGCCATTATCGGACAAAACAACCTTGCGACCGGGATTAAGTTCCAGCGCGCTTGCCAGCGCCTGATAAACCTTGATCGACAGGGTATCGCCCATCACGACACTGCCGGCGGGTGCTCCGATCAGGCGGGCAATGCGGTTGCCGACCCGGCCGGGCAGGTCCATCCATTTGGCATCATTCCAGCCGCAAATAAGCATTTCGCCCCATTGGTCTTCAATGGTTTGGCGGCTGCGTTCGATGGCGGCTTTGGGCATCGGGCCAAGGGAATTGCCATCCAGATAGATGACATTTTCGGGTAAATGAAAAAGTGCCTTTCGGGCAGCAAAGTCTGTCATGCTGCGGGCTCCTGTTTTAGTCTGAAACGTTGAATTTTGCCGGTTGCCGTTTTGGGCAGGGCATCGGTAAACACGATGGATCGTGGATATTTATAAGGCGCAATCGTTGCCTTTACATGATCTTGTAGCAATTTTGTCATTTCGGGGGAGGCTGTGACCCCGTCGACCAAAACAACATGGGCCTGTACGATTTGCCCGCGTTCGATGTCGGCGGTGGAAACAACCGCGCATTCCGCAACATCGGGATGGGCCAGCAAGGCGGCCTCAACCTCGGGCCCGGCGATGTTATAACCTGCCGAAATGATCATATCGTCGCTACGCGCGGCAAAATGGAAATAGCCATTTTCGTCGCAATAAAACGAATCCCCGGTCAAATTCCAGCCATCGCGCACATATCCCGCTTGCCGGTCATCGGCAAGGTAACGACAGCCCGTTGGCCCGCGTACCGCAAGCCGGCCCACTGTGCCAACCGGCACATCATTCATATCCTCGTCCACGATACGGGCCTGAAACCCGGTCACGGGGCGGCCGGTGCAGGCCGGTTGGCTATCGCCAAAACGGTTGGAAATGAAAATGTGCAGCATCTCGGTCGCGCCGATACCGTCTAACATCGGTTTGCCGGTTTTTTCCATCCAGGCCTCATAAACCGGGGCGGGCAGGGTTTCGCCCGCCGAAACAGCCGCGCGCAATGACGAAAGATCCGCGCCGTCATCCATCGCGGCCAACATGGCGCGATAGGCTGTTGGCGCAGTAAAGCAGATCGTCGCCTTATAGGTTTCAATAATCTCGATCATGTTGGGCGGCGATGCCTTTTCCAGAAGTGTGGCCGTGGCCCCAAAGCGCAGCGGAAAAATCGCCAATCCACCCAGGCCAAAGGTAAAGGCCAAGGGGGGCGATCCCACAAACACATCATCGGGTGTGACGGCCAAAACCTCTTTGGCATAGGCATCGGCAATGATCAGCAAATCACGATGAAAGTGCATGGTGGCCTTGGGCGCGCCGGTGGTGCCCGATGTAAACCCCAAAAGCGCAACATCATCGCGCCCGGTTTGCACAGCGGTGAATTTTACCGATTTGGTCAGCGCAACACGGTCGAGCTCCGCATCATGGTTGGCGGTTCCGTCAAAGCCGATGACCTTTTTTAAAAACCGGCTGTTTTTGGCGCAGGCGACCATTTCATCCATCAGCCTGGTGTCACACAGGGCAAAGGTGATTTCGGCCTTATCAACAATTTTGCCAAGCTCGCCCGCGCGCAGCATCGGCATGGTATTAACCACCACCGCACCAATTTTGGTCGCCGCCAGCCAGCACGCCACCATCGCCGGATTATTGGCCGAGCGAATAAGCACCCGGTTGCCCGGCACAACACCGTAATCCTCAACCAGGGCATGGGCAATGCGGTTGGTCCAGTCTGACAATTCCTTATAGGTGCGCTGGCGTCCATTCCCGATCAAAGCGGTATGATCGCCAAAGCCGCGCTCGACCATCCGGTCGGTCAGTTCAACCCCGGCATTGATATAATCGGGATAGTCAAAACCATCGAGGCGGAATTCCGGCCAGCTTTCCTCGGGTGGTAAATTATCGCGGGTGAAAGTATCGGTATGTGCGGTTGGTCCCAGCATGATGAAGCCCCTGAATTATGTATGTGCCAGCGTTTGCCGTGCGATAATTATTCGTTGGACGTCGGATGCCCCTTCATAAATCCGAAGGGCACGAATCTCCCGATACAGGCGTTCAACGATGTGCCCTGATCGCACACCATCGCCCCCGTGAATTTGCACCGCCTTGTCGATAACGGTTTGAGCATGATCAGTTGAAAAAAGTTTGGCCATCGCCGCCTCGCGGCTCACACGTGGTGCGCCGCTATCCTTCAGCCAGGCCGCGCGATAAACCAGCAGCGCACTGCTATCAACATCCAGTGCCATATCGGCGACATGCCCCTGCACCATTTGCAAATCAAACAGGGGCGCACCAAACAAATGCCTGTTTTGCACGCGGTTTACGGTTTCATCTAACGCACGCCGGGCAAAACCAAGGGCCGCCGCGGCAACGGTTGATCGAAAAACATCGAGCACCGACATGGCAATTTTAAAACCCTGCCCGCCTTCGCCAATGCGATTGGCCGCAGGGATACGGCACCCGTCAAACCGCAAGCGCGCCAAGGGGTGCGGGGCAATGGTTTCCAGCCGTTCGGCAATTTCAAGGCCCGGCGCATCGCCCGGCACGATAAAGGCCGACAGGCCCTTGGCCCCCGGCCCCTCGCCGGTGCGGGCAAAAACAACATAAAGCCCGGCAATCCCGCCATTGGAAATCCAGGTTTTTTCACCATCCAGGATGTAATCATCCCCGTCGCGCGTGGCCGAGAGCGTAATATTCGCAACATCCGACCCTGATTGCGGTTCGGTCAGGGCAAAGGCGGACAATACCTTGCCCCCGCGCACCTGTGGCAACCATTCATCCCTTTGCGCCGGGGTGCCAAACAGCGAAATCGCCCCACTGCCCAGCCCCTGCATGGCAAAGGCAAAATCGGCCAATCCGTCATGGCGGGCCAGGGTTTCGCGAATGATGCACAGGCTGCGCACATCCAGCGAGGATGCCGGATCATTATGGTCAATCGTGGCGTGGTTTAACCACCCACCGTTTGCCAGCCGGGCCACAAGGGTGCGGCAGGTATCATCAACATTGGCATGGTCTACCCTTGCCAGTTCGTCCCTTGCCCAAACATCCAGGTCACGGGCAAGTTTGCGGTGATGATCGTTAAAAAACGGCCAGTCCTGCCACGATGTATCCCCCATCATTAGTCTCCCTTGAAAACCGGTTTTTCACGGGCGACAAAGGCGTCATAGGCGCGTTTGAAATCCACCGTCTGCATGCAAATTGCCTGGGCCTGGGCTTCGGCCTCGATTGCCTGTTCAATGCCCATATTCCATTCCTGGGCCAGCATGGTTTTGGTCATCATATGGGCAAAATTCGGCCCCTGGGCGATGCGCTGCGCCATCGAAATGGCCTCGGCCTCCAGCGTATCCGCCGCAATCAGGCGGTTATAAAAGCCCCATTTTTCGCCTTCATCCGCACTCATGGACCGGCCAGTATAAAGCAGTTCGGCCGCCCGGCCCTGACCAATGATACGCGGCAATATGGCACATGCCCCCATGTCACAGCCCGCTAGGCCGACACGGGTAAACAAAAACGCGGTTTTGGCCTCCGGGCTGGCCAGGCGAATATCCGACGCCATGGCAATAATCGCCCCGGCGCCCACACAAATGCCATCCACCGCGGCAATCACCGGTTTGCCACATGCCACCATCGATTTCACCAAATCACCAGTTAACCGGGTAAAGGCCAGTAACCCCTTCATATCGCGGTCAATCAACGGGCCGATAATATCGTGTACATCCCCGCCCGAACAAAAATTGCCGCCATTGGAGGCAAAAACCACCGCTTTCACATCATCACAGTCGGGCAAGGCGCGAAACATGTCGCGCAATTCGGCATAGCTCTCAAATGTCAGGGGGTTTTTACGGTCTGGCCGGTCCAGCGATACCACCGCCACATCGCCATCCATCCGCCAGTTAAAATGACGCGGGGCAAACTGTTTCAGATCAGTCATCGGAAGGTTCCTTTCGGCGTTGCACCCGGCGTAAAATGGCAATCAGGTCGGTGGCATCTTCGGCGGTCATGCCGTCAAAAAGGTCGCTGACCCAACCTTCATGCACCAGGGCACGGCGGGCAAAGTCCGCCCGTCCTTCGGGGGTTAATGTCACCATCAGGGCGCGGCGGTCATTTTCCACGGCAATGCGTGTGACCATGCCTTCATTGACAAGGCGCTCCACAATGCCGGTCACATTGCCATTTGACACCATCAACGATTTTGACAGCGCACTCATGCGCAAGCCATCTTTGGCGCGATACAGGGCGGCCATCACGTCAAAGCGCGGCAGGGTTGAGTCATATTCAACGCGCATTTTTTCGCGCAATTCACCCTCGACCTGTCGGGACACCCGCAATATTTGCAGCCATGCCCGCAACCGCGCCTTGGAAAGGTCGCTGGTTTCACCAGCATGATCATCCTGTGCGGGATCACGGCGCAGATCTGGATCATTCATCTTCATATTTCCCCTCCCGAAACCGAAATGGCCTGCCCGGTCATTGAGGCTGCATGTTCGGAACATAACCACAATACCGTTTCGGCAATTTCCCGGGGGGTGATGAAACGGTTTTGCGGGTTGATTTTTGCCAGACTGGCGCGGGCGTCATCCCGACTCATGCCGGTTTTATCGGCGATATTGGCAATGGATTGTTCAAGCATCGGCGTATCGGTAAAACCAGGGCATACGGCATTTACGGTTACGGCCGTTTGGGCCAATTCAGCCGCCACGGCACGCACAAGGCCGATCACCCCATGTTTTGCCGCACAATAAGGCGCAACATAGCCATATCCCTTCAGCCCTGCGGTCGAGGCAATGGCGACCAACCTTGCAGGTTTGTGCGTATCCATCACGCGCAAGGCCTGTTGAAAGGTATGAAAAGTGCCGGTTAAATTCACATCGATATTTTTTTGCCAGGCATCAAGTGAGGTGCGGGTAAAGGGCGCACTTTCGGCCATGCCGGCATTGGCAATCACCAGGTTCGGCGCACCCGCCTTTTCCAGCACAACCTGTACAAGCTTTTCGACCGATGCCGGGTCCGTTACATCTGTCACGACCGGCACGATAAGGTCATGATCCGCCGCAACCGTTTCAAGTTGGTCAAGACGTCGCCCGGCAATAAAAACCCGCACGCCATGTGCCGCCAGCTGGCGGGCCAGTTCGGCCCCAACACCACTGCCCCCACCTGTGACAATGGCCGTCGAAATGGCGAGTTTTCCCGTCATTACACTTTTCCCGTCATTTGGTCCGTCCGTTCTGCCAGCCGCCACATCTGGTCCCGCCCGGCAAGGTAAGGCAATGGCCAGGCTTCACTGCGATTGCCAAGCTGGGATGCGGCATGCAGCGTCCAGTATGGGTCGGCCAAATGCGGCCGCGCCAAACAAACCAGATCGGCCCGGCCTGCCATCAGGATGGAATTGGCATGGTCCGGCTCGTAGATATTGCCAACGGCCATCGTGGCAATATTTGCCTCGTTACGGATGCGATCGGAAAACGGGGTCTGGAACATGCGGCCATAAACCGGGCGGGCATCCTTTGTTGTTTGCCCGGCAGACACATCACAAATATCCACACCATTGGCCTTCAGGATTTTGGCAATCTCGACCGCATCGGCAGGGGTAATACCGGCATCACCGACCCAGTCATTGGCTGAAATACGCACCGATAAAGGTTTGTCGTCCGGCCAGACGGCTCGTATCGCCAAAATCACTTCCAACGGATAGCGCATACGGTTTTCAAGGCTGCCGCCATACTCATCATCCCGGCGATTTGTTACCGGCGTGATGAAAGATGACAGCAAATAGCCATGTGCGGCATGGATTTCGACCATGTCAAACCCGGCACGGTCGGCCATTTGGGCAGCACTCACAAACTGGTCGCGCACCATATCCATATCCGCGCGGGTCATTGCCTTTGGCGTTTGATTATTCGGCGACCAGGCCACATCGGATGCCGCCATAATCGGCCAATTGCCGTCTTTTAACGGGGCATCCATTTCCTCCCACCCCAATTGGGTGGAACCCTTGGCGCCGGAATGGCCGATCTGGGCACAAATTTTGGCATCACTTTCGTTATGGACAAAATCAACAATGCGCGCCCAGGCCGTTTCATGTTCCGGCGCATAAAGGCCGGGGCAGCCCGGGGTAATGCGGCCTTCGGGGGAAATGCAGGTCATTTCCGTGTAAACAAGGCCCGCCCCGCCCTTGGCACGTTCGCCGTAATGCACCAAATGCCAATCCGTCGGGCAGCCATCAACGGCCCTATATTGGGCCATTGGCGAAACAACGATACGGTTTTTTACGGTCATATCGCGCAATTTGAACGGCACAAACATCGGATGCAGCGGATGACCGCCCGCGGGTGCCACCCCGGCCCGGCGTGCAAACCAGCTTTCGGCATTTTCAAGCCAGGCCGGGTCACGCAGGCGCAAATTTTCGTGGCTGATACGCTGGGAGCGGGTCAGCAGCGAATAGGTAAACTGCACCGGATCAAGGTCAAAATAGCGCTCAACCTCCTCGAACCATTCCATCGAATTGCGCGCAGCCGATTGCAGGCGCAAAACTTCCAGGCGGCGTTCATCTTCATATTTGGCAAAGGCTCGATGGGACCGGAACAGGCGAAAGTTGTCTTTGCCCAATGCCTGTGCCGCCAGACGAATATTTTCCAGCACCGTCAGGTTGGGAAAAATGTTGGTAATCTGGAAAGAACGGCCGATTCCCAAATGGGCCGTTTTGTGCAAAGGTAAATGTGTAATTTCCATGCCCTTGAACAAAACGTGCCCACTGG
>JBNKVZ010000158.1:0-10222 GCA_050299455.1 Thalassospira sp.
CAGGCGATGCCGAACAAATGAAGGCGGCCGCCCACCAATTGTCACAACGCTCGGCCGAGCTCAGCCAGGTTATTGGCCGGTTTGCCCGCGATTTGAACGATCAGGCCAATTCCTGACATCCACCAGACATCCTGGTGGATCTCGGTCGCCAATAATCGCCAATAATCGCCAATAGTCGCCAATGAATGAAATAAAAAACGGGCCGCCAGAACATCCCTGGCGGCCCGTTTCATGTTTGAAAAGGGAATATTTATTCGGCGGGCAGAACATTTTCGCGCCGGAACGGATGGGCGGGATAAACCCCCAAAATCAGCACTTCATGGGAAAAGAACTGCAATTCTTCCAGCGCATGGCGCAGGCCGAGCTGGTCCGGGTGGGCTTCCACCTCGGCAAAGAACTGGGTGGCGGTGAAATGACCTTCCACCATATAGCTTTCAAGCTTGGTCATATTGATGCCATTGGTGGCAAAACCGCCCAGCGCCTTATAAAGCGCGGCGGCCACGTTGCGCACCCGGAAAACAAAACTGGTTACAACCGGGCTGCCGTCATTGGGGGCGGTTTTGGCTTCGCGCGACAGGATAATAAACCGTGTGGTGTTATGGGCAGCATCTTCGACCTCGGTGCGCAGCACATCCAGGCCATAAATTTCAGCCGCCAGCACCGGCGCAATCGCGGCAATGCCCTTGTCGCCCAAATCGGCCACTTCCTTGGCACAGCCGGCGGTATCCGAGCCGACAATAGCCGGAACGCCCAGTTCCTTGCGAATTTTGCGGCATTGCCCCAGGGCATGCACATGGCTGCGAATTTCGCGAATATCGGAAATTTGCGTGCCCTTTACCCCCAAAAGCGCATGATTGATGCGCAAGAAGGTTTCACCCACGATATGCACGCCCGAATCGGGCAACAGGTGATGCACATCGGCCACCCGCCCGGCCAGGGTATTGTCGATCGGGATGACTGCCAAATCCACTTCACCATCGCGCAAGGTTCCAAATGCGCCTTCAAAGGTCCGGCAGGGTACTGTTACCGCGCCCGGAAACGCACGCCGTGCCGCCTGATCGGAATAGGCACCGTGCATCCCTTGAAAAGCAATCCGCATTTGGTTGGTCATCGACTTCATTCCTGTTAAATCCGGGCCAATGGCCCCCGTCATTCATTTTGCGACCTGACAGGCCGTACTGCCAGCGTGGACAGAGTTTCTTTTATGGCGAGAAACCGGCGCAAAAAGCAAGGCCCGGCATGTCAACCGGGCCTGTCTCCTGTTGCCAAAACAATAATGGCAAAAATCAAAAAAGCGGTGAAACGATATCGTTAACCGCGCGCGGCGAGTATCTCGCGCGCACGCTCCAGGTCCTCGGCGGTATCAACACCCAGGGGCACGCCATCAACCAGGGCAACCGCAATCACCATACCGTTTTCCAGGGCGCGCAACTGTTCCAGCCTTTCGCGCATTTCCAGTTCGGCGGGCGGCAAGCTGACAAAGCGGTCAAGTGCTGCCCGGCGATAGGTATAAAGACCAATATGATGATAAAGCGGGCCATCGCCATAAGGGGCGGTTGCGCGGGTAAAATACAGGGCGCGGGCCACACGCAAACTGCCAAATGCCGCCACTGCCTTGACCACATTGGGATTATTGCGTTCGGCATCGCGGCGAATAACCGCCGCCAGAGTGGCAATATCGACTGCCGGATCGGAAAGCGGGTTAAATACCGCGCGGATATCGGCCGCATCGATGGTGGGAAGGTCGCCTTGCACATTAACCACGGCATCGTGTTTTTTATTGGGGTCAAAACTTGCCAGGGCCTGATGCACCCGGTCAGAGCCCGATGGCAGGTCCGGGTCCGTCAGAACTGCAATGCCGCCGGCCTTTTCAATCGCCTTGGCAATTTCGGGTTCCGCACAGGCGACGATCACCGGCCCGATTTCGGCCTCAACCGCACGCCGCCAGACATGCACGATCATGGGTTCGCCGTGAATATCGGCCAGTGGTTTGTCGGGTAAGCGGGTAGACGCCATGCGGGCCGGAATAACAACAACGGGATTGCGGGGGGCGGACATAAATAGGGGGTCTCCGATCCGGAAATAACGATGCCTCCAGTTTAGAATAATTCAACGCTAACGCGAGAAAAATTTGCCGGGAAGCATTTGAAACAACGCGACAATAACCGGTTTCGGGAAAATCGCAAACGCCCGAATCCGATGTTAACCGCCATTTTTGGGCAAGTTTTAAGTCGATTGTGAAGAAAGGTTGATGAAAAACCATGAAACGTATAGTTTCCGATCAGCAGTCTGGCCTGTTGTCGCATGCGTATTTGTATGGGGGCGTCAGGGACGCATGGGTCAGCCGCGCCACAAGAAAAACACCTGCAAATTATATTGGCTGTTACGGGATATCGCCATGAAAACGATGGAAATCAACAAGATCGTCGCCGGAATTATTGTTGCTGTGCTTTTGGTCGTGGTCGTTGGCAAAATCGGCAGCGTCCTTGTCCACCCGAAAGAACTTGAGAAACCGGTTTATCCTTTTTCCGATGACATGACGGCAAAGGCCGATGCGCCCGCCGCGCCCGAAAAACCGGCTGGTCCGGAACCCATCCTGGCGATGCTGGGCAACGCCGATGTTGGCGCCGGGGAAAAGGTTTTCAAAAAATGCGGCGCCTGCCACGATGCAACCAAGGGTGGCCCCAACAAGGTTGGCCCGAACCTGTATGGCATTGTTGGCAATGTGGTCGCCCACAAGGATGACTTCAGCTATTCCGATGCCGTTGCCAATCATGGCGGCAATTGGGGTTACACCCAACTGAACCACTTCCTGTATTCCCCGAAGGAATACATCCCCGGCACCAAAATGTCGTTTGCGGGTTTGAAAAAGGCATCGGACCGGGCAAATGTCATTGCCTATCTTAACAGCATGTCCGACAATCCGCTGCCGGCACCCACCGCCGATGAAATTGCCGCGGAAGAAGGCGGAGACAAAGCCGCCAGCGACGATGAAGCAGCCCCGGCGGAAGATGCAACGCAGGAAAATGGTGCCGCAAATGACAATCCGGCACCGGCCAGCGAAGAAGCCCCGGCAGCGAACCAGTAACCTGGTCGCAGCGATGGTGGAAAAATTTTGCAGGGGACGGTTTTCCGTCCCCTGCTTTTTTATGGCATAAAGCAAATCTTCGCCAAGCACGGGAGCCCATCTTGAACCAGTATGATGCCTTTCTCACAATTGCCCATCGCCTTGCCGATGCGGCACGCCCGGTTGTCCGCAAATATTACCGCACGTCGGTTGCGGTTGATGTCAAGGCCGATGCCAGCCCCGTAACCATCGCGGATCGCGAGGTTGAAACAACCATGCGCGCCATTCTGGCCGAAGAATGCCCCGATCACGGTATTTTGGGCGAGGAACATGGCCGGGAAAACCTGGATGCCGACTATGTCTGGGTGCTGGACCCGATTGATGGCACCAAGTCCTTTATTGTCGGCAAACCCAGCTTTGCCACGTTAATTGCGCTCTGCCACAAGGGCAAACCGGTGCTGGGCATTATTGACCAGGCCATTACCGACGAACGCTGGGTCGGTATTGCGGGCGAAATAACCACCCTGAATGGCACCCCGATATCAACCCGGCCCTGCCCGGCCTTAAACCAGGCCATTTTCTTTACCACCGCCCCCGAACTGTTTCGTGGCCCGCAAATTGCCGCCTATGATGCCATTCGCAGCCAGTGCCGCCAGCCAATGTATGGCGTGGATGCCTATGCCTATGGCCTGACCGCGCTGGGCCTGGCCGATGTGGTGGTGGAAGCCAACATGCAGGCCTATGATTTTTGCGCCCTGGTCCCGGTTGTTGAAGGTGCCGGCGGGGCAATGTGCGACTGGCGCGGCAATCCGCTAACGATGGACAGTGACGGCAGTGTCATTGCGGTAGGGGACGATGGCTGCCGTGACGAGGTTGTTGCCATTACCCGCAGCACATTGCCACAATAACGGTTTTTGAGGCGTAAACTGCATTGAAAGCCGGTTAGGCGCGGCAATACCGCACAACACCGCGCGGCTTAAGAGCAATAGACAAGGGCTTCAAAGAAGCCCGCCCGCCGATTGAGGCTGCGCGGATCAATTACGGTCCGTGCAGTTTGGTAGAAGGCATAGTAAAGGGCAGCGGCCATGCTGGAGTGGATTGCCATTTTATTTGTCGCATCCGGGCTGGTATATGGCCTGTGGTCGCGGCGGATGCAAAAATTCAATATCTCTTCGCCGATGATGATGGTCCTGGCGGGCGCGATTGTCGCCTTGCCGCTGGGTCTGTGGCAGGAGCCGCCGCTTGAACCGCTCAAGGACAATTTGCATTTCGCCCGGGTTTTTTCCGAACTGACGCTGGCAATTATCCTGTTTCTCGATGCCGCCATCCTGGATTACCGCAAGGAACGCCCCGCCGCCCGGGTGGCCACGCGCCTGTTGGTGATTGGCCTGCCTTTAACCATTCTGGCAACCTGGATTGTCGCCTATTATGGCATTGCCCCGGGCTTTGGGCTGGTGCCTGCCCTACTGGTTTCCTTGATGGTCTCGCCCACCGATGCCGCGCTAAGCCGCCCGGTTTTGGAAAACCGGCATATTTCATCGCCCGTGCGCCAGGGCATCAATATTGAAAGCGGGCTGAATGACGGGCTGGTCCTGCCGGTTTTCACCACCGCCCTTGCGATTGAAGCCGCATTAACCGCGCAAAACACCAATGGCTGGATCAGCGACGCCATTTTGGAAATTGTGGTGGGTGCCGGGGTTGGCGGAATATGCGGCACCCTTTTGGGTATGCTGGTCAACCATGCAGTGGCCCGCAATTTGATGATTGCCCGCTTTGAACGCCTGTTTGGGGTTTTATCCGCCCTGCTGATTTTTCTGCTGGCCGAAAAGGCCGGTGGCAATGGCTTTGTCGCGGCCTTTTTTGGCGGGCTGGCCCTGAATATTACCAGCTCCAAGGTCGCCGACGTGATTGAAAGTTTTGGCGAGGCCGAGGCCGAACTTTTAACCATGCTGACATTCTTTGTTTTCGGCCTGCTGATTTTACCCTCGGTTTATGAACTTTGGACCGTGGAAATGGCCGTGTTTGCCGCGCTAAGCCTGCTGGTTCTGCGCCCGGTCTGCGTATGGATATGCATGATCGGATCGCCCTATAATTTGGCGGAAAAGCTGTTTATCGGCTGGTTTGGACCACGCGGCATTGCCTCGATCATTTATCTTTTGATCATGGTCACCATGCTGGGCATCAAGGGATACGAGGCCCTGTCCGCCTGCGTTACGCTGATTGTCACCATCAGTGTGATTGCACATGGCATTACGGCCAGCCCGCTTTCCGCGGCCCTGGCAAAATACAGCAAAAGAAAACGCCCGATCAAAACCGGGCGTCCTTAAAAACAGGTCATGGCGGGGCTTAAGGCGAAGGTCCCTAAACGCCCCGTTCGCTTAGTGCCAAACGAACGCCAAGGGCCAGGAACATTGCCCCTAGCGCACGATGCAACCATTTACCGGCACGATTGGCCTTTGAAAAATACTGCCGCAGCCGATCAGCCGCCATTGCCACCATCAGCACAACACATGTTTCAACGATAAAACCGATCAGATTAACAATCGTGCCCAGGACCAAAAATTGCAGCGGTTGATGCCCCAGGGCGGGATCAACAAATTGCGGCAGGAACGCCATAAAAAACAGCGCGACCTTGGGATTAAACACATCAATAAGCACACCGCGCCGCCAGGCATGGAACGCATCGGGCGATTGACGAGGCGGTTCTGCCGCCAGTTGGACGTCAGCCGCATCCGACGAAACGGCTTTGGTCTGATCTAGCGTTTGTTTTGCTGGCCGGAATGACCCGTAAAGGGTTGTCCATCCCAACCAGGCCAAATACGCCACCCCCACCCATTTCACGATGGCAAAGGCGAGTGCGGAGGTCATCAGAATCGCCGAAAGACCAATGGCAGCAAAAACCACATGCACAAACGCCCCCGAACACACCCCCAGGCTGGCCATCACACCGGTTTTACGGCCATAAGCCGCCGCCTGTGCCGAAACAAAGGCCAGGTCTGGCCCCGGTGCGATATTAAGCAAAAGGGCGGCGAACAAAAACGGTCCATATGCGGTTAAAAGATCAATCATTTTAACGCTCCTGAGTCACGCGCGTAATAAATCAGATCGATCTCAAGCGGCGCGCACCCAGCCGAAATCAATTGGCTATGAACCTGCCCCCGATGATGGGTTTGATGGTTAAAAACATGTCCCAAAATAACATAGTAGGGTGTTTCACAGGACACACCGGCAACCGTTTTGTAGGCAACAATTTTGGCCAGATCGGCATCGTTTAAACCATCAACCAGCGAGATAATCTCCTGATCACGGGCAAGGCGGGCGGCTTTGTAATCGGCAAACAGGGGCCATGGCACATCATTAAGCGCCATGTTAAGCACCTCGCCCCGCAGGCGGGCCATCCATAAACTGTCACCAACCAAAAGATGGTTCAATGTTGTGGTGATTGACGGAAAAAAGGAAACGCGCGGGGCATCAAGTGCCGCCTGCGATAGCGTCTCACAGGCCGCCAGCACATGGTTATTGGCCCATTGGTTATACCGGGCAAACATCTGAAAATAGGCTGCATTCATTTCTTTTCCCCTTCCCTGTCACACATGATCCCTTACGACGCATCGCCCTTGCAGGGACGCACCCCCAGCATCGCCGGAACCGGTGACATGGGCAAGCCTTCGTCTTGCTGCGACACAGCCGGTTTTACAGGCATTGTCCCGGTTTTACGACCGCGGCTCAGAATTACGACATTGCCCAGCAAGGTAAGGGCGACACCGAAAATAATATTGTCCTGCCAAACAAAACCTTCGGCAAAGGTGGAAATGGCAAGGGCGACCACCGGAAACATGACAGAGCTATAAGACGCGCGGTCCGCACCAATGCGGCCCAAAAGTGTCAGATAAAACCCAAAAGCGAGAATGGAGCCAAAAACCGCCAGATAAACCAGCGCAATCACAAAAGACGGGCTGGTATCAAACACAAGAGGCTGGCCGCTTGCCAAAACATACAGCACCAGGAAGCCCGCCCCATACATCATGCCATACGCATTCGCCTGCATCACCGGAATGCCGCGTGCCTGGTTCCGTGCCGAAACCATATTGCCCAAGGACGCCACGTAACATGCCAGCAAGGATAACAGGAGCGCATATCCAGCCCCGCCAGCACCGGCGGAAAGATCAAACCGGGCAAGATCAGGGGCAAAGATGACACAAATGCCGCCCAGGCCGATAACGGCACCAATAACGGTTCGCATTTCCGGGCGGCGTTTGAAAAAGATCATGCCATTAATCATATTCATGATCACGATGGCCGAAAAGATCACCGCGATCAGCCCGGAGGTCAGCTCTGCCTCGGCGATATACAGAAAAACATAATTCAGCGAGAACAGGCACAGGCCCATCACCGCCATAAACACATGATCCCGACGGCTATAGCGCATGGGCAATTTGCGCAGGGCACAAAAGGCCATCAGTAATATCGCTGCCAAAACAAAGCGATATGCCACCGCCAATTCCGGCGAGACGGATAACTGATATTTGATAGCAATCCAGGTGCTGCCCCAGATCAGGACAACCGCAGCATATAAACCAATCGGCCCCATCAACCATACTCCCAAGCAAGTATTATGGCCGATATTTATGATCATTCCAGGCCGGTGCTCAAACCATGATATTTGATCTATTCATTAGGTAAACTAATGCCAATAAACAGGCGGTCTGACCGGCACACATCACAACCGGCAAAAGAACTGCGGTAAAATATCGCTGCTGCCTTGGATAATAAGGGATGCTTGACCCTTCAGGATGCGGCGCTGATCATTCAAGCCCCCACGTAGGACAGGCAGTACCGGCCCCTTGGATGGAACGCCGATCATTCGCAAAACAAACAGGCCCTTCGCGCCTAAAATCGCGCTTGAGACATCAGACTTCGGATAAAGGATCAGAATTCAATCCGCCGAAGCCACATCAGGCGGCGCGAATATCAGCCATCCTTTTTTCGATCCGCATCCGAGGCGCCATCCGCCTCACCTTCCGGTGTATCCGGCGTAATGTCTTCTGGCTCAGGCTCTGGCTCTTGTTTTACCTCTGCCACCGCCTTGTCTTTCGCCACCAGATCCTGCTCCGCGGCTTCCGTTTCAGCATCGCTTTCAATGTCCGCATCGGCTTTTGCGTCGATATCAGCCGCATCTTCTTTGACCGGATGTGCCGGTTCGGACTCTTCGGCTGGTTTGGCGGTCTCCGCATCCGATGGCGTTTCTTCAAGGTCGGCCTCGGTCACGGGGATCGGGTCGGCATCGACCAGGGCAATCGCATCGGTATGGGCAGCAGCCTTGGCGGCGGCCTTCATATCAGAAGGTTCCAGGGCCGACATTTTCTTGCGCCGATTTGATAATTTGGCCCGCAATTTACGGCGCAGCCTTTTGCGGCGGCTCAGACGCCACAGGGCCAGCAATTCGGTTCGCGAATGGAACAGCGGCAAATGACGGCTTTTTTCCGGGTTCAGTTCCACCGACATGCCTACTTCGCGAATGCCATGCGCATCATCAATCCGGCGCACAATCAGTTCGACCGGGCCATAAACAATACGGTCGGCCGGTTCAATATCGCCGGAAAGTTCGCGTTGCAGCAATTCAGCCAGGGTCATATCGCCATCGCCCGGGGATACCGGGAACCCATATAGCCGGCCCACATCGATAATGCGGGTCTCGGGCGGGAAGCTGAAATCGCCAAAAATATCGCGGTCATTGGCCCCTTCGGCCGGTCCGGCAAAGAACTGGTCAAGCAGCTCGACATATTGCGGGGAAGTGAAAATATAAATCTGGTCTTCGCCCTGCAACCGGCCCGCATTATGCGGGCGCAACGATTTGCCATCGCGTAAAATAAGCGAAGGCCGCGCCCAGCGCGGTATGCGGTGCCCCGCTGCCACCGCACTATCGGGATGCACGCGGTAAACCACCACTTCCTGATTGGCATTGCCGGGCAATTCCAGATCAATCCTGTCCACCGGGCCCCGGCGCGGCGGCACAATGATGCCCAGCCAGCGGGCAATCGGCTTGATCGTCCAGCCCTGCAGCAACAGCGAGGTGATCACGACGATAAAGGCAGTATTAAACAGAAGCTGCCCGTGTTCCACCCCTTCAACCATCGGCACAATTGCCAGCAGGATAGACACCGCCCCGCGCAACCCGACCCAGGAAATAAAGGCGGTATCGTTGCGTGAGAAATTGAAAAACAGCAAACACAGCCAGATCGCCACAGGACGGGCGACAAACACCAAAATCAGGGCCAGCAAAAAGCCCGGCAGCAACACATTGCCAAATTCAGACGGGGTGGCAAGCAGGCCCAGCGTGACAAACATGGCAATTTGCGCCAGCCAGGTCGTCACATGCTGAAACCGGCGAATACTGGCCCCCATGCGCATTTTGCTGTTACCGGCATAAAGACCGGCCACATAAACCGCCAAAAAGCCACTGCCGCCCAAAATGCTGGTGGCCCCAAACAGGGTCAGCGCACAGGCCAGCACCACAATCGGCACCAGGCCCGGTTCCAGCTTAATGCGATTAATGCCCTGAACAATCAGAATGCCGCCCAAAAGCCCAAGAACCGAGCCAAGGCCAATTTGGAAAACAAACCGTTCAGCAAGCTCAACCGCCAGGCTGTCGCCCGTGCCCTGCACAATCAGTTCGACCAGCGAAATGGTCAGAAACACGGCCATCGGGTCGTTGCTACCCGATTCAACTTCAAGTGTGGAACGGGTGCGATCACGTAAATTGATGCCCCCCACACGCAGCAGGAAAAACACCGCCGCCGCGTCAGTTGAACTGACAATCGCCCCAAACAAAAAGCCGACCAGCCACGGCACATCAAGCAATAAATGGGCGGCCACGCCGACAACACCGGTGGTCATCAACACCCCGGCTGTTGCCAGGGTTAAGGCCGGGGCTGCGGCAATTTTAAGCGCACGAACCTGGGTTTCAAAACCACTGTCAAACAGAATAAGGGCAAGCGCGATACTGCCAATAAAATAGGCCAGCGGGGCATTATCAAACTGAATGCCGCCAATGCCATCCTCGCCCGCGGCAAGGCCCACCACCAGAAACACCAGCAGCAAGGGCGCCCCGACACGAAAGCTGATCAAGCTGGTGAAAACAGCCACCACAACCAG
>JBNKVZ010000159.1:0-10141 GCA_050299455.1 Thalassospira sp.
ATCTGGACTGGGCGATTGAGTGTTTCCGTATTTCGGCCTGCGGGGTGCGCGATGAAACCCAGATACACACGCATATGTGTTATTCCGAGTTCAATGACATCATCGAGGCAATTGGCGCAATGGATGCGGATGTCATTTCCATCGAAACCTCGCGGTCAAAAATGGAATTGCTGGAGGCCTTTGTTAATTATGCCTATCCCAATGATATTGGACCGGGCGTCTATGACATTCATTCTCCGCGTGTGCCCGCAAGTGATGAAATGGTGGCGCTGCTGGTAGCGGCAACCCGGCAACTGGCCGCAAGCCAGATTTGGGTGAACCCGGATTGCGGTTTGAAAACCAGAAACTGGGAAGAAGTGAAACCAGCCCTGGCCCATATGGTTGAGGCAGCGCGCATGTTAAGACAAAGCGTTGCCGAGGTGCGAAAATGACGGGGGAACATCCGGCCTTTTCAGGTCCTGTCCGTTTGCTCGACATCGTTTTTCCCGGTGATGCCAATCATCATGGAACATTGTTTGGCGGAACGGGCCTGGCGCATATGGATAAGGTTGCCTTTATTGCCGCATCCCGCCACGGGCATGTCGATTTCGTTACAGCATCGTGCGAACGCATTGATTTTAGTGCACCAGCAAAGATCGGCGATATTGTCGAACTGGTTGGCAATGTTGTGCGGGTTGGGCGAAAATCGCTTTCTGTTGAAGTTGATATGATCGCCGAAGGACCCTTGAGCGGCGAACGACGCCATTGTTCCCGCGGTATCTTTAACATGGTTGCGATTGGCGAACATCTTGAGACAAAGGGCGGCGTTTTGCCGCCCTTGAGCAACGAAAACCACACAAAGCAGGCGGCATTCCCGCATCCAGCAACCGTTGAAATCGTTTTCCCGGAAAAGACCAGCCATTATGGCAGTCTGTATGGGGGAAATGCGCTTGCGGCGATGGGCAAGGCGGCCTTTATTGCCGCGTCACGCCATTGCCGCAAGACAGTGGTGATGGCCGGATCGAAAAGAGTGGATTTCTCCAGCCATATTCAGAATGGCGAGGTGGTCATCACCTTGCCCAAGGTGCTGCGAACCGGAAGAACGTCAATATCTATCGAGGTTCAGTTATGGGCTGAGAACCTGCATTCGGATGAACGGCGTTTATGTGGCAGCGGTGAATTTGTGATGGTTGCAATTGACCAAGCAGGTCGGCCAATTGCCATCTAAGGCGCACTTGGCTGCGAATACTTGACCCCTTTCACGGAGGTGATCCCGCAAGGTTGGATATTTGACCTTGCGGGATATTCCTGTGGTGAAACGGTTTAATCCCAGCTGAGCGCACCGCCATTCTGGTATTCAGTAACACGCGTTTCAAAGAAGTTCTTTTCTTTCTTTAAATCCATGGCCTCCGACATCCAGGGGAAGGGGTTTTCGACGTCGGCAAAAACCGGTGCCAGGCCAAGCTGCGCGCAGCGGCGGTTGGCAATGAAGTGCATATATTGTTCACACAGTTCCGCGTTCAGGCCCAAAAAGCCATTCGGCATGGTATCGCGGCCATAGGCGGCCTCAAGTTCGGCGGCATCTTGCAACATTTCGCGGACTTCATCTTGAAATTCTGCCGTCCATAAATGCGGGTTTTCTGCCTTGATCTGGTTAATAACATCGATCCCGAAATTCAGGTGAATGCTCTCGTCGCGCAGGATGTATTGATATTGTTCGGCAATGCCGACCATCTTGTTGCGCCGCCCCAGCGAGAGGATCTGGGCAAAGCCGGTATAAAACCACATGCCTTCAAACACGACATAGAACGCGACCAGATCACGCAAAAAATCCTGATCCCGTTCTGTTGTGCCGGTTGAAAAATTCGGATCATCAAGGTGCTTGGTATAGGCAAGCGCCCAGGCGGCCTTGTCCGTGATCGAGGGAACCTCGCGATACATATTGAAAAGTTCACCTTCATCAAGCCCCAGGCTTTCAACGATATATTGAAAGGTGTGGGTATGGACTGCTTCTTCGAATGCCTGGCGCAGCAGGTACTGGCGGCATTCGGGGTTGGTCAGGTGGCGATAGATCGCAAGCACGATATTATTGGCAACAAGGCTTTCGGAGGCCGCAAAAAAGCCCAGATTGCGTTTGAGCATCCGGCGTTCATCCTCGGTCAGGCCCTCGCGCGATTTCCAAAGGGCGATGTCGGCCTGCATGGAAACCTCGGTTGGCATCCAGTGATTGTTACAGCCAGACAGATATTTTTCCCAGGCCCAGCCATATTTAAGCGGCAGCAACTGGTTTACATCTGCCCGCGAATTGATCATTGCCTTGTCGCTTACGGTGACACGCGCCGCCCCCCGATCAATGGCACCAAGGCCGGTGGCATCGACCGTTCCGGCATCATTTGACGCGATAGAAGTGTCTTTTTGCCCATCAGAGGGCGCGGCGGTATTATCTACCCATTCAAGCATGGTTCTCGTTCCCGTTTTTAAGGGTGGTTTTTGGCAGCCTATTGGCAGGCTTCACATTCCGGATCATCAAGCAGGCACGCCTTGCCCCAGGCCTGGCCGGGCGAAATTGCATTCGTCGCTTGGCCGGGAACAGGCGCGGGGGAGGGGGCTTTTGCTGGCGCTGGCGCGGCTGTTGGGGCCGGCGATGCCGTGCTGGCCGGGGCTGGTTTCGGGCTTTGGGGGATGACGGCCGAAGGGGATGTTGAAACAGCATTCAGTTTGCCGTCTGTTCCCTTCAATGTTGATTTTTCAACATGGGTGGCCGCACTGGAACGCAGGTAATAAGTTGTTTTCAGGCCGCGTTGCCATGCCAGGCGATAGAGATCGTCCAGTTTTTTGCCGGACGGATTGGCAATATAAAGATTAAGCGATTGTGCCTGATCCAGCCATTTCTGCCGGCGAGAAGCAGCCTCGATCAGCCAGGAAGAGTCCAGTTCAAAGGCCGTGGCATAAAGTTCCTTTAAATCATCGGGGATACGGTCGATCTGGCCGACACTGCCGTCATAATATTTCAGGTCCGAAATCATGACGTCATCCCATATGCCGCGTGCTTTGAGGTCGCGAACCAGGGCGGCATTGACCACCGTAAAATCCCCGGACATGTTCGATTTGACGAACAGATTGCGATAGGCCGGTTCGATGGACTGGCTGACGCCACAGATGTTCGAGATCGTTGCCGTCGGCGCAATCGCCATGGTGTTGGAATTGCGCATGCCAATGGTTTGGACCCGCTCGCGCAAAGTGTCCCAGTCAAGCCGGGTACTGCGGTCAACGTTAAATTCGCTGCGGGTTTTGGCAAGCAGATCCAGGCTGTCGATTGGCAGGATGCCGCGGGACCATAAGGAGCCCTCAAAGCTTTCATACCGGCCACGTTCAACAGCCAGATCGACCGAGGCCGATATGGCATGATAGGCAATGGCTTCCATGCTTTCATCGGCAAATGCGATGGCCGCCTGTGACGCATAAGCAATTTTCATGGTCTGCAAGGCGTCCTGAAAGCCCATCAGGCCAAGGCCGACAGGACGATGACGCAAATTGGAATATCGTGCCTCGGGAATGGTGTAAAAATTGATATCAACCACATTATCGAGCATGCGCATGGCGGTTTTGACCGTTCTGGCAAGCTTGTCGTGGTCAATTCCGTTTTCTGTCACATGTGCCGCCAGGTTGACGGAGCCAAGATTGCAAACCGCGACTTCGTCATGCGACGTGTTTAGCGTGATTTCCGTGCATAGGTTGGAGGAATGAACAACACCACGATGCTGCTGCGGGGACCGGATGTTGCAAGGGTCCTTGAAGGTGATCCAGGGATGTCCGGTTTCAAACAACATGGTCAGCATCTTGCGCCACAGGTCAACGGCACGGATGGTTTTGAAATTGGTGATCTGACCGGTGACGGTTTTTTCTTCATAGGCCTCATAGGCGGCTTTAAATGCATCACCATACAGATCATGCAAATCCGGCGTGTCATCGGGGGAAAACAGGGTCCAGGAACCGTCATTGATGACACGTTCCATAAACAGGTCGGGTACCCAGTTGGCGGTGTTCATGTCATGGGTGCGGCGGCGGTCATCGCCGGTATTTTTGCGAAGGTCGAGGAATTCCTCGATATCGATATGCCAGGTCTCAAGATAGGCGCAAACAGCGCCCTTGCGCTTGCCACCCTGGTTAACCGCAATGGCGGTGTCGTTGGCGACTTTCAGGAACGGCACCACGCCCTGGCTTTCGCCATTGGTGCCCTTGATATGGGCACCAAGCCCGCGTACCGGGGTCCAGTCATTGCCCAAACCACCCGAATATTTGGCCAGAAGCGCATTGTCGCGAATGGATTTGAAAATGCCTTCCAGATCATCGGGCACGGTTGTCAGAAAGCAGGAGGATAATTGCGGCCGGCATGTTCCCGAATTGAACAGGGTGGGGGTGGAGGCCATGAAGACAAAGCTGGAAAGCTGGTCATAAAATTCGATGGCCTTTTCTTCTCGGTTCACCTCGCGGATCGCAAGGCCCATGGCGACGCGCATGAAAAACGCCTGGGGTAATTCAAACCGGGTGCCTTTAACATGCAGGAAATAGCGGTCATATAAGGTTTGCAGCCCCAGATACTGAAAATTCAGGTCGCGTTCGGGTTTGATCGCGGCACTGATTTTTTTCAGATCAAAGCGTGCCAGTTCGGCATCGATCAACCCGGCCTCAATGCCGGCTTTTAAGGCGACCGGGAAATAGGTCGCATAGCGGTCCGTCATTTCGGCTTGTGTTGCCTGGTCCGGGTGGCCGGTTATGAAACTCAGGGCTTCATAACGTAATTTGTCGAGTAACAGGCGCGCACTGACAAAGGCATAATTCGGTTCGCGTTCAACAAAGGTGCGCGCCGCCATGATGGGGGCGAGGGCCAGTTCAGTAATTGAAACCCCGTCATAGAGGTTGCGTTTGGTTTCCTCAAAGACGGGGTCGGCTGATACGCCCTCAAGCTTGGCGCAGGCTTCATCGATAACGGTCGCCAGGCGGTCAAAATCAAGCGGTTTGAGAGAACCATCGGGATGCCGGACATGTAGGCTGGGCTGATTGGTTTTCTTTTGGCGCCCTTCAAGTTTGGCACGTTCGCGCGCCCGATCTTCGCGATACAGAACATAGGCCCGCGCAACTTTGTGATGTTCGCTGCGCATCAGGGCCAGTTCGACCTGATCCTGGATATCCTCGATATGAAGGGTATGGCCCGGGGCTGCACGGCGCAAAAGCACCGATGAGACCTGTTGGGTCATGTCATCGACAATATCATGCACCCGGTGCGACCCCGATGCCGTTTCGCCTTCGGCGGCCAAAAATGCTTTTGTCAGCGCTGTTTTGATTTTCGCCGGGTTAAAGTCGGTAACAGATCCATTGCGACGAATGACCTGATAGGTGTTGTCGCGCGATAAAGACGGACTGTCATTTGATGGATTTTTTGCATGAATGGAACGTGTAACAGGTTCCTGTTCAAGTAGGTCTGACATTGTTTACCCCGTAATAGGGGGCAAAGGCCATGCGGACGCATGCAGCAATACTGGCATGAAGTGCCAGTTACAAGCGCTCCACTGGGACACCCCGCCCGTGAACGATAAATTCCATCACGGCAGGTCTCCTGGCTCGCGGTTATAACGTTTGCATCCAGCCTTCCCGAAACAAAACCTGCTCCAGTGACATAAATGGACGCGAACTTGCCGCTTACAGTTGCGGGGGCAGCTTCGGCATTGCCACAGCGGTCTGTGACGCACCGAATTCCCTCTTAGCCTTCGATGATATCGAAGGACCGTGATGACTATATATAGATGCTTAATTGAGTATTTCGTCAATATATATGTTGTCTTGACATGAATTCGCCCCAAACAGGATGTCGAAAGAATCCCTGGTAATCGAGCAATGGCAGGCCTGTTCTGGCGTTGGCAGCATTGCAACTGCGTTTGGTGGATTGGGCAAAAGGCTGGCAAAAGGCATGTAGAAGGCACGCACGGGGCACGCAGGAGGGGGGCATGACGAGGCAAAGATTAAAGGCCGGGCGGCACGCGACCGGCCTTTATCAAGGGCAAAATGATCAGATTGTTTTGATTTACGTTCCCAAACGTTTTTGGGCGATTTTGGCCTGCTTTTCGACCTGCCCATCCATCCAGACACGGCCGTCAAGCGCCGCCTTTGTGCGCTCGGGCCCGGCTTCTTCTGGTGTGCCATTATGGAATGGGGGTTTGGGGGAATATTCCAGGATAAGGGCGACCCGGCGGGCGGCTTCTTCGCCTTTTAATTTGGTGGCAATAACCAGGGCAAAATCAATTCCCGCTGTCGGGCCGCCCGCGGTAATGCGGTTGCGGTCAACAACAACGCGATCATTCACATATGTTGCCCCCATAAGCGAGAGAAAACGGGTGAGCGGCCAAAATGTCGTGGCTTTGTAACCGTTTAACAGCCCTGATCCGGCAAGCGTTATGGCACCGGTACAAAAAGCCGTCACCCATTTGGCGCGGGACCCGCGATCGGCCAGAAAATCGATGACCTCCGGGTCGTTCATATAGGCAACTGTTCCCATGGTGCCGCCAGGCACAAGCAATACATCAAGATCGCGGGGGCATTCGGCAAATGTATGTGTCGGCGGAACTGGAATGCCAAGTTCGGTTGGCACCGGGGTTTTATCCTTCCAGACCAGGAAAATCCGGCAGCGAAGAATTTTAAGCACCGTCATCGCCCCGACAAGGTCAATCGCGACCATTTTTGGATGCACCAATATCGCGACGGTTGGCGCATCTGCGGGAAGTTCCATCATGTGTTTGGGGTGTTCGCTCTCGCTTGCTGCGTGGGCCACATTGGGAAGAGATGCGGGAATGGCCGCTGCCGCCCCTCCCGCCGCAGCAAGGGTCATGAAAGTGCGGCGGTTAATGGTTTCATCCATGTGTCTTCTCCGAAAGCGTTGACAAGGTCTTAGGCTTACTTGGCAATAGCCCTCGCAGTTAGACAATGTGAAACGTCAATCACTCGCGAAAAACGGGAACTTTCATGGTTTTTTTTGCGTGTCGGTTTCCTGCATGTCTTGCATCAAACGGCGGTTCTAAGCGGCAAGCACGTTAGGGGCGGAAATCTTTATTATGGCGATATGATATTGATAGTTCAGCGATAAATCGCCCCGCCCGTCTGGTCGATAAAAGATAACCGGGGTCATTTATTTATTTTTGAATGCAGCCTCATCATAAATTGTAAATGACTGAATTTGTTGCGGTGGGCTGACATCTATCAATTCCGCAGGAGAATGTTTGTGACAATGTCCGACGTTCAGGCCAGCAGGAGATGTGGTTGACGTCGCATAAATCAGAAACACGGCAGGCTCGAATATGGCCAGGCAAGGTTAAGGCTTTACATGTTGTCATCCGCGTTCTTCTGATTGTGCCATTTTTTGTTCTTTCCCTTGTTGCGCCAGGCACCATGCCGGTTCCCGCCAGCGATGGTGGCATTCGGCTTGTGATTTGTTCGGGTCACGGTCCGGTGGAAATCATTGGACATGTGAACGCGACGTCACGCCCGGCACAGAAAAATTCAACTACGCCGGATCCACAAACGCTCTGTGGCTGGTCCGTGATCAGTCATTCAGCCGTTCCGGCCAATTTTGTCACAATGATTGGCCCTGTTGAATTTCACACAATGCCGTTTTTGAAATCGGCAAAGGCGCAAGGTTATCTGCCGCGCATTGTTCTTTTGCGCTCGGTCCGTGATCCCCCTTATCGACCCATCGCGATATAGCGGCACATCCCTGTCAGCCGACAGCGCTTTATGGGGTGTTGCCAACTTTTAGGGGAACCACCCCGCCGACAGCCGCACCGCGTGTGGGCGGCGACGGCGCGATAAGGGCTATCAAAATGAATTTTCGTAACAATAAGCACCTGCTTGCGGCAGTGCCTCCTGCTGTATGGGCGGGGGCTGTCCTTTGTTTTTCTGATCCCGTTTCGGCCATTGCACAAGAAAACGCGGTGGAATTAAAGCCGATTGTGATTGAAGTGGACAGGCAAAAGTCAAACCTTCCGCCAGTTTATCCAGGTGGGCAGGTCGCGGCGGGGGCCGGGCTGGGTATATTGGGCAATCGGGGCGATCTTGAATCACCCTTTAGCACGCGGGCCTTTACGTCCCAATTGGCGCAGGACCAACAGGCGCGCAGTTTAAGTGACGTGATGATAAATGATGCGTCTGTTTCCCAGACATTCCCGCGAAGCAGTTACCGCGATGTGTTTCGAATTCGTGGCTTTGATTACTTTACCTATAATGTGCTGCTGGACGGAATGCCGGGCATGTTACCCAAACAACGCATTGTGCCGCAAAACTTTGAACGGTTCGAACTGTTAAAAGGGCCAGATACCTTCCTGAATGGCGTGGTGGTTGGCAGTGCCGTTGGCGGTAGCATCAATGTGGTTCCCAAACGGGCGGAAGATGAACCAACACGGCGGTTAACCCTTGGTTACAGCTCAGATGCACAACCATCGATCAGCCTGGATATGGGGCAGCGTTTTGGCAAAGACAACGCATTTGGGGCAAGAACCAATCTTACGTTCCGCGATGGTGATTTGGCCGTCGATGATCAAAGTGAACGATTGGGGTCTGCGACGCTGGGGCTGGATTATCAAGGCGACCGGCTGCGTCTTTCGGCGGATCTGGGCTATCAGAAAAGCCATACCGAAAACCCGGACTGGGCCTTTCGTCTGGCATCGGGCGCAAATGTGCCCGATGCCCCTGATGGCACAACAAATCTGTCACAGGACTGGGCCGGTTTTGATAGCAAGGATTACTTCATCGCCGTGCGCGGCGAATATGATATTTCCGATATAACAACGGGATATGCCAAGCTGGGCTATGCCCATACCGAGACAGAGGGGACAATTGCCTTTCCGTCAAACTTGAAGTCAAACGGAGACTTTTCTGTTGGCGGCACCAGCTTCCCATCGGGTGGAAATCATCGCTATGCCGAAGCCGGTTTAAAAAACCATTTCGATACGGGGCCGGTTAAACACAACCTTGTTGTGGCGACATCGGTTTGGGATCTGGATTTGAAGGCGGGTTTTGCCAATTTGGGTATTGGCGGCAGCTCGAATATTTATGCGCCGGTGGCTTTTGCCGGGCCCGCATCGGGATCGGAACTGACCCTGGATAAAATAGGCAAAACCACAGAAAGCCTTTTTACCAGTGTGGTTGTCGCCGATACCCTGGGTTTTGCCGATGACCGTTTTTTGCTTACCCTTGGGGCGCGTTCGCAACGTATCGTCACACAGGGCTATAACGCGACCAGCGGGCTGCAAAAATCAAGCTATCGTGAAACACGTTTGACGCCAGCGCTAGGTGCCGTCTGGCGCATCCGCCCGGATATCTCGGTATATGGCAATTATGCTGAATCCCTCCAGCAAGGCCCGTCGGCCCCGGCCGGAACGACAAATGCCGGCGAGGTTTTTGCCCCTGTCGTTTCGCGTCAGGTTGAAATGGGCATAAAATACGATGCAGACAAATGGGCCGGGCAACTGGCCTATTTTGCAATTCACGAGCCCACCGGCATTACCGATGCTGCCACCAATCATTACGGTGTGGATGGCGAACAGCGCAATCGCGGGGTCGAGCTAACCTTGCAAGGTGAACTCCGTGACGATCTGCGTGTCCTTGGTGGCGTAACAGTTTATGACGCCATTCTAACAGGATCGGCCGGGGGAACGGTTGATGGAAACCAGCCCATTGGAGTCCCTGACTGGCAAGCCGTATTGGGGCTGGAACAGGATATTGCATTGGTATCCGGACTGAGTGTTTCGGGCCGGGTTATCCATACAGGTGAACAATATGCCAATGCCGCGAACACGCAAAAACTGCCTGACTGGACACGTCTTGATCTTGGCCTTCGATACGAAATCGAACGCGCTGATCGCACCCCGATTATCCTGCGGGCCAGTGTTGAAAACGTATTGGGGCTCAATTACTGGTCTTCGGCGTCAAGCGGTCAGGTTTCAGGAATTTCTCGAGGCGCACCACGCACTTTCCTAATCTCAACCTCGTTTGATTTCTAACCACAAAATACATCTTTTATAGGGCTTTAGGGCAGTCTCAGACTGCTGACAAACTCCTCGCCTTTGGCGGGGAGTTTTGATTCAATAGGGCATGCTGAAAAAACCTTCCGCCC
>JBNKVZ010000160.1:0-10133 GCA_050299455.1 Thalassospira sp.
ACGCTCTTCCGATCTTGCCTCCCTGATTGCTCCGCCAGGCGGCCAGCCTTTCACGCCAACCGCCAGAGGCATTTGGCACACCCGGCCCGCTTGCCCCATTGGCTCCGGCAAAGGCCGGCACCGCGCCAATAACCCCCTTGGGTAAAAACAGGGTAACGGCAATAAACAGCCCGCCCAGGAAAAACAGCCAGAAATCGGGCATCACACCGGTAAAAAACGTTTTGGCGTAATTGACAATAAACGCGCCCAATACCGCGCCATACAATGTGCCACGCCCGCCAACGGCCACCCAGATCACCACCTCGATGCTGGCCGCCGGGGCAAATTCGCCAGGATTGATAATGCCGATTTGCGGCACATAAAGCGCCCCGGCAATCCCCGCCATAACCGCCGAAACGGTAAAAACAAACAGTTTGTAATATTCCACCCGATAGCCGGTAAAACGCACCCGGCTTTCAGCATCGCGAATGGCGATTAAAACCTTGCCCAGCCGGGATTGGGTAATGCCGCGCGACACCACATAACAAACGCCCAGCATGATGGCGGACGCCACCACCAGCACGCAGCGCGTTTGGTCAGACTGCAAATCAAAACCCAGAATATCCTTAAAATCGGTCAGGCCGTTATTGCCGCCAAAGCCCATATCGTTGCGGAAAAACGCCAATAACAACGCATATGTCATGGCCTGGGTAATGATGGAAAGGTAAACCCCCGTCACGCGCGAGCGAAACGCCAAATAGCCAAATACAAAGGCCAAGATGCCGGGGACTAACATCGCCATGATCACGGCAAAGCTGAAATGGTCAAACCCGTACCAGTACCAGGGCAGTTCCTTCCAGTTCAGAAAGACCATGAAATCGGGCAAAACCGGGTCGCCATAAACCCCGCGATCGCCGATCTGACGCATCAGATACATGCCCATCGCATAACCGCCCAGGGCAAAAAACGCCCCATGCCCCAGGCTGAGAATGCCGCAAAACCCCCAAATCAGATCAACACTTAGGGCCAGCAGGGCATAACACAGATATTTGCCCAACAGGCCCAGCATCCAGGTCGGCACATGAAAGGCCGATCCTTCGGGCACCATCAGGTTGCCCACCGGAATAAGGATGCAGCCCAGCAGCAATATCCCCAGCAGGATCAAGCCGCCCCGGTCCTGAAGCAACCAGCCCAGAACCGGCGTCATTTTATATTTCTGGCGATAGTCGGTCATCGATCAGGCCTCCACCGCGCGGCCCTTAAGGGCAAACAACCCTTTGGGACGTTTCTGGATGAACAGGATCAACGCGACCAGCACAAAGATTTTCGCCAACACCGCGCCAGCAACCGGCTCAAGGAATTTGTTCACAATCCCCAGGCTAAACGCGCCCAAAACCGTGCCCCACAAATTGCCAACGCCGCCAAACACCACCACCATAAAACTGTCAATGATGTAACCCTGCCCCAGATTGGGGCTGACATTGTCAATCTGGCTAAGTGCGACACCGGCAATCCCGGCAATGCCCGAGCCCAGACCGAATGTCAGCGCATCGACATAGCCGGTACGAATACCAACCGACCCGGCCATACGGCGGTTTTGCGTTACCGCGCGCATTTGCAGGCCAAAGGCGGTGTAACGCAGAACAAAGGCAATCCCGGCGACAACAATGACGCTAAATAAAATGATCCATAATCGGTTATAGGTCAGCACCAGGCCAGTGGAAAATTCGATGGCCCCGCTCATGAAATCCGGGGCGACAACCTGGCGGTTGCTGGCACCAAAAATGCTGCGAATGGCCTGCTGCAACATCAGGCTTAAGCCCCAGGTTGCCAGCAATGTTTCCAACGAACGACCATAAAGAAAGCGAATGATCACCCGTTCGATCACCACACCAACCCCGCCTGAAACCAAAAACGCCATCGGCACCGCCACAGCCAGCGACCAGCCAATTCCGGCGGGCCAAAAGGCATCAAAGGCCTGCTGCACGGCATAGGTGGTGTAAGCACCAATCATGATCATTTCGCCATGCGCCATGTTGATCACGCCCATGACGCCAAAGGTAATGGCAAGCCCGACCGCGGCCAGCAACAAAACCGACCCCAGGCTAATGCCGCGATAAACATCCCCGGCGGTTTGCCACATTTTCAAACGGCCTTCGACCGATGCCACGGCATCCTTTGCCGCTTCGACCACCTTGGGGTCATAGTTTTCGCTTTCGGCGGCATTGACAAATTGCAGCAAGACGGCGCGAATTTGCGGGGTGGTCTGGCTGGCAAGAACATCAATCGCGTCCAGCCGTTCCTGCGATGTTTCCCCCGCGGCCAGCGCCATTGTCGCCTGGGCCAGTTTCATGCGCGCCAAAAGGTCCGGGTCGTCTTCGCGTTCGATGGCCCGTTTTAACAGCGGCGCCATTTTCGGGTCGCGGGAATCCATAACGGTTTCGACCGCTGTCCGCCGTGTCGCCAAATCAGGACTAAAAAGATTAAGGCTTGCCAATGCATCGCGCAGCGCCCCGCGCAGCCGGTTATTAATGCGAATTTTGCTTAAATCGCGCGAACCACTTTCGCCCGTTACCTTGCCACTGACCACATCGATATGCTGCCAGACCTTGCCCTGTTTTTTGCCAATCACCACCCGGCCATCCGCCTTGCTGACAAAAAGGTCGCCCTCCAGCAATGCGCCGAGCACCGGGGCCACACGCGGGTCGCCATCCGCCGCCATTTTACCAATGATGTCGAGTTTCTTGTTCGAGCTTTTGGTATCAAGCTTTTCAACAATCTGGCGCAGCTCTTCATCGCTAAAGGCCCAGGCGGGCCGGGCAAATGACAGCACGCACATCACCGCCAGCATGGCAATAACCGCCAGCATTGACCCCACAGAGCGACGGGAAAAACAGGCAGAAAAACCATCTGACACAGGATTGGAAACAGGACTGGACGCAGGATTGGACATAGAACTGGACGCAGGAAAGGGCACCGGCAGGAAATTATCTCGACGCATGATCAAAACCTTCGCATCGCGCATTCAAAGATACAGGCATGCCGGAAAAATCAGCCAAACCGGCGACTGCCTTACCGCAAGGCGGCAATAAAACGGGCCGGAAAACGCGGGAATTCCGGCGTTTCCGGCCCGTCAGGTCCGATTAATATTTCGGGGTTTCGCAATTGCCGCAGACCCACGGATAGGTCCAATCCGCCGTCAGCTTTGCGCTTTCGGGAATGTAATCCGACCAGGAATCACCTACGACCACGCCGTCCGTGCTCCAGACGGTATCGAACTGGCCGTTATCCTGCACTTCGCCAATCAGCACCGGCTTGGACAGGTAATGGTTGGTGTTCATCACGGCGACTCCGCCCGTCAAGTTCGGAACTTTCTGGCCATACATGGCCTGGCGCACAGCATCCACATCGGTGGTGCCAGCCTGCTCGACGGCCTGTTTCCACATGGTAAAGCCGATATAGGTGGCTTCCATCGGGTCATTGGTGACGCGGTTTTCATCACCAATATAGGCATGCCATTTTTTGATAAAGGCGGCATTGGCGTCGGTATCGACACTTTCAAAATAGTTCCATGCCGCAAGATGGCCGACCAGCGGGGCGGTATCGATCCCGGCCAGTTCTTCTTCCCCGACCGAGAAAGCCACAACCGGAATATCTTCCGCCTTAATGCCCTGGTTTGCCAGTTCCTTATAGAACGGCACATTGGCATCGCCATTGATGGTGGAAACCACAGCGGTTTTCTTGCCAGCCGAGGCAAAGGTTTTTACATCGGCAACAATCGACTGCCAGTCGGAATGACCAAACGGCGTGTAGTTTTCCATGATGTCTTCATCGGCGACACCTTTGCTGTGCAAATAGGCGCGCAGGATTTTATTGGTCGTGCGCGGATACACATAATCCGTCCCCAGCAGGGCAAAGCGCTTCGCACCACCGCCATCTTCGCTCATCAGGTAATCCACAGCCGGGATCGCCTGCTGGTTGGGCGCGGCACCGGTGTAAAACACATTGCGCGAGCTTTCTTCGCCTTCAAACTGTACCGGGTAAAACAAAAGACCGTCATCTTCTTCAAAAACCGGCAAAACCGATTTGCGCGAAACAGATGTCCAGCAGCCAAAAGTGGCAGCAACTTTCTCTTTTTCTATAAGTTCACGGGCTTTCTCTGCAAAAAGCGGCCAGTCTGATGCCGGGTCAACCACCACGGCTTCGACCTTCTTGCCCAGCAGGCCACCATTTTTATTAAGATCATCGACCAGCATCAGGACCGTATCCTTCAGCGTGGTTTCCGAAATCGCCATCGTCCCCGAAAGAGAGTGCAGAACGCCAATTTTAATCGTGTCATCAGCAGCCTGCGCCGGTGTCATCGCCATTGCAGACCACGCCAGCGCCCCCGCGCCAACGATTGTCTGAAGCATCGTTTTCATTAGTAGCCTCCACTGCATGTTTTTTATTGCACCGCAGCAGCTACAAGCCAAAACCATGCCAGATTTTGAAATTTTATACGATTTTGCCAAACCCGCAGAGATTCAACGCAATTTAACGGCACCATACTCCGCTATGGTAGAAAATTATTGCGTGACGCCCCTCTAAAATGACTAAATTTCGCTCACATGAATTTTTTTGACTGTTTTTTAATCAACCCAGGGATACATGACCGCGCACGGCAATCGGCCCCTCGCGCACTGGCAGTTGCGGCCTGCCCGCGGGGTCCTTACCCCACCATAACCGCTTCACCCCGCCGTTTGCAGCTTCAGGCAATGGCAGATTCCCGCCCCACACCTTTGCGCCGGGTGTCATCCTGCCCAACCCTGAAGCGCTTTGCCATTAATCCGCCTCCAAACAGGTGCGAATACAGCCCCGCAACCACGAAAGCGCAACATCCTGGTCGGCATGACCGGCCCATACCATGTGGGCCGATGAAAAGCCCGATGTTACAGGGACCGGACCAATCGTCAGGTTAAATTTTGCGGCATACAGGTGGGCAATCCGGGCCGGGACGGTGGCAATCAAAGGGGCCTTCGCCGCCACCGCCAGCAGGGGCAAAAAGGCCGGTGCGGCAAACCCGATATCGAGCATATGGCCGGTATTGCGGTAAATCTCGCCAATGCATCCTGAAATGTCGTTAACTTGCGAAAACACGGCATGGCGGCCGGCAAAATAGGCCGCATCATCCAGGGGGCCGTTCAACCCCAGCAGGTCCGGGTTAAAACAGCAACATGCCTGCGCCTCAAACAGGCATTCCCCCAGAAAGGCCCCTTGCGGCACATAAGGCACACCAACGGCCACGTCAATTTCGCTGCGGCTTAACAATGGCGCCACCGTTGCCAGGCTCAGATCACGCGTCAGAATGCCAATGTGCGGCGCCTTTTGCGCCAAATCGGCCATTAAACGCGGCAAAAGCACCTGCATCATTTCATCCGAAACACCAATGCGAAAAACGCGCTTTTCGGTCAATGGGTCAAAATGCTGGCCCACCTTCAGGGCGGCCTGTGCTTGGTTCAGGGCCGCACGTATGGGGCCAGCCAGGCTTTGCGCACGGGCGGTTGGCTGCATTTTCTGACCAACGCGCACAAAAAGCTCATCTCCCAATAACAGGCGCAGGGTTGCCAGGCTGTGGCTCATGGCGGGTTGGCCGATCCGCAGTTTTTCGGCGGCACGGGTCACACTGCCTTCGCTGATCAGGGCGTCAAAGGCCACCAGCAAATTCAGATCAAAAGACCTTAAATTGAAATGGTCGATATATTGCATTATTCGCATCGATTTGATTGATGGTGAAGCCAGATATACCCTGTTTGCCACAGTTTCAAAAGCATCAATCCCCCTGCCTGTACCACCTGCCAGCAGGGAACAAACAGACCAAACAGGACACCATCATGGACATTTCGGCCAACCACCCTGCCCGCCCCAATGCCGCCACGGGATTTTACCCCACCATGCTGGGCGATACTGCCATCATCGCACTGCATGATGGCACCCTGCCCTTTCCGCTTGATCAGCTTTACCTTAACACCACGCCGGACCATGTGCGCGACCGCCTGAGCGCAAACGGGCAGGGCTTACCCACACCAGGCCCCTTTAACGCATTTTTGATTGCCCAAAATGACCACCAGATCCTGATTGATACGGGCAGTGGTGATTTGGGAGGTCCGGCACTGGGCCAAATGGCCGGCAACCTTCAGGCAGCGGGACATCACCCCGATCAGATTCAGCATATTATCCTGACCCACCTGCATCATGACCATTTTGGCGGCCTGATCCGAGGTGGCAAAATGGCCTTTACCCATGCCCATGTGCATATCCCCAAACGCGATGCCGAATTTTTCCTAAACCCCAAGCAAATGGCGAAGGCCCCCACCCCCATGCAGCCGCATTTCAAAAATGCCATTGCCTGCATCACCCCCTATCAAGATGCCGGGCGGGTTTCCCTGTTTGATGACAATGAAGCGCCCCTTCCCGGTCTGGCACGCTCCCTTTTGCTGCCCGGCCATTCACCGGGGCATAGCGGCATTATTATCGAAACAGGGGCGGGTGACGTTTTCTGCTGGGGCGATATCGCGCATGGTGACATCCTTCAATTTGAAGAACCCGATATCGCCATTTGTTTTGATGTTGATGCCAATGCTGCCGTCATCAGCCGCAAACAGGCATTGGAACGCGCCGCCCGGGGAAACTGCCTTGTTGCCGGCAGTCACATTGCCTTTCCCGGGCTGGGCCATGTTGCGCGTGATCAAAGTGAAAATGCCTATTGCTGGCACCCGATTGCTTTTCAAAGCCAGCCCTGAATGATCCTCAAAAACAAACAGGGATGCACCATTGGGCATCCCTGTTTGATTTATGCGTCCATATACATGGAAGGGAGTCTAATCCGGCATTTTCGCCCGAATCCACTGGCCCAATTGTGCGCGTTCATCATCGGTCATTTCGGTTAAATTGCCCAAAGGCATGGATTTAGCAATCACCGCCTGCGCCATGATGCGCTGCGCATTGGTATGCACCTGGTCCAGATTATCAAACATCACGCCCGCCGGGGCCGCATCAAAGCCATCCTCGGTCGGGTGGGCGGAATGGCAAACGGCACAGCGGGTTTGAATAATGCCCATCGCCTGATTGGACGAAATAACATCGCCGGCACGCGGCGCATTGGGGTCATAGGAAACAAAAACCACCAAAATCGCCATGAAAACCGCCGCTGCGGGCAATTGCCAGGCAATTTCCTTGCCCGCGCCACCGGAATTGCGGGTATTGAAAAAATGCCGCACCAACCCGCCGACAATCAGGATCAGGCCGATCACGATCCAGGAATGATCATGGGCATAGGTCATCGGGTAATGGTTGCTGATCATCATCGCCAGCACCGGCAGGGTCAGATAGTTATTATGGGTCGAACGCTGCTTGGCCTGCAGGCCCAGGGCCGGGTCGGGCTTTTCACCGGCCATCAGCGAGGCGACGACCTTTTTCTGGTTGGGTATGATAATGCGAAACACGTTCGCGGCCATCATGGTACCAATCAGCGCGCCCACATGGATAAAGGCCCCACGCCCGCTAAAGACATGGGTATAAATCCAGGCAAAGGCCATAATCTGAATGAACAGGGCAATCGCCAGCGTGCTGGTTTTCCGGCCCAGCGGGCTTTTGCAAATGAAATCATAAATGAACCAGCCTGCCGCCAGGCTCATTAACCCGGTCAGGATCGCATCCCATTTGGTCATCGGCATTACCGATGGATCAATCAGGTAGGATTCCGCACTCCAGTAATACATTGTTACCAGCAGGGCAAAGCCGGTCAGCCAGGTGAAATAGGCCTCGTATTTGAACCAGTGCAAATCGTCGGGCATTTTGGCCGGCGCGACCATCCATTTATTAACATGGTAAAAGCCGCCGCCATGCACCATCCAGGCTTCGCCATAAACGCCATCATCCATGCCCGGCCGCTTGCGCAGCGACAAATCCAGCCAGACAAAATAAAATGATGATCCAATCCATGCGATGCCGGTAATCACATGCGCCCAGCGCAGGATCAGATTGATCCAGTCCTGAAACAGAATGTCCACCTGTTTGGTCCCTCTCTCTTACCGGGGCGCAGCCATTAACGCTGTCCTCTGCCCGGTCCCCGTCCCTGATATTGCCTTGCAGCATATTATGACGCGCATTTTCAGAATTCTTATAACCCTATTTTCCTAACACAGGGCTGGCGGCCGCTCTATTATTTAGCAAGCGTGCATAATCGAAATGACTTTCAAGACATTTTTTAAAATGGCACAGTGAAGCGGCAATGCCGGTTTGCACTGCCGCACCAAAAAGACGCGCACCGCATCGCCCAATAACGTCCCCCAAGCCGAAAACGGCCCGGATAAAACAAACAGAGTGAGAGCGAGGCCCCATGTCCGATTTTGAGGACATCCAGATATTTGTCCGGGTTGCCGAACTGGGCAATCTTTCGGCCGCCGGGCGCGAATTGCGCCATTCCGCCGCTGTGGTTTCCAACCGCATTGCCCGGCTGGAAGAACGCCTGGGCGTACGCCTGTTAAACCGCACCACGCGGCGCGTCGGCCTGACAACGGAAGGCGATATTTATTACCGCCATTGCCAGCGCATTCTCGCCGAAATGGAAGAGGCCGAAAACGCCATTGCTAACCAGAAAAACACCACCCGTGGCCCGGTGACCGTGACCTGCCCGGTGGCGTTTGGCAACAGGTTCGTCGCCCCAATCATTCCCAAATTTGTTGAAAAAAACCCGGATGTTCAAATCCGCCTGCATTTGTCCGACCGGCTGTTGGACCTGTTGCAAGACAAGGTGGACCTTGCCATTCGCATTGCCGAACTTAAGGAAAGTTCGCTGATCGTGCGCAAGCTGGCATCCAACAAACGGGTATTGGTGGCAAGCCCGGCTTATCTTAAACGCAATGGCACCCCGCGCACGCCAGCAGATTTGCTGGATCATAACTGCCTGTTATTACGCTTTCCCGGCTCGCGCCAATATCAATGGACATTGCAGCGCGAAGGCGAGGAGGCACCGACCACCCTTTCGGTTTCCGGTTCGATGGATTCGGATAATGGCGAGGTGCTAACGCGCTGGTGCCTGGATGGGCACGGCATTGCGTTAAAATCCATGTGGGATGTGGGGGCACATATACAGTCCGGGGCGCTAAAAATCGTGCTGCCCGATTGCACGCCACCGTCACACGCGGTTTATACGCTGTATCCCGAAAACCGCTATCTGCCCACACGGGTCCGTGCCTTTGTTGATTTTCTGGTCGCCGAATTTGGCGGCACGCCGCCCTGGGAACGTTAAACGGGAAACAACAGGGCGGTGCCGCAGGGCTGATCAGGGCATGGCGATGGTAGCAGCCGACGCATCATGCCACCGCCATCGCCATCTTATCTGTCTGTTCGCTAACCCCGAAAAAACAGGGCAATGGCCGGGGCAATCAGCACATTAAGCAAGCCCACCAGCACCATGATCAATCCGGCGACCGATCCTTCCTCGGTGCCAATTTCGTGGGCCTTGGCCGTGCCCGCCCCATGTGCGCCCATGCCCAGCGCCGCCCCGCGTGCCAAACTGGACGTCACCGGCAGGCGAGCCAGCATAATTTCACCCAGCACCGCGCCAAACACACCGGTAATAACAACAAACACCGCTGTTAAATCGGGGATACCGCCAATATCGCCTGAAACCTCCATGGCAAACGGCGTGCTGATCGACCGGGGCAACAGGCTCAGCCGCAAGGCCCCGTCCAGCCCCAAAAACGTCGCCAGGCACCAACCGGTAATCATCGCCGTGACACTGCCCGCAACCGCACCGACCGCCAATACCGGCCAATGGCGCAAAATAAATTTGCGCTGTTCATAAATCGGGATGGCAAAGGCCACCATTGTGGGCCCCAGCAACGTCACCAGCCAGCCGGTACCGCGAATATAATCGCCATAACTTTCATGAAAAACCAACGCCAGCGCGATCAGGATGACCGGGGCAATCAATAACGGCGTTAACCAGCTCCGACGCCAGCGCCGGTGCAGATTGCGCGCCACCAAATAAAAACCAATCGTCGCCAACGACCAGACAATGCCCTGCACCACCGGGTTTTCAAACCAGATCATGACGCCCCCGCAACCGCACGAACACATCCATCACCACGGCCGTCACAGCAATAACCGAT
>JBNKVZ010000161.1:0-10019 GCA_050299455.1 Thalassospira sp.
CCTTCTCTTCATCCGACGCATCGGGCGCGATATTGATGTCGAGTGACTTGTCATAACGATATTCAAAATCGGCCGCAGCACACCCGAACGCGGAAAAACCCGCCGCCCAGGCTGGTACGATCACATCTTCAAAACCCAGCCCTTCGGTATATCCATATGTGTGAACCGGGCCGGCCCCACCATAAGAAAAGCAAACGAAACTGGATGGCGAAGACCCCTTGCCGGAAATCATGGAGCGCAAATAATCGCGCAAATCGGCATCCAGCAATTCGATCACCCCGGCCGCCGCATCCTCGACAGAAAGCCCCAAGGGATCGGCGATCTGTTTTTTAATTGCATCAACGGATCGTTGCCGGTTCAGCTTCACCGCACCCCCCAAGAAATTATCCGGGTTGAGATACCCCAAAACCATGTGGCAATCGGAAATGGTTACGGTTTCAATGCCGCTTTCCGCCCAACACACCCCAACCCGATAACCTGCTGAATCCGGCCCCAGTTTTATGGCCTTTGTATAGGGATCAAGCCGGATGAACGAACCGGCACCAGCCCCAACGGAATCCATCGCAACCAAGGGCAGCGATAACACCAGACGGGCCATGTCCGGGTCGCTTTTGATGGTCAATTCCCCCTGCGTGATCAGGGCAACATCAAAGGAGGTGCCGCCAATATCCGAACAGGCAATGTTTTTGTAACCCAGCACCTCACCCAGATATTTCGCGCCAATCACCCCGCCAATCGGCCCGGAAACAATGGTGCGGGCAAGTTCGTTGGCCTTCCACGAAATGGTCCCGCCATGCGTTGCCATCACACGGAAATCAAACTTCGTCCCCTGTTCCTTAAAGGCATTGGAGATTTTCTTAAGTGTCTGACGCGAAGGTTCGGCGGCGTAACCTTCAAGAATGGTGGTATTGGTGCGGTGTGTTTCCTTGCGGACCGGATAATAATCGGCGGAGGCAAAAACAGGAATATTCTTGCCGCTTTTTGCAATTTCTTCGAGCACGATGTCGCAGGTGCGGCGCTCATGGGTCGCATTCTTATAGGAATGCAACAGGCTGATAACGATGCCTTCAACATCAAGGGCAATCAATTCCCGCGCGGCCAGTCGCGCACTTTCTTCGCGCAGGGGAATAACCACCGTGCCGGACATATCAACCCGTTCGATCACCCCGCGCGTCAGCTGCCGTGGCACAAGCGGGGGATCGTAGCGATGGGTATTTAAATGAATGCGATCTTCATAGGCATAGCCCAGATAACACTGGATCGCACGCCCCATACGGTGAAAATCCTCCATCCCGGCATTCACGATCAGGCCGCATTTCAAGCCCTTGCGTTGCACAACACGATTAAGCATCGCCGTGCCGGAATAAACACCCGTTTGCAATTGAGACAGGCCTTCAGACAGGTCCATATCCCACAAGGACAGGCCGTCCCGGCTTGAATTTATCAAGCCGATTGCTTCATTTTCGGGTGTAGATTGCGCTTTGCCGACAACAAATTCGCCACCGGCATCTACAAAAAATGTATCGGTCATGGTTCCGCCGGCATCAATGCCGAGAACTTGAACGCTACGCGCATTTTTGTTTTGCACGTTCATTGTTGCTCCTCCTGTTAAGACGATCTTTTCCAGACCGCCTGGAGGAAAGGGCAATGACTGTGCCAATTGATTTATGCACGGAATAATGGCTTGTTTTTAATTGGTTTAATTATTTTCTTTGGGGCGCAGGCCGTAAATTTATGTCCGTTTCCCGGACAGTGTCCGACCGAAATGTCACGACGTCGAACATCCTTCTGGCCTCTTGGACGCCAAAAATGAAAGCCATTCGGGTGTCTCTCACGCCAGTTCATGTCGCCGTCCAACGGAACCCGTTCAAAACTTTCGGTCGGGGATATTAGCCGGAAGGTCAGTCCATAAGGTCCCGCATTACAACCCCTGACTGTATCCGCAACATCTTCCCGTTCATTTGCGCCCACACAACCCACAGTTATGAACGCTTCAAAACCGCCGGATTTGTGATAAAATACAGGCACTATGATCGTGGCATATTGCCAAAAAATCGCGGGTAAAATTTGTGTAATACACGTTCCGCGATGGCGCGCATCAGAAAGCTTGAAACGCCTATTCCCTGAGGAATCGTTCGTCGCCTGAAAATATGTTCATTCCCGCGCAGGGTGTTTTACTTTGAGGTCAAAGTATATTTTGGCATCATTCACGCAAGCGTCGCATCAATAATAACTTATATTTTTCAGATATTTATATAAAAACCGCCAGATATATCGCACCCTCTGGGTTGTCAGGAGTAGCCCGTCCGTGCAACCATATCGCCACTTAACCAAACGAGGTGTAAACTTTATCCGAATGTGGCTTGGGAACAATTTGCACAAAAAGACGTTCAACGCCTTGTCCGTCAGTTGGGGTAGGACGTTTTGCAACAGTGAAGTGCGACAGCCTGACGGGCATTGACCAGGTCATTTAGGGGAACAGAGACATACACAACCATTGCGGTTATCGTAACCCGCGCCAGAACTGTTTTCACAACAGCCTGGGCGCAAAATAATCCTACCCGGAAGGTTGGCTCCAACAACCAAAAACAAGAGCCATACCGACTGCTGTATTATGTATAAAAAACAAAAGGAAATCGGGGATGACTGACCCACTTAAGCATTTAACGGGCCGCGTCATGGCGCATGGCCTGAACCGTCGCGAATTTATGGCAAGCTCGATGGCTGCCGGCATGACATTTGCCGCCGCCAGCAGCCTTTATTCGAAAGCCGCCAAAGCCGCCGAAAGCACGCCCAAACGCGGCGGGCATCTCAAACTTGGCCTTGAAGGGGGTTCTGCCACCGACATTCTGGACCCGGCCAAATCCCAATCGCAATTTACCTTTGTTTTGAACCGCAACTGGGGCGATACTCTGGTTGAAAGCGAACCGCATCATGGTACCGCGGTTCCGGCACTGGCGGAATCCTGGGAATCGTCGCCTGACGCCTCGACCTGGACCTTTAAAATCCGCAAGGGTGTACAGTTTCACAATGGCAAGGAACTGACCATCGATGATGTGGTCAAGACCCTGCAGCGCCATACCGACGCAAAGTCAGAATCCGGTGCGCTTGGCATTCTGAAATCGATCACCGGCATCAAGGCCGATGGCAAGGATCTGGTGATCTCGCTGACCGAAGGCAATGCCGACCTGCCCCTGCTATTATCGGACTATCACCTTGTCATTCAGCCGGGCGGTGGTTTTGATGACCCCAATGCCGCCATCGGGACCGGGCCGTACAAACTGAAAAGCTATGATGCGGGTGTGCGCGCCACATTCGAGAAAAACGAAAACGACTGGAACCCCGACCGCGGCTATGTCGACAGCGTTGAAATGATCGTCATGAACGACGCAACCGCCCGTGTTGCCGCCCTGTCATCGGGTCAGGTTCATTACATCAACCGTGTTGACCCCAAAACCGTCAATCTGCTCAAACGCGCGCCGATGATCGATATTCTGCAAACATCGGGTCGCGGGCATTATGTGTTCATCATGCACTGCGATACCCCGCCGTTTGACAATAACGACCTGCGCCTTGCGCTGAAATATGCAATGGACCGCGAAACAATGGTTCAGAAAATTCTCAGCGGTTATGGCAAGGTCGGCAACGACTTCCCGATCAACGAAACCTATGCCCTGTTCCCCGAAGGCATCAAACAGCGCACCTACGACCCGGACAAGGCCAAATTCCACTACAAAAAATCCGGCCATGACGGGTCCGTATTGCTGCGCACCTCTGATGTGGCCTTTCCAGGCGCGGTCGATGCCGCTGTGCTGTATCAGCAAAGTGCGAAAAAAGCCGGCATCAATATCGAAGTCAAGCGCGAACCGGGTGACGGTTACTGGTCCAATGTCTGGAACGTCAAGCCGTTCTGCACGTCATACTGGGGGGGCCGCCCGACCCAGGATCAGATGTATTCCACCGCCTATCTTTCCACCGCTGACTGGAACGATACCCGCTTTAAGCGCAAGGATTTCGACAAATTGCTGCTGGCCGCCCGTGCCGAACTGGACCAGAGCAAGCGGAAGGAAATGTATCGCGACATGGCGCTGATGGTGCGCAATGAAGGCGGTCTGATCCTGCCGATGTTCAATGACTTTGTGAATGCCTCGAACAAAAAACTCAAAGGTTATGTCCACGATATTGGCAACGACATGTCAAATGGCTATGTCGCCAGCCGTGTCTGGATCGAGGGCTAAGTCCATTTGCGGCGCAATTTCGGTTGCGCCGCACCCCCACCCCGGAGCAGCCGGTATCGTCGGCCTGTTCTGGCCGTTCCTTTGAATTGATTTCGTCTAATCGGAAATGACGTCTTTGCGTGCCCCGGCCATATGGCCGGTCATGCCGGTTGTCCCCGTTACCAGAATGCTGCGCGCCAATCATTGCCGCCCTTGCGCCTAGCACCCCTTATTCTGGCACGCGATACGCCCTTTCCGATTCAGGTATTCATCAAGGAGAAACCATCCCATGAATACTGTCATGGAAGACGGCAAACCCCGCCGTCGCCCGTTAAAACAACGGTATCCGCTAACAGTTTTGATCCTGCAACGCCTGGGGCTGAGTGCGGGCCTGTTGCTGGCCGTCTCGATATTAATTTTCGGCGGTGTCGAGGCCTTGCCGGGCGACTTTGCCCAAACCTATCTTGGCCAGTCGGCAACCCCGCAGGCTGTTGCCAATATCCGTTCGCAGCTTGGCTTGGAACGCCCCATCACCACCCGCTATTTTGAATGGCTGGGCAATGCCCTGCAGGGTGATTTCGGCAAAAGCTGGGCCAGTGGCAATTCCGTTTCCGAACAAATCGGCAAGCGGTTGGGCAATTCGCTGTTTCTGGCCTTTTGTGCCGCGATCATTTCCGTGCCTCTGGCGGTGGGTCTGGGCATGGTTGCGGTGCATTTTCGCAACCGCATCCCGGACCGCATCATCAATATCATTTCACTGGCCGCCATTTCCCTGCCGGAATTCTTTATTGGCTACCTGCTGATCCTGTTTTTCACCGTCAAATTTGGCGTCGCCAGTTTCCCGGCCACAGTTTACGACGGCATGTCCTTTGGCCAGCGGCTTTCGGCCATTGCCCTGCCTACGGCAACGCTGGTGTTGGTCGTGCTGGCCCATATGATGCGCATGACACGGGCCGCCATTATCAGTGTCATGTCATCGGCCTATATGGAAACGGCCGAACTTAAGGGCCTTCGCGCGTTTAAAACCATTATCAAACACGCCGCCCCCAACGCCATTGCCCCGATTGTCAATGTCGTCGCGCTGAACCTGGCTTATCTGGTGGTCGGTGTGGTCGTGGTCGAGGTGGTGTTTGTTTATCCCGGCATGGGGCAATATATGGTCGATGCCGTTACCGTACGCGACATGCCCGTGGTGCAGGCCTGCGGCCTTATCTTTGCTGCGGTTTACATCCTGCTAAACATGGTTGCCGATCTGATCGCCATTGTTGCCAACCCGAAACTGAGGCATCCGCGATGAGACTACGTGAAATTCCCATTACCGCCTGGATCGGCATTATCGGTGTTATTCTCGCCTTTGGTTGTGCCATTTTCGCCCCCCTGCTGGCCCCGTATGGCGAACGTGAAATTGTCGGCGATGTCTGGATTGCTTCCAATGCCCAACATCTTCTGGGTACGGACAATCTTGGCCGCGATCTATTGTCGCGCATGATCTATGGCGCACGCACCACCCTGTTTGTGGCGTTGACCGCCTCGGTCCTGTCCTTTTCTATCGGCATTTTCCTCAGCTTTACCGCCGCCGTGTCACGCGGCCTCATCGATCAGGGCCTGTCGCGCTTTAACGATCTGATGATGTCGATCCCGACCCTGATCTTCGCGCTGGTGGTATTGGCGGTGCTGCCGCAAAACCTCTGGATTTTGATTGCCGTGATGGCCGTGCTGGATTCCACCCGTGTGTACCGGTTGGGGCGTGCGGTTGCACTGGATGTTGCCGTGATGGAATTTGTCGAAGCTGCCAAGCTGCGCGGCGAAGGCAAAATGTGGATCATTTTCCGCGAAATCCTGCCCAACACCCTCAGCCCGCTTCTGGCCGAATTTGGCCTGCGCTTTGCCTTTTCCATTCTGTTTCTTTCCACCCTGTCCTTTCTTGGGCTGGGCATTCAACCGCCTGCTGCTGACTGGGGCGGGATGGTCAAGGATAACAAGGATGGCATCATCTTTGGTATTTCCGCGGCCCTCATTCCCGGCGGGGCCATTGCAACACTGGCAATCTGCGTGAACATGATTGTTGACTGGCTGCTGAAACGAACATCCAGCCTTAAGGGAGGCCGCGGAGATGGCTAATATGTTATCGGTACGCAATTTACACATTGGTGCCACGGTTTACCCCCCTGGCGAAAACCCCAAGGACATCGAAATTGTCCACGGTGTTTCCTTTGATCTTGAACGGGGCAAAGTCCTTGGCTTGATCGGAGAATCAGGTGCAGGTAAATCCACCATTGGCCTTTCGGCACTCGCTTATGGCCGGGGCGGGGTCCGCATTACCGGCGGCGAAGTTTTGCTTGATGGGGAGGATATCCTCAAGGCCGGAAAAAAGGGCATTCGCCAAATTCGCGGTGCACGGGTGTGTTATGTAGCACAATCCGCCGCAGCCGCCTTTAACCCGGCGCACAAACTCGGCGATCAGGTGATCGAGGCCACCCTTGAACATGGCCTGATGACCCGCGAAGACGCCCGTGCGCGTGCGCTTTATCTGTTTAATATCCTCGGCCTGCCCGACCCGGATAATTTTGGCGACCGTTACCCCCACCAGGTTTCAGGTGGGCAGCTGCAACGTGCCATGACGGCGATGGCCCTGTGTTCCAACCCCGAATTGATCGTTTTTGACGAACCCACCACCGCGCTGGATGTCACCACCCAGATCGATGTTTTGGCCGCCATCAAAACCGCAATCGAGGAAACCGGCACGGCAGCACTTTACATCACCCACGATCTGGCCGTTGTCGCCCAGATTTCCGATGACATCATGGTGCTGCGCGACGGTAGCACTGTCGAATATGGCCCGGTTCAACAAATTATCGAGGCCCCGCAGGAAGACTATACCAAGGCCCTGGTTTCCGTACGGCAAACCAAACAACGCGAAGCCAGGGACCAGTCCCAGGCATTGTTGTCGGTCATTAATATATCGGCGTCCTATGGCAATGGTTTTAAGGTGCTGCACGATGTTTCGCTGCATGTACCGCGCGGTCAAACCCTTGCTGTGGTTGGGGAATCCGGCTCTGGCAAGTCAACGCTGGCACGCGTTATTACCGGTCTGTTGCCACCAACCGACGGGTCCATCACCTTTGCCGATGAAGAACTGCCCCCGCGCCACAAGCAGCGCAGCCGCGACCATTTGCGCCGTATTCAATTGATTTACCAAATGGCCGATACCGCCATGAACCCGCGGCAAACGGTCGGTCAAATCATTGGTCGCCCGCTGAACTTTTATTTCGGCCTGCGCGGTCGCAAGAAAAAGCAGCGGGTGCAGGAACTGCTTGATGAAATCGAAATGGGATCGGGCTTTTACGACCGTTACCCCGCCGAACTTTCCGGTGGGCAAAAACAGCGTGTCGCCATTGCCCGTGCCCTGGCTGCCGAACCGGAACTGATCCTGTGTGACGAACCGACATCGGCCCTTGACCCGCTGGTGGCGGAAGGCATTCTGGATTTGCTGATGCGGTTGCAGGCGGAAACCAAGGTTTCCTACCTGTTCATCACCCATGACATTGCCATTGTGCGCGCCATTGCCGATTCAGTCGCTGTGATGTTGCAAGGCAAGCTGGTGGATTTCGGCCCGCGTTCCAGTGTGTTGTCCCCCCCCTTCGACGACTACACCGATCTGTTGCTCAAATCCGTACCGGAAATGGAACTGGGCTGGCTGGAAAAGGTTCTTGCCACCCGCCGCATGGAAAGTGCCGGCAACTGATCCTGCCTGTTGATAACACCGCCCGTTTTCTTTTCGGGCGGTGTTTTCTATGTTTGGCCTTATGATCGCCCCATACAGATCCTGGCTTTAACATACCGTGAAATGCTAAAGCACATCGCCCCACCAACATTGGATAAAGAATGCCCGACAGCACCCATTCCGTCATTGAAAACACATGGATCACCCTAAAGGACGGTACCCGCCTTGCCGCCCGTATCTGGATGCCAGATGCGGCCGATACCGCGCCGGTGCCCGCAGTGCTGGAATTTCTGCCCTACCGCAAGCGCGACGGCACCAGCCCGCGTGATGAATCAACCTATCCTGTTTTTGCCGAGGCGGGCATTGCAGGGGTGCGGGTGGATATTCGCGGTTCCGGGGAATCCGATGGTGTGATTGACGGCGAATATACCCCGCTGGAACTGGCCAATGCCTGCGAAATCATTGCCTGGATCGCCGATCAGGCATGGTGCAATGGCAATATTGGCATGATGGGCATTTCATGGGGCGGGTTTAACTGCCTTCAGGTGGCGGCCCTGCAACCCCCTGCCCTTAAGGCCGTTATTTCGATTGCCTCAAGCGTGGATCGTTATAACGACGACATCCACTATAAAAATGGCTGCCATCTTGCGGTTCAGCTTTCCTGGGCGGCGACCATGCTGGCCTATCAATCCCGCTCGCCCGACCCGGAACTGGTGGGGGACCGCTGGCACGATATGTGGATGGAACGGCTGGAACACGAACCGTTTTTCCTTGAAGAATGGCTGGAACATCAAAAGCGCGATGATTTCTGGAAGCATGCCTCAATCTGCGAGGATTTTGATGCCGTCAAAATCCCGTCAATGATGATGGCAGGCTGGGCCGATGGGTATCGCAATACACCGTTGCGCGCCATCGAGGGCATGCCGGACCGTGCCAAGGCCCTGATTGGCCCGTGGGTGCATAAATATCCGCATTTTGCCTGGCCCAAACCGCGCGCCGATTTTCATGGCGAAGCCATCCGTTGGTGGAACCGCTGGCTGCGTGACGAAGAAAACGGCGCGGAAGATTTACCGCAAATGCGGGCCTATATCCTTGATGCCGTTAAACCGGCCCCGCGCCGCGACCATGACAATGGCTTCTGGATTGCCAAGGAAACCTGGCAAACACCGGAAATGCTGCATTACCATGTACGTGATGAACGCCTGATCACCGCAAAAAATGCCGAAGCCATCATTGGCGCCAGTGATGGCGAAAACGATGTTTTCGTTAAAACGCCGCTGGATACCGGCACCGCCGCTGGCGAATATTTCACCCTGAAACCCGATGCCGAAATGGCAATTGACCAACGCGGCGATGATGCCAAATCGCTGTGTTTTGACAGCTACGCCCTTAAGAACGATCTCGACCTTTTGGGGCGGCCGGAAATCACCCTGAATGTCGCCTGCAAGGCCGACTGGGCCAATATGTGTGTCCGGCTTGTTGATGTGCATCCCGATGGCACAGCAACCCGCATTGCCTTTGGTGTGTTAAACCTGGCACATCGTGATCTGGACGCCAATTACAACGACCCGAAACCCATGCCGGATGGCGAAAAGGTTGCGGTGAAGGTGGTGCTTGATGCCTGTGGCTATCGCGTGCGCAAGGGGCACAAACTGCGTGTTGCCCTGTCAACCGCCTATTGGCCCATGATCCTGCCAGACCCGTTTAATGCTGGCATCACCATCGATACCGCATCAATTGACCTCGCCCTGCCCCTTTTGGGCGATCATCAGGTCATTGAAATGCCGGAACCGGAAAACCCCGATCCGTTGCCAACATATATCGAACATCAACCGGCCAATACCCGGCGCGAAGTGCGCCATAACCTGACGACCAACAAAACCAGTTATAACATTCTGGAAGATACCGGCCTGTTTGAACATCCCGATACCGGGCTTTCAACCCGGCAGATCCGCGATGAAACCTGGGCAATTTCCCCCGATGATCCCGCATCATTGCGCGGCCATGCCCTGTGGACCTGCGATATGGAACGCAAGGGCTGGTTTACCCGCACGGTGTGTCGCGCAACATTAACCTGC
>JBNKVZ010000162.1:0-9955 GCA_050299455.1 Thalassospira sp.
CATAGCGCCCGGTCATGCTTCGTGGGGCCTGCAAGACGCGCCAAAACCATTCCAACCCGGCCCTTTGCCAGCGTTTTGGGGCCCGTTTAACCGCCCCTGAAATAACATCAAACGCCCCGCCAACCCCCACCAGCAGACAGGCACCACAGGCATTGGCATATTCGGTAACGAACCGTTCCTTGCGCGGGCTGGGCAAGGCCACAAACACCACATCCGCCCCGCTTTGCCGCACCAGGGCCGCCATTTCCGCATCGCTTTTGCCATATCCGTGGCAAATACCGGCAATGTTCAAACCGGGATAATCCCGCCTTAACCGGTGGGCGGTCCGTGCGACAATCCGGGGCCGTGCGCCCAACAAAAAAACAGACTGCCCCTGGCGCGCCAGCCCCGGCATCAGATCGATCATTAAATCAATGCCGGTCACACGCCCGGCCAGTTGATAGCCCAGGATTTTTGCCGCCCAGACAATCCCCATGCCATCGGCACTAAGGCAGTCGCAATTTTGCAAGGCACGCCATAATGAAGGGTCCTTGCGGGCCGCCACCAGTTTGATGGCATTCAGCGAAATATGACATAGGCGACGCCGGGCCGTTAGATCGGCCAAAATATCATCGCGCAACCGCCCGGCCCCTCGCCGATCGAGCTGCAAATCAAAAAAAGTTTCCGTCTTTGCCAAGCAATCTGCCCCCATTCAGTTTGCTGTTAACCGCGCACCAAGGATGGCATAAGCTGTCAAAAAAACATCCTAATATTGAAAGATGACCGTGAAAATCGCACTGATCAGCAATCTGATCCCGCCCTACAGGTACAAATCACATCAAATACTCGCCATGCAGGTAAAACAAAATGGCGGCGCTTTTCGCATTTTCCGCACCCATAAGACCGAACCTCAACGGCACTGGTTTGATCCATCGGGGCTATTTTCGCAAGTCATCCTGCCAGGCATTCATATCCCGCTTGGGGAAAATCGCAGTCTGGCACTGAATGTATCCCCCGCCCCGGCCCTTACGCAATTTGGCCCGGATATCGTGATCATTGCCGGCTTTGGCATTGCCATGTGGCAGGCCCATAAATGGTGTCGCGCCCATGACATTCCCTATATCGTCCGCTTTGATGGCTGGGCTTCTTCCGATGCGGCCTTTAAAAATCCGCTCCGGCAAAAAATGCGCCGCGATATACTGGCCCATGCCCGTGCGGGCATTGCCGCCAGCACGCCGGGCGCCAACTGGTTTACCGCCAATGGCCTGAACGCCAATCAGGTTGCCATCATTCCGATTGCGCCTTCTTTTAAACCACCATCCCCTGCAAACCTGTCTGCCCGGCCTACCCTGCGCGAGCGGCCTTATGATCTGCTATGGTGTGGCCGCCCGACACTGGCAAAGGGCTTTGATCATTTTCTGGCCCTCGCAACGCAGCTTGCGCAAAATCAAACGGTGCACAGCATCGCCATTGCCGGCATTTTGCCGCAGGACCATGCCGCCTTGCAGGGCAAAATCCAACAGGCCGGTATTGCCGACATCACCACACTTATCCCCGTAATCCCCCCTGGCAAGCTCGCCGATATTTATGGCCGCGCGAAACTGTTTTTTTTACCCTCACGCAGTGATGCCTATGGTGTTGCCGTGATCGAGGCCGTGGCCTGCGGCACACTGGCCCTGGCATCGAACCAAACCGGATGCGCCCATGATGTGCTAATTGAGGGGGAAACCATGCTACCCCTACCAACATCGCCGGACCGATTTAATCGCTGGATCACGACCTCCACCCGCCTGCTAAACGATCCTGCCTATGCCGCACATCATCAGGCACGCCAACAGGCCGCCATTTCCGGTAACAAAGCCCAAACCATTGCCCGGCAAACATTTCACATCTGCCAAAGGGCGCTTGTGGCGCAATCGTGAAATCTCCTGTCGGTTTGCTTTGCCACAACCCAGACTTGTCAGATAAGATTTACCCTTCATGAAAGCTGAAACGGGGGGATCAGCATGAAACCGGGGCGCCTGTTTTTTCAAAATCCATATCACCGGCACCGGTTAAAGCCCGCATTTTACCGCCCCGAAAAGCAGTTTATATGACGCGCGATGTCTGGATGATTGGCCGGGTGGATCAGTTTGCCCTGCTTGCCGCACATCTGGCCGGGCAGGGTCGCCTTGCCCGTTGGGACAGTTTTTGGCGGCATTCCGCCCCCACCAAGAAACAACATAATACCCGCCAACCGCGCACCTTAAATGCCGTGCTTGAACGGCCATCACGGCGGGTGGATGCCTGCCTGGCAAATATTCCCGGCCGCCATATCCTGCCGGACCTTTTGGAAAAACCGGCGAGGTCCTTGCGCCTTCCGGCCTATAATCTGGCATCCGACCTGCCCCTGTCCTGGCTGGCGGCACGCCACATGCCACCGGGCGTGCGCCTGTTACATGGGCAGGGCAATTACAGTCTTCCCGCCATGCGAAAGGCCCACAAACACAATATTATGACCATCAGCGATGTGACAGGGCAGTTGGCACCAATCCGCGCCCGGCAATTAACGGCGGAATATCAGGCCCATGGGCAAAAATGGCGGGAAATTTCGGGTTTTCTCGCCCACCGCCGCGTTGCTGAGGCCCACTCTGCCAGCGCCGTTTTTGCCCCGTCGGAGGCATTGGCCGAGGGATTAATTGAATGTGGCATTGCCGAAAATCGCATTCACATCATCCCGTTTGACGCACCACTGGCCCGCCAATGCCTGTTATGGCAACGCCCGGCATCTCCTCATCCCGCCTCTGCCGCGCATCCGCTGCGTTTGCTGTATATTGGCGAACTCTCCTTGGCAAAGGGCCTGTCGGCCCTGATCAAAGCGTTTAAAACACTGCGCCTGAATTATGGTTCTGCCCTCACACTCACGCTGATTGGCAAGGGCCGCAATTGCGCCGCCAGCCTCCTTGCCAATCTGCCGGACGGGGTCACATGGCATGGGGCCATCCCCAGCACTGATATTCCCGCCGCCCTCAAATCTGCCGATATTTTTGTTTTTCCCAGCCTGTCCGAAGGGTCCAGCCTGGCAGTGCAAGAGGCTATGGCCGCCGCCCTGCCCGTTATCACCACCCATGAAGCCGGCAGCGCGGTGAATGATGGACACAATGGCATCATCATTCCCCCGCGGGATGCCACGGCCTTATCTACCGCCCTTCAAAGCCTGATCGAGGACCCGGCCTTACGCGACAAACTGGGCGCATCCGCCTGCACCACCATCGCCCGCCAACTGGCCGAGGGTTATGGCAACCGGGTCTGCACCGCCTATGACAAGGTGCTTCGTGATCATGGGTAACGGCGTAACGCAGCATAACCACCACGCCCCGCTTTGGATGATTGCCAGCACCGTGCTGAACCGGGCGGGCGGGTTCTTGATTATCCTTATTCTTGGCCACGGTTTTGCGCCCGATGTTCTGGCGGACTATTTCGCGGCCCTGGTTGCCATTGGGGTGGCCGTCAGCTTTGCCCAGGCCGGATGCGGCCCCTTACTGGTGCGCTTGGCGCAATATCGGCAATCCTGGTCTGTCACCTTGATCGTGATACTGCGGGTAACAATCGCCTGTATCGCCATTGCCCTGATCGCGCCAACGCTGCCGCCCCGTGCCTGGCCGGTGCTGATCATGCCGCTGGCAGCCTCCCTGTCGCCGGACTGGCTGGTGTCGGCCCGTTTACAGTTTAACAAAATCCTGCTGATTGGCGCGTTGGGGCAGGCTGCGGGCATTATTGTTGCGCTATATGCTGCCATGTTGACCACAATGCCCGCCTGGCTTTATGCCACCGCCCCCGCCATCAGCCTGACAAGCGGCCTGGCATCGCTGTATTTTGCACTTGGTAAGACAAACACGGCCGCCCCATCGGCAGCGACATCGCCCCGCCATTTACCGGCAAAAAGATGGCCGCAACTGATAATATTCACCCTGCTGGCGGGCTTACTGCCCAATATCGACATGGCCCTGCTTCCCGCTTCGCTGCCCTCCGGGGCGCAAAATGCCCTGTTACTGGTGCATCGGGTATTGTTGATATCTGCCGCCCTGATTGCCGCCATTTCAAGCGTGCTGTTTGCTCAAAACCGGCAGGGTGGCGGGCGTGATAAATGGTTATTATGGCCCGCACTGGGCATGGCGATGACCCTGATCATTTTCCCGCAACTCGCCTTGACATTGTTGTTTGGACATAGCGGCGATGCCGAAACCGGGCTATTGCGCATCGCCGCCTTTTGGCCGCTTCTGCTTGCGCTGGTTTCGCGCCAGTTTTTGGTGTTACAGGAACAATCCGGCCATTTCAGAACCGCCTGTTTGGCCGGTCTGATCCTTTTAACCGGTGCCGTCATAATCCCGCTATGCGAGAGTGCGGCTAACATCCTCATGGCGATGAATATCAAGCTGGCATTTCTGGCAATCACCCTGCATCTGGCCGGGCGGTTTCAGCCCGTCGCGGTGGAGGCCCCATGCCGCAATTAAGCGCACAAATCAAAAACAACCGCCTTGTCTGCGGGCGCTATGGCGCCGTCACCTTTGGCCCATGGGGGTTTGAGGCATCGGACCGGCAATCCTTCTTGACGCTGGACGATAACAGCCGCCATATCCGCCAAAACGGCCCGGATTATCAATTTACCAACGGATGCTGGCAGCTTGACTACCAGACACATATTGATCATGCCCAAAAGACCATCCGCCTGTGTGCCCGTTTCATCGCCCGCATCGATAGCCCGTTACAGGATGCCGTCATCCGCCTGATCTTTGATAAATCAGCCATTGATCACGGGATGATTGCCCAAAAAACCTATCACCATAAAAACAGCGATAAATACCGCCTGCATCCGGTACGGGACGTTCACTTACAGGCCGGAGAAAACCGCATCACGGTCACGCTGGATCATGCCGACGGGGCCGGTCGATTTAGCCCCTATATGTATCTGCGGGACCGCGATGATCACTGGATCATTCATGCCCGTCTGCTGCCGCACGCGCCGATTGATGATATTTGGCTGCGCTGGGCCAACCGGTTTTTCACACTTTCCTGCCCCAATGCCCTGGCCCGCATGGTCTGGCATCTGCCCGGCGGCCGGTCGCTATTGTGGCGATTGCGCGAAAAATGGGGACGCCCCGCGCCGGAAATTCAGGCTGTGCCGCTCAATATCGTTCCGGCAGGGCAAAGCCTGGTGCTGGAGGTGACATGCCACTTTCACTAACAGCCTTTAACGCCGTTGCCGCCAATGACAGCCATCCATACCCGCAAAAGCGCGCCCATCGGCTGGCCGTGCTTGTGGCGGATCGTCTCGCCCGCGACCAAACCGAAAACGGCGATTTCCCCGCGCATGGTTTTTACGCCACCGCCTTTGCCATCGCCCTTTGGCATGGGCTTGATCCTGGCAAATATCAAACCGCAATTGCCCGCGCCCAACAGGCCCTGCAACAACAGGATGACGGGGTAAAATATCATCGTGAATTTATCGAATTTGCCCTTTCTCAAACCTCGGCTTTAACAACACGGCAGCGCCGCAAAATCCTGCGTCACAAACCCTGGCAAAATGCCCGCGTTGGCAACTGGTTGATCCTGCGCATGTTATGCTTGGAAAAGGGATCGTTCCTGTCGCGCGGCATTGCCCGGTTGCTTTGGCAATTGATTGACCGGCAATTTCGCGATGGCGCGGCATTTTTGGACCGGCGCGGATGCTTTTCTGCCCAATATCATGCCTTTTGTGCTGCCCTGCTTACGTTTAGCCATCAGCCTGCCTGCCAAAAGGCGGCGCTGGCGGCCACCAACCTGATTGATCACATCGTTGGGCAAAGTGGGCATGTCAATCTGGTCGGACGCGGGGCCGGGCAAAGTTTTGGCGTGGTCAGTGCCCTTTACGCCCTGCTAAAGGCGGGCAAAGATGCCGGGGCGCATAAATTACTGGACCGGATCGAACAAAGCCTGCTGGTACATCAAACAGTGCCGCTTAATCTTCTGGCCGATCAGGGCCCATCGCAGGCCCAATTAAAACCCGGCTGGTATAGCTATAACCGCCATTATGACTATCTAGCCTTTGCCGGTTTTTTTCTGCTGCGTGCCGGGCAATTGCCAGAAAACAGATCTGTCACAGCCCCCCAAAAAAGCCATGCCCCGCCGCCCAAAACCAACATTTTGCGCCTTTATCGCGGCACATCCTATTGCGCACAAATGACCCTGTCGGGCACCAGCCCCTATGATATCACGCCGATGCCGGTCATCACCTCAAATGACGGCACCATCATCCTGCCGCCCTGTGGGGGCGAACAGGATTTTATCAGCCCCTATAATGCGGCCAGCCTGCCCCTGCCCAGCCTGCCGGGCCTCGGAATATATGCGCAGCCTTATCCAGCAACGTATCAGGGGGATACATTTTTGCTGCCCCTTCAGTTGGGCCCGTGGCGCGGCCAACGTGAAATCCGGTTTTCCCCCGCCACCATCACCTGGACCGATACGATCTTTCCGCAAAACCCGGCGCAAGCCCCCCTTGCCAAAATGCCGGTTCGCCTGTTTCGCCTGTTCCTGCCACAGGATATGCCGGGACAACAAATGGCTGAAAACCGGTTTTATTTTCCGACCACAGGTCTGGACATAACCGGGTCAACCGCACTGCATTTAACCCGGTCAAACCATTTTTCCGCCCTGGGGCCGGTGCAGGTTTTATTTTGCCAAGTGCCGATTTGCCCAAAAACCGGATGCCGCGCACACCTAACCCTGACCTGGCGACAAGACATTCCATGATGCTTTCAAATAACGCCCCGTTAGCAGGCAACGGCATAACCCTTATCACCACCATCCATAACAGCCAGACTCACTGGCCGGGTTATTTTGCCAATCTGGCGGAAATTCTGGGGCCGGATGATCATGCGGTGATCCTGGATGATGGCTCCGCCCCCGCCGTGATATTGCCCAAGGCACTGGCACACGACCCGCGCATCACCCTGATAACACCGGGTAAAATCGGCCGGGGGGCTGCGCTAAACTGCGCGATCAAGGCAGCCCCCACCCCAAATATCGCCATTCAGGATGTGGATGATCGCAGTCTGCCCGGCCGACTAACGGCGATGCGTGACCTATTATCGCGCCATCCCGATCATCTGATATTTTGTGATGCCCTGCCGCCATCGGATGGCAAAACCGGCAAGACGGGTAAAATCCGAACCCTCAAGGCGACACGGCTTTATCGCGGCAATCCGCTGCATCATTCCGCTTTGGCCTTTCACAAACGGCTGTGGCGAGACGCCGGGGGCTATGACGAGGCTCTTGCTTGCTGCCTGGACCTTGATTTTTATCTGCGCGTGCTGGCCCAAACATCGCACCAATCCTTCATTTTTGACGACCAGCCCCTGATTTTGCGGCACAAGGGAAATGACCGTCACTATCACGCAATAACAGCGCAAACCTATCATCACACCGCACGCGCGGTACGTGAAAGATACCGTAACCGCCTGAAGCCGCCATTCTGGATGCGGATCTATGACCTGCGCCATCGCTGGCAGGCAGGACGACTGTTCGAAAAGAAAAAGTCCAAAAATCGCCATATTTTGGCGCTGGTGCATCTGCCGCCGCCCCTGCACGGCGCGGCGATCATGAACCAGCGGGCCATCACGGTGCTGGCACGTCATCATCGGGTTACCCTGCTTGAACTCCGTTTTTCCCATGACATTGCCGCCATTGGCCGTTCGAGCCTCCGGAAATATTGGCGCGCCGCCGGGGTGGGCTTTACCCTGCTATGGCGCATCCTTACCCACAGGCCCGACCGCGTTTATTTCAGCTTTGCTCCCAATGGCCCGGCCTTTTGGCGCGACAGTTTATATGCGTTGCTGCTGCGGCTAATGCGCCTGCCCATTGTATTTCATCTGCATGGCAAGGGCCTTGGAAAGCTGCGCGAAACATCACGGCTGGCCGGTTTTGTGCAAAAACGGGTTTTCAAGGATCAAACAGCCATCATTCTCGGCCCCGCCTTGCGACCCGAAATTGACGGATTAGGCTGCAAACCTGTCGTGATCGCCAATTGCACAGACATGCCGGAACCCTGCCGCGCATTGCCGCGTGACGCGACGCACCATCCCTTGCGCATCCTCTATCTTTCCAATCTGATCCGCAGCAAGGGCATTGAAACGGTCATTAAAGCCGTTGGCATCGCCCGGCACAGCCAGCCCGACTTGCATTTGGATATTGCCGGGGCCGAAGCCGACCTTTCAGCATTGGATATAACCAACCGGCTAAAACAGGCCGACTTGGCGTCCAACAGTACATATCACGGTCCCGTCGGACATCGCGAAAAGACAAAACTGTTTCAAACCGCCGACCTGTTTGTCTTTCCCAGCCACTACGCCAACGAAGCCCAGCCCCTTGTCGTGCTGGAAGCACTGGCACACGGGCTACCGGTTATTTGCAGCAATGCCGGCACGCTGGGCGATGTCATTAACAACGGGAAAAACGGCTATGTCCTGCAAAACGCGGATGATGCGCGTGAACTGGCCCGGTTGATTCTGCAATTGCAGGCAAACGCGGAACAACGGACAAAAATGGCAAAGGCCGCCCACGAAACCTTCGCAGCGGCCTTTCAAAGAGATGTTTTTGAGCACAAGTTAGCAGCACTTTTCAAGCAATGAGCCTAAAGCCATGCTTACAGGCGCCACAGCTCGACCCCTTCAGGGCGGTCATCGCGCGGCAGCATGGCCCGCACATCGGCGACAAAACCCTGCCCGCCGGCCAAAAGGCGCGTGACCAGATCCCAGCCGCCCGTGACATATTCCCGATGCGAAACCGCCATCACAACCGCATCGGCCGGTTTGAGGTCATTCATCGCCATCAGTTGCAAGCCCTCAAATTCATGGGCCACTTCGGCGGCATCGGCCTTCGGGTCATGGACCTGCACGTTAATGCCCGCATCACGCAATTCGGCGATAATATCAATCACGCGGGTATTGCGAATATCGGGCACATTTTCCTTAAAGGTCAGGCCCAGCACCGTCACGGTCGGGTTATTGACCCCGCCCTTGCGCATGATCGCACGGATCACCTTGTTGGCAACAACCTCGCCCATACCATCATTAATGCGGCGACCGGCCAGAATAACCTGCGGGTAATAGCCCAGTTCTTCGGCCTTATGGGTCAGATAATAGGGGTCAACCCCAATGCAGTGCCCGCCGACCAGACCGGGGGTAAAACGCAGGAAGTTCCATTTTGTGCCTGCCGCGGCGAGAACATCGCTGGTATCAATACCAGCACGATCAAAAATCAGCGAAAGTTCGTTCATCAGCGCGATATTCAGGTCCCGCTGGGTGTTTTCAATCACCTTGGCGGCCTCGGCGGCCTTAATCGTCGGGGCCTTATGGATACCCGCCGTGACAACGCTGCCATAAACAGCGGCAACAACCTCCAGGGTTTCCGGGTTTTGACCGGACACAACCTTGGTAATGGTGGTAAAGCGGTGCTCGCAATCACCAGGATTGATGCGTTCGGGGGAATAACCCACCGTAAAATCAATACCCGCCATCAGGCCCGATTGCGCTTCAAGGATCGGCACGCAGACATCTTCGGTCGCGCCGGGATAAACGGTGCTTTCATAAACAACGATGTCGCCCTTTTTCAGGATCGCGCCTACCGTTTTTGATGCTGAGCGCAAGGGCGACAAATCAGGCAGGTTGGCCTGGTCAATCGGAGTCGGCACCGTCACGATATGAAAATCGGCCTTGGCAAGGTCATCGGCATTATCGGTCAGCAAAAGGTTGGCGGCAGCCAGTTCCGGCGCATCCACCTCGCCTGTCGCATCCTGCCCGTCGCGCAACTGGGCGACCCGCGCCTTGTTGATGTCAAAGGCAATGGTTTCCCCATTTCTGGTTCCAAAGGCTACCGCAACGGGCAGACCGACATATCCGAGACCGATAACCGAAACCTTGCGTCCGTGGCTCATGAGGCTGACTTTCCGATATTCAAAAAT
>JBNKVZ010000163.1:0-9943 GCA_050299455.1 Thalassospira sp.
GTCAGCGATGAAAATGGTGTTTTCACCACGCTTGCCTGCATTGCCCTGCACGCCATACGCCAAGGGGAGATTGGCATTGGCATGACAATTGCTGTGATTGGCTGCGGGCTGATCGGCCAACTTGCCATTCAACTGGCCGCTGCGGCAGGGGTGCGGGTTATTGCCATTGACCCGCAGCCATCGCGCCGTGCAACAGCGCAGTTAAGCGGTGCATTTAGATGTTTTAACGCAGCAAGCGAGATGACACCGCAGGATCTGGCCGAGATTACCCACAATGCCGGGTTTGACGCCGTTTTGCTGTGCGCATCAGACCAGAAGGGGCATCTGATCAACGCGGCGGCAAAGATGTGCCGGGATCGCGGGATGATTGTTTGTGTCGGTGATGTCACACCACAGGCAGATCGTGGCCCGTTATTTCGCAAGGAAATCACCCTTCGTCAGGTCAGATCATACGGCCCCGGCCGGTATGACGCCAGTTACGAACAATTCGGCCAGGATTACCCGATTGGCCATGCAAGATGGACGATTAAACGCAATATGCAGGCCGTCCTTGACCTGATGGCAGATCAACGGATTAATCCCGCGCAGCTGATTGAAGCAAGAATTCCGCTATCCCAGGCGGCAGCGCCCTTAACAGGCGACGCATCGCCGCTGGCAACCGTTATTGAGTATGATGAAGCAGACGCCGTCGTTTACACCCCATCCCAAACAAACAACAATCGTTTGCCGGTTATCGCCAATAACAACGCGCAATCAGACAGCATAAAACTGGGTATCATCGGTGCAGGCAATTTTACCGGTGCCACCCTGCTGCCCATTTTGAAAAACATACCGAACGCGGACGTCAAATATATCGCCAGCAATCGCGGCCTGGCGGCAATGGGCGCCTGCCATCGCCTGCCAGAATGTGAGGCAGTTAGCGACACGACACAGATATTCAATGACCCGGAAATCAGCGCCGTCATCATTGCCACCCGCCATGACAGCCATGCGGACCTTGCCCACGCGGCCCTTTTAAGCGGCAAACATATTTGGGTGGAAAAACCCCTTGCTGTCAGCTTGCCACAGCTTGATATGCTTTGTGAAACGCTTGATCATATCAGCCCGGATCAGGTCTTGATGGTGGGTCATAACCGCCGTTATGCGCCCTTTACCGATCTGATCCGAAACGCCTTACCAACCGGACCCAAACATTTTTCCTATCACATCCGGTTATCGCCCTTGCCAGCCGATCATTGGCTTAACCATCCGGGCCAGGGCGGTCGCACCATCGGAGAAATCAGCCATTTCATTGACCTGGTAACAGCACTGGCCCAATCGCCTGTTTTGGACATCAAGTGCCACTGGATCAATCGTGAGCATGGCGACAGCATTTGGGACATCCGTTTTGCCGATCACAGCCACGCAAATGTGCATTACACCCATGGTGGGCACAAACATGACCCCAAGGAACGCCTTCATATTACGGCGGCCAATACAACAATTGAACTGACCGATTGGTATAAACTTGTATTGTCAATCAACGGTAAGAAGACCATTCACCGCAGCGGCGGCATTTTCTCCCGCACCCCGCAAAAGGGGCACGAGCAGGCATTGGCCACATTTTTCAGGCGTGTTCAAAACACACCAAACGACCACGATGCCAAAATGCTATCGCCAACGGTACAAGAAGAAATTAATCTGTGCCGCATGATTTTAACCGCGGCCTATGGCTGCACTCCGGCATAAAGCACCAAAAGCGGCAGGGTAATCACACTGATTAAGGTTGTGATCAGGATGGTTGTGGCCGAACGGTCAATACAGATTTGATAATTGCCCGCAAGAATGGCGACATTGGCCCCGGCGGGCAAAGCGGCCATGATCGTGACCACCGTCAACCACAAGGGCGGCAGGTCAAACACAAAATAGCCGACTGAAAATACCAGCACGGGCTGAATGAACATTTTGGCACAGGTGCATAACAGGCTGGCCGTAAGATTGCCGCGCACACTTTGCCCATAAAGACCACACCCAACCAGAATAAGCGCCACCGTCGGCCCGGCCACGCGAAAGCGCTCCAGCGTGTTATTGGCGATTTCCGGCAGTTTCAACCCGACAAGGGACGCGCCAACACCGGCAATAATCGCAATGATAATGGGGTTTTTAAGAACCCGCACCATGCTGCCCGCAACATTGGCCAGCCTGGTTTCACCCGATGTCCGGCTGCCCTCGACCAGAAAAATGGTGATCCCCAGCAACGTTAAAGGATGAATGGCAAGAACGATCAAAAGCGGTACCAGGCCCTCTTCCCCATAAACCGCCTGAATTAACGGAATTCCCAGCAAGACCACATTGGAAAAAACACCCCCGACAGCGGTGATGGCCGCCTCATCGTTTTTTGCCCCCAGCGTCATCCGGGCGGTAAAATAAACCAGGGCATAATTCAAAAGCGCGCCGCAATAATAGGTCCCCCACAAACGCAAATCGAAATGGGCGCGAATATCAGACTGGGCAAGGGTTTGAAACAGCATGGCGGGGATAAAAACATTCATCGCGATCCGCGCTAACACCGGAATGCCATCGCGCGACAAAATGCGACTGCGCATTAACAGATACCCGCACAGGATGGTCAAAAAGACCGGCCCCACCTTACTGAAAATCAGATCCAGCATTCATCCCCCAGCACAGCTTTGCTGAACATTATAGAATTCGCGACAACATAAACCCTTGTCAGACAAGAAAAAAGCGGCACAAGCCTGTGCCGCTCCGCCCTTCTGATATCATACTACAGAAGCATTCGCGTTCTGACCAGTCAGCTTAACGCAAATCAATCATCGCTGGTGCGCACCCGGGCAACCGCATCACGCCAGCCCGCCAAAACATGGTCGCGCTGGGGTTTTGCCATCTCGGGTGAAAATTTCGCATCCAGCTTCCAGCGACTGCGAATTTCATCAAGGTCGGAAAACAACCCGGCCTGCAAACCTGCCAGACATGCTGCGCCTAATGCCGTTGTTTCGGTTACTTGCGGCCGTTCCACATCAATCGACAAAATATCGGCCAGATATTGGCAAATCCAGTCATTGGCGACCATGCCCCCATCAACCCGTACCGCCTTGGGGGCCACGCCATCGGCGGCCATTGCGTCAAACAGATCGAAGGTCTGGTAACAAACACTTTCAAGGGCGGCACGGACAAATTCACGCGGCCCGGTATCACGGGTCAGGCCAAAAACCGCGCCACGGGCTTCCGCATCCCAATAGGGGGCGCCCAGGCCGGTAAAGGCGGGCACCATATAAACACCCCGGTTATCGGCCAGATCACCGGCCAGGCCTTCGGTTTCGGCGGCGGATTTAATAATCCCCAACCCATCGCGCAGCCATTGAACGGCAGCACCGGCAACAAAAATGGCCCCTTCCATCGCGTAACTGATTTTACCATTCAGGCGATAGCCAATCGTGGTTAACAGGCGGTGTTGCGATGTAACGGCTTCATCCCCGGTATTGAGAATAACAAAACAGCCGGTGCCATAGGTGCTTTTGATTTCGCCAGGATTAAAACAACATTGGCCAAAGGCAGCGGCCTGCTGGTCGCCCGCGATGCCATAAACCGGAATTTCGGCACCAAACAGGTCCTTTTCCGTGATGCCAAAATCGGCGGCACAATCCTTGACTTCGGGTAACATCTGCCGGGGCACACGGAAGATGTCACAAAGCTCCGCATCCCATTTATCTTCGCGAATATTATAAAGATTGGTGCGCGCCGCATTGGTGGCATCGGTGGCGTGTGCCTTACCCCCTGTCAGGCGCCATAACAAAAAGCTGTCAACCGTGCCAAAGGCCAAATCGCCCTGCTCTGCCCGGGGGCGCGCACCGGTTACATGGTCCAATATCCAGGCAATTTTGGTGGCCGAAAAATACGGGTCAATCAACAGACCGCTTTTGGCGTTAATTTTCTGTTCGAAATCCGCATCGCGATGGCGCAATTCCCGGCACAAGGCCGCCGTGCGACGGTCCTGCCAAACAATGGCGTTATAAACCGGTTCGCCTGTTTTACGATCCCAGACAATGGTGGTTTCGCGCTGGTTGGTAATGCCGATTGCGGCAATCTCGTTGACATCAATATGGGAAATCGCCTCGCGGCAGGTTTCAACAACCGTATCCCACAAATCTTCCGGGTCATGTTCCACCCAGCCAGAATTGGGGAAATGTTGCGGAAATTCGCGCTGCGCAACCGCCACGGACTTACCATCGCGGTTAAAAACAATCGCGCGCGAACTGGTGGTTCCCTGATCAATGGCAAGGATATATTTCTTATCTGACATTTCGTTCCTCCCGGTGCATCAGCGACGTTTTATGACAAAGACATGCCGTGCACATTTCGTTTTGATAAAAGTCAGATAACATCGCCCGCAAGTCAAGGAATTTTCGTTACACAACACATTCGCGCCAATTAATTTCATTAACGAAAATTCAAGCCCCGCATCAAAGCCCCTTACAACCACCTGATCCTCCAACAAACCCGCACACAGGCCAATACTTGATGCCCGATACCCTTACCGATAAAAAGATTGTCGACCTTGTGTTTGGCACGCGCCCCAACATCATCAAGGCGGCGGGCCTCTATGCTGCCTGGCGGGAAAGTGCCGGTAACTGGCCTTTTAACCTGCGACTAATCGATACCGGCCAGCATTGGGATGATACCTTGTCACACAATCAATGCAGGGCGCTTGGCCTGCCCCAGCCTGCTTATAATCTTGGGGTTGGTCATGCGCTTAAGGCGCAAGGCGACAGCGACACACCCACCCCGCATTGGCGTGATAATGTTATTGCCCGCACGCAAAAAGCCTATGAACATCTTTTGCAGACCACCCCACCCGCAGCGAGCATTGCGATTGGCGATGTCAATGGCTCCGTCGGCATTGCCCGTGCCTCGGTTCAACATCACATTCCGACGTTCCATTTGGAAGCCGGGCTTCGCCGGGGGCAGCGATGCCATTGCCGAAGAAGCCAACCGCCGCGAACTGGACCATATTTGCCAGTATTTATGGGCACCGGACGATGCGGCATATAAAAACCTTCGGTCCGAAAATATTTCGACCGCACAAATTACCATTACCGGCAATATCATGATTGATGCCCTGCTACGATTTGCGCCGACAAAGTCACCGCAAACAGCCGAAACAATCCCGCCGGCAGCGGTTCTGGTCACATTGCACCGGGCTGAAAATCTCTCAACCCCAGACCGCTTCACTGAAATCCTGGCTGCACTTTCCAAACTCTCACGGGATCATCCTATCGTTTGGCCGCTTCATCCGCGCACAAGGTCACAGATCGAGACATCCCAATGGGCGGGGAAAGCACCCGGCAATATTTGCCTATTACCCGCCCTCGCCTATCCCGATTTTATGGCACGACTGACACGGGCCAGGCTGGTCATTACCGATTCCGGCGGTATCCTTGAAGAATGCGCCTATTTGGGCAAACGCACCGTTATCTTGCGCCCGCAGACCGAACGGCCGCATGCCATGGCCCATTGCGGGTTTTGCCATGCCGAACCAGGCAATTTGATACAACAGACCCAACAGGCATTACACAGCCATCCCACCCCCTTTCGACCCGCAGGATGGGATGGGCAGGCCGCTGCCAGAATGCTGCAGGATATAACATTCCGGTTGTTTTAGGCATGCCGGAAATCGGCATAAAAATTGCTTATATATTTTGAAATACAACTTTATATGGCAATTTCTACCGGGGAATGATCATGACAGCTTTTCAATCGGTTGCGGGCCTTGGCACTGGGCTGGACCAAAAACTAACGGCGACCACAAATGGCATCATCGCATCAAGCAGCACCGGTTATGCCGACAAAAGCGCGGAAAACGGCCATTCCGCCGAGGTCAATAAAATCCGTGAAACCGGATTCATGAATTATGTCAAAGACATCGAAGAACAAAAAATAAAGGAAATGCGCGAAAAGATCCTGCAATCGATGGGGTTGGACGAGGAAAAACTTGCCGCCATGCCCGCCGATCAGCGCGCCGCCATTGAAAAATCCATTTCGGAACGCATCCAGCGGCAATTGGACGTTGCCAGCATGAACAGTTCGTCCGATGACGACGAGGAAAAAAACGGCAGCAAAAACCCGGATCACGAAATGTCCAAAATGTCGTTTGATCCACAGATGTATGCAGCGTTAACAATGATCCAGGAACGTGACCAACAGGTTGCGGAAACCAAGGCTGACCTGCAAGGCCAAAGCCCCGACGCCGAGATTGACCCCAGTTTTGGCCTCTCCCGTCGCGCAGGGCTGTAACCGACTGATTTCCTGAATTTACGCACAAAAAATGGCCCGGGCATATGTCGCCCGGGCCATTTGCATTTTTACAACATCCTGGATGGGCGGTTAAATGCCTTAGGACTCCAGCCCGCCCATGCAGACATATTTGGTTTCCAAATAGTCTTCCATGCCATATTTGGACCCTTCACGCCCAATGCCGGACTGCTTGTAGCCGCCAAAGGGGGCAACTTCGGTCGAGATGACACCGGCATTCACGCCAACAAGGCCACTTTCAAGGCCCTCGGCCATTTTCCAGATCCGCCCAATATCGCGCGAATAGAAATAAGACGCCAAGCCAAATTCGGTATCATTGGCCATTTCCAGTACCTCGTCATCCGTTTTAAAACGGATCAGCGGTGCCATCGGGCCAAAGGTTTCTTCGACAAAAAGCTGCATGTCGGTTGTGGCATCGACAATCACGGTCGGCTCAAAGAAGGTTCCGCCCTTTTCATGGCGTTTCCCACCGATCAACACGGCCGCCCTTGGCAACCGCATCTTTCACATGGTTTTCAACCTTCTCAACCGCCTTTTCCGTAATCAGCGGACCAATTTCAACACCATCTTCGGTGCCATCACCCACCTTCATCTTGCCGACTTTGGCAGCAAGTTTTTCGGCAAAGGCATCATAAACCGCATCATGAACGAAAATACGGTTCGCACAAACGCAGGTCTGGCCGGTATTACGATATTTCGAGGCCAAAGCCCCCTCGACAGCGGCATCAAGGTCGGCATCTTCGCACACGATGAAAGGTGCGTTACCGCCCAGTTCCAGACTGATCTTTTTGATGGTATCGGCACATTGGCGCATCAACAGGCGACCAACCGCAGTGGAGCCGGTAAAGGTCAGCTTGCGGACAATATTGCTTTCGGTCATTTCCTGGCCAATTTCCTTGGCATCCCCGGTGACAATTGAAAGCAGCCCTTTGGGCAAACCGGCCCGTTCAGCCAATACCGCCATTGCCAGTGCCGAATAGGGCGTTTCCGATGCCGGCTTCACCACCATTGAACAACCAACAGCCAGGGCCGGTGCGGCCTTGCGCGTGATCATGGCTGTCGGAAAGTTCCAGGGCGTGATGGCAGCACAAACCCCGACGGGTTCCTTTAACACCACAACGCGTTTGTCCGGTGCAAAGGTCGGAATGACATCGCCATAAACACGTTTGGCTTCTTCGGCAAACCATTGCAGGAAGGATGACCCATAGGCGATTTCGCCGCGTGCCTCGTTAATCGGCTTGCCCTGTTCGGCAGTCATCAACTGCGCGAGGTCTTCCTGATTTTCCATCATCAGGTCGTACCATTTCATCAACACACTGGCGCGCTCTTTGGCGGTGCGTTTTTTCCATAATTTCTGGGCTTTTTCTGCAGCCTCAATCGCCTGTTTGACAATGTCACGGCCTAAAACAGGAATGGTTCCCAGCTTTTCGCCGCTTGCCGGGTTGGTAACGTCTTCTGTTTTGCCATCGGGGGCATCAATCCACTCACCCGCAACATAAGCCTGCTGCCGAAACAGCGACGGATCCTTAAGCGAAACCATGGTTCCTCCTGATATTTTGTAAATTGAGACGCGAAACGGTCCCTTTTGATGATCGGTATGTGACGCGGTTTTACCCGATTTTGCAATTCAAATTGCGTTGATCATGTTGAAAACACATGCCACCAAAACGCCCATCCTGCCCACGCTGTTCCAGAAACCGGCAAAATTATCCTTCATGTAAGCCGTTATACCGGGATATGCGATATAACTGATGCACGCAAAGCAGAACTATACCCCAGGTTAGGTATCGCCAAGATTGTTATACTATGTTAATTATTGAATTAATGGGGATACTTAGGGGACATTGGGGAACGATGCTAATTAAATCACATCGCTGGACATGGGCCGCACCGCTGCTTGTTTTTGCCGCTATCGTCAGCGCTGCCGTCACCGGACAGGCCGACGAAATGACCGGACGGCAAATTCTCGACGAGGTCTCAGCACGTCACGACCGGCCATACGAAACCGAAAATCAGACCATGACGCTGATTGATAATCGCGGAAATACCGAAGAACGCACCTTGCGTCGCTATGCCCGTGAAGGTGAAAATGGCCTGTATCGTTACCTGCTGGTTTTTGACAAACCCGCCGGGGTCCGCGGTGTTGCCTTGTTAACCTGGCAAAATCGCGGTGCGAGCGATGACCAATGGATCCATCTGCCGGCCTATGGGCGTGAAATGAAACGCTCCGCCGATGGTGGCAAACGCAATTATTTCATGGGAACGGACTTTGCCTTCGAGGATATGACCTCGGAAGATCGCGCCAAATTCCGATATGACCGCCAGCCCGATGAAAAGGCCGAGCTGAAAGACCAAAACGGCAAAGTGATTGACACCATCGACAGCTATGTCGTGGATGCCTATCCCAAGGACAAGGAACTGGCCGCCGAAACCGGTTATAAATACCGGCGTCTCTATATCAGCAAGGACCGGTTCTATATCCGCCGTATTGATTTTTTTGACCGTCGCGGTCGTTTCCTGAAAACCCAGTATGCCTGGAACATGGAACAGATCGAGGGCGACACCTGGCGCGCCAATACAATGTTGATGGATAACGCCAAGCAAAAACATCAAACGCTGGTGCAGGTTAATGATCGTGACCTGACAGAGGCCAGCGTTCCGGCCCGCATGTTTGAACAACGCTGGGTCACAAGTGGCCGCCATTTGCGATAGCGCCCTGCAAAGCCTGTCGCCCAGGTTCAATACGGGCGGCAGGCCCACCGTAAGACATAGAATGCGTTGAGCGGTCAGGTTCATGATCCAGCATCCCTGACCCTTTTTTAGCCAGCAAAATGGCATGTGCCATCATTCCATAAAACGCACATGATCCATCCGGATCGCGACCATCGGCATCACCGATGCACGCGTCCGTTGCCTGACAAAAGAGAGATCTTTCGTGCAGAATTTCCTGACATTGGGGGTGCGCCATCGCGCCCTGACCGCTTTATTTATCGCCGCCATAACGATTGCCTGTAGTTTCGGCCTCGGCAAGCTGCGTGTTGATACCAGCTTTGACAGCCTGATCAGCGATAGTGACCCGTCCAAGGTCGCCTATGAAAAGATCAAGGAAGAGTTCGGCTCCGACAACACCACCATGATCTATGTCCGGGCATCCAACCTGTGGACGGAAGATCGGATCGCCGCCCTTGAGGAAATGCACTACGCCCTTGAGGACCTGCCATTTGTTGAACGGGTGGACAGCCTTTTCAATGTACGCAGCATTCGTGACCGCGATGGCATGATCGACTCATCCACCGTGTTAGACGGTGTCCCCTATGATGATGCGGAAATGCAAAAAGCGCGCGATAACGCCCTTTATTCGCCGTTGATCGTCGGGAACTTCATTTCCAAGGACGGCAATGTCACCGCGATTAATGTCAGCGTGGTCAAGGACCCCGATGACCCCGATTTTGACCGTAATGCCTATCAGGCCATCGAAAACGCAATTGCCCCCTACCGATCCGCCTTTGACGAGGTTTTTCAGGTCGGTCCGCCGCGCGTCAATCAGGATACCGAAACCAACCTGTTTGATGATCTGGCCTTGCTTGTTCCGCTCTCACTTGGTGTTTTAACGGCCACCATTGTCCTGTTTGTG
>JBNKVZ010000164.1:0-9846 GCA_050299455.1 Thalassospira sp.
TTAAATCCATGTCTCGCTTTGCATCATGTTTCGTGGCGCGACGCCTTTGCCTTTACCGGCAGGCTGTCCGCGCCTGACTGGCAGGGATATGGCCGCTCGGGGGAGGTTGAGCCATATCCTGCCAGTCGCAAAACCGGAGGCCCGTGCGGTGGCCTCCGGTTTTTGTTTGGTCTTTTTTAGAAAAAAGACCCCTTTTTAAAACAGGCATGGTGACGGTGATTTTGGCGGTTATTTTCCTTCGTCCTGAAATGGTGGATCTGTTTGACAAAGGCAAAATGCACGATGGGTATAAGCACGCTTACTGCCGTTTCATGCCGGGATTATTCCGCCCCAATCAACCGCGACACTCCGCTATTTGCCGGTTTGTGCCGTTGCGAGTCGTAAAGTTGGGGCTGGAATTATACAACCTTGAATAAGGTCGGGGTGGGCAAGAACAGCTATGTTATCGGTTAGGGATGTTGTTTCGGCCTGTCCGAAAGGAGGGGCATATCGTCATAAGTCGTAAGAGTTTGAACGGTACTAAGAAAGGATAGTATCCTAGCGCCGTGAAACTTGTTATCGTTTGGGTTCTCTTATAGGTAATAAGAGCGATTTTTTCGGGAATGATCCCGAAGTTTAGGTATTGCGGATTCTCAGGAGGAGGAAATGCGTACGGTCAATGATATGCACCCGGCCCGACGGCAGGGCGAGGCAAATTATCGAGGACCTCATCAGGCACAATTGAGTGTAAGTCCGGGCCGCAGAAGCGGAGAGCCGAACCATCGCGCATGGAAAAAATTCCAGGTTCTGAATTTGGTTTCAGGGCCAGATGCCCCTTCGCCTGACGCGTTTTCGCAAATGTCGGCGCGCTTGTCCGAAGTGACAGGACGCATGCTCGACGCCCCCTCTGTTGCGGATGTGAAATCTCTTGTCGAGGGAAATCAGACGGTCGCGCTGTCGGCAGAACAGGCCGTTGAAATGATGAAAGCCCTGAGCGAAGGTCTGTCATCCCTGCAAAATGTGATGGATGCGCTGCCCGACCTGGTAAAGCTGCTGCGCTTGTTGGCCGAGCGCGAGATGTCTGATCTGGCGACCAAGGATAAAAAGCAAAATTATAACCGCCGGGCCAGTGATCGTAAGGCATCGCGCGAAACGGACCGGGAATGGTCGATTGATGATGCGGTTTATATTCATAATCTGTGCTCGGAAACCCGCCGGAACGGGCGGAGTCTGTCGCAGGCAACAGCGCGATATCTGAACCGCCTTCGTGCCGAGGAAGATGATGTTTTACTGCCGGGGGATCGCTTTGATCCAGATTTTGACTGAGCACAGCGTTCTTGTGCTGCGCTGTTGATTGCTGCCGACCTGCACCTAATTCAGTCATGATGATGAGAAACGCGATTTGGGGCGCTAAGCTGGATAGTTCTGTTTGAACGGCCCTTGGGGCCGTTTTTTATGGTGCCTGTCTGGTGAAGTTGGCGTGTTTCTTCCTGGGTCGTAAAGGGCAGCCCGTCAATCTTGTTGCCTTGATCGTCTTTGGTGTCATTAAGGCCGTGTATTGAAGTAGGTACCGGGCGTTGTGCCGGTTGCCTTGCGAAACATGGCAATGAAGGCCGATGTGTTTTCATATCCCAGATCAAGTGCGATTTCCGTGACCGGCCGATGATGGGCGAGTTTTTCCAGCGCATATAACAGCCGCAGTTTTTGCCGCCATTCGCGAAAGGGCACGCCGGTTTCACGCAAAAACAGCCGGGCCAATGTACGCGAGGATGCCCCGCATTCACGCGACCATTCTTCGAGCGTGCGATTGTCGGCCGGGTCGCTTTGCAGATGCTGGCAAATGCGGGCCAGCCGGGGGTCCTTGGGGGCCGGCAGATGCAAATTATTGGAATGAACCTGTGCTGCAAGCTGATCGAGCAATACCTGAACCAGGCGGCCTTCGGCACTGTCTTCGTTATATTCAATGGGAATTTGCGATGCCGCGCGGATCAGTTCGCGCAAAAGCGGGCTGACTTCAATCACCATGCACTGATTGTTGAGCGGGGCCTTGGCATCGCGCGAGATATAGACATGACGCGCCCGGCAAAAGGTGGCATGGGCCACGGCATGATCCACCCCGGGCGGCACCCATACCGCCCGTTGGGGCGGCACAACCCATATGCCGGCTTCGGTCGTCACCGTCATTGTGCCTTCGCTGGAATAGATCAGCTGATACCAGTCATGATGGTGTGTCCCGACACAATGCCCGGCCGGAAAATCGCTGATCCGCACATAAACCTGGCGCGGTAATTGGTCCGGACGGGGGCGGGGCGGGGGCGCATTTTCGGGTTTCAGCATGGCGGAATGTCCTGTTTGCGGTATTCAATGGCAGATTACCGTGAGACAGACGGGTAAGACAAGTTTAGTTTGGAAGCAATCCAGACACCTTGTGGGCGAGGCCCGAGCACCGGCCCCTGCAAGGTTTACTCAGTTTCAGGAAATGCTGCCATGCCCACGCCTTATCCGGCCCCGCGCCAGCCTAATATTCCCGACGCCCACAGCCCGACCGAGCCGGATGCCCACGCGCCGGACTATCTGGCAAGTCCCACACCGGACCAAACCGCCTTTGCCAAAGGCGGGCCTGTTGGCGGGGCTGCCGGGCCGACGGGCTGGCGAAACAACCCCGAAGTGCTGTTGATCCTGATGGCCGCTGTGATGCCGCTATCTTTTTCCACCTGGATGGCGCTTTTGAACAATTTTTCCGTCGAAATCGCCGATTTTACCGGAAAAGAGATTGGGATTTTGCAGTCCTTGCGTGAAATTCCCGGGTTTCTGGCCTTTACGGCTGTTTTTGCCTTGCTGATTTTCCGGGAGCAAACCTTTGCCCTCATGTCCTTGATGGTTTTGGGGCTGGGCGTTGCCATTAGCGGCTATTTCCCCACGGTCATTGGCCTTTATTGCACCACGGTCCTGATGTCGATTGGTTTTCATTATTTTGAAACCATGCAACAGGCCCTGTCCCTGCAATGGGTGGCCAAGGATCGCGCTGCCATGGTGATGGGGCGTCAGCTTTCGGCAAAGTCGATTGCGTCCCTGCTGATGTTTGGCGGCGTGTGGGTGATGATGGAAATTTTCGCCATGCCCTATCGTGGTGTCTATGTGGCGGGCGGGGCACTGACCATTGTGGGGGCGATAATTGCCTGGATGGTTTTTCCCAAATTCAAGGATGCCCATCCGCAAACCCGCAAGCTGATTTTACGTCGCCGGTATTGGCTGTATTACGCGCTTACCTTTATGGCCGGGGCGCGCCGCCAGATATTTACCGTGTTTGCCGGTTTTTTGATGGTCGAAAAGTTTGGTTATGATGTGGGCACCATCACCATTCTGTATTTGTTAAACCACGCCATCAATATGGTGCTGGCACCAAAAATTGGCCGTTTGATTGGCAAATGGGGCGAACGGCGCGCATTGATTGTGGAATATAGCGGGCTGTTTATCGTGTTTACATCCTATGCCTTTGTGCAAAATGCCCATATTGCCGCCGGGCTTTATGTGATTGACCATATGTTTTTTGCAATGGCGATTGCGATGAAAACCTATTTCCAGAAAATTGCCGATCCGGGCGACATTTCTTCGACCGCGGGGGTCAGCTTTACCATCAACCATATTGCGGCCGTGTTCCTGCCAGCGGCATTCGGTCTTTTGTGGCTGGTTTCGCCCAGTGCGGTATTTATAACCGGGGCGGTGCTGGCACTGGGGTCGTTGATTCTGTCGCTCAATGTGCCCCATGACCCGCGACCGGGCAACGAGGTGGTTTTGGGCGGTACGCAACCCGCCGCTGCCGTGGGGCAGGGGGCACGGTAAGGCGCGCTCATTTCGCGCAAACCGTTTGCCGTGCCGGGTTTTCTGGCGTGAACATTCAAACTTTAAAAACGCCCGTCCTGTGCGATGGGCGTTTTTGTTTGCGTGTTCGCTGTGATTTTCGCAAAATCTTCAAAACCTGACCAGGCAATCAGAAATACATTGGTCAAACAGATCACCATTTTTCAGGGATGCACTCTATGACTTTCTACCGTCCGCTGGCCTGCGCGATAATGGGCCTTTCCGTCAGCCTGATGGCGGGCACCGCCCTTGCTGACAGCAATGTGTCGCTGCGTATTCTTGAAACCACCGATATTCATTCGCATCTGATCAATTACGATTATTACCGGGATGCCGCCTCGCAAACGGTTGGTCTTGCCAAGGATGCAACCCTGATCAAGCAGGCACGCGCAGAAGCCGATAACACCATCCTGATTGATAATGGCGATCTGATCCAGGGCAACCCCCTGGGCGATTACATGGCCAAGCGTCATGGCCTGAAAAAAGGCGAAACCCACCCGGTTTATAAGGCGATGAACCTGATGGATTATGATGTTGGCAATGTCGGCAATCATGAATTCAATTATGGGCTGGAATTTTTGGCCAACGCCATTGCCGGGGCGAAATTCCCCTATGTGAATGCCAATATTTTTGTCGATGATGGTGATAACAACCCCGATAACGACAAACCCTATTTTACGCCCTATCAGCTGTTGAAACGTGAATTGGTGGACAAGGATGGCAAAAAACATCCGATTACCATTGGTGTGATCGGCTTTGCCCCGCCCCAGATCATGCAGTGGGACAAAGCCAACCTGGAAGGCCATGTCATCACCAAGGATATTGTTGATATGGCCGAAAAATACGTGCCGGAAATGCGCCAAAAGGGCGCGGACCTGGTGGTGGCTGTGCCCCATTCGGGCATGAGCACCCAAACCCGCCACGGCATGGAAGAAAATGCCACCTATTACCTGTCCAAGGTCAAGGGGATTGATGCCATCCTGTTTGGTCATTCCCACGAAGTTTTTCCGTCAGAAAAATTTGCCGATATCAAGGGCGTTGACCTGTCCAAGGGCACGATTAACGGTGTGCCTGCCGTGATGCCGGGTTTTTGGGGCAGCCATGTTGGCGTGATTGACTTAAGCCTGACTGTAAAGGATGACGGTACCTGGCAGGTGACCAACAGCCTGTCGGAAGCCGAACCGATTTATCACCGTGAAGGCCGCGAGATTGTGCCGCTGGTCAAAGCGGACCCGGAAATTTTAAAGGCTGTGGAAGCCGAGCACAAGGCGACGATTGACTATATGCGCGAAGGGGTCGGCACCAGTGAAGCCGCGATTAACAGCTTCTTTGCCCTGGTGGCAGATGATCCCTCGATCCAGATCGTGACCAATGCCCAGACCTGGTATCTGAAAAAAATCCTGGCGGGCACCGAATATGACGGCTTGCCGATCCTGTCTGCCGGTGCGCCGTTTAAGGCTGGCGGGCGCGGCGGGCCGGATTATTATACCGATATTCCGGCGGGTAAAATTGCCCTGAAAAACGTCGCGGACCTTTACATTTATCCCAATACCGTGCGGGCCGTACTTCTGACCGGCAATCAGGTGCGTGAATGGCTGGAAATGTCAGCCGGTCAGTTTAACCAGATTGATCCCAACAGTGATCAGGAACAGATGCTGATCAATCAGGATTTTCCGACCTATAATTTCGATGTCATTGATGGCGTAAGCTATGAAATCGATGTGACGCAACCCGCGCGCTATAGCAAGAATGGCGCGGTTGTGAACCCGGATGCCCACCGGATTGTCAATTTGCAGTTTGACGGCAAGCCGATTGACGGTGCGCAGAAATTTGTTGTGGCCACCAACAATTACCGGGCCAGTGGCGGCGGGCATTTCCCGGGGCTGGATGGTTCGACCATTATTGTTGATGCCCCTGATGAAAACCGCACCGTGCTGGCAAATTACATTATGGAAGAAAAAACCATCGACCCTGAAGCTGATGGCAACTGGCATCTGGCGCCGGTCGGGAATGCCAGCAAGGTGACGTTTGTGACCAGCCCCAAAGCATCCAATGCGGCAAATGCGCCCACCAATATCAGCTTTGTGGGCGAAACCCCCGAAGGCTTTGCCCAATATGTGCTGACATCAACGAAATAAAAAAACGTTTCATGCGGCTTTCGTTCGGCAACCCCCGTCATATGGCGGGGGTTTGTCGTTTCGGATGGGCGATATTTTTGGGTCTGCAGGGGTTGTTAGGGCTGTTGGGGGGCAACAAAAAAGCCGCCCCGAAGGACGGCCTTTGTGATTTTTTCAACAGGGCGGGATGATCAACGTTTGTTGTTCGGGCCGCTATTGTTGGGATTGCGCGGATTGTCTTCGCGCGGGCTTTTGCCGTTCAGATATGCCGCTGCGCAATGTTCATCACAATAGGGTTTGCCAGGGATGATTTTTTTGCCGCAGAAATGGAAATCGTCATCACCGGGGTCGCCAAACGGCCAGCGGCACATGCCCGGCCCCAGGTCGTAGATGCTGATGCCCTTGGACAGAACCTTGGGTGCCGGCGCCTTTTTGGTTTCGGTTTCCTCGGCGCGGCGCTGGATCGGCGACGGACGTTTGGGCAGGCCCAGGCGGTGCGCCTTGCCGACAACGGCATTCTTGCCCACACCCAGCTCTTCACCGATGCGTGCCGTGGTCCAACCCTGATTCCAGAGCGAAGTCAGCAATTCAATCTTTTCCGGTGTCCAGCTCATTTCGAGTATATTCCGTGTTCCGATGTTTGGGGTAAACCCAGATTTATTGCGTAAAATCAATTAGGGATAAAGAGGTATCCGCTAAAGTCGCGCGGCGCAAGGGGCGAAGCCAACAGGCTGCCCGTTCAGGGTGCGCGAAACGTGGAGGGCAATTTGCATGTTGCGCCGTCAAAGTAAAGAGGTGATCGCATTTTGACGTGGTTTTTCATTTCCATTGTTGCATTTTTGGCAGGCCATATTCTGCCCGGGATGTTCCGTCGTCAGCTTGTTTCTGCTTTGGGGACACCTCTTTATCTGTTCGCTTTTTCGATAATTTCAATAGCCATGCTGATTTGGGTTGTCGCCGCGGAATTGCAGGCCGATTACATCGCGCTTTGGCCCTATGACCCGCGCAGCCACTGGGTTCCGCTTGTTGCGATGTTGCCGGTTTGCTGGCTGTGGGTGGCGGCCCTGCATCAACCTTGCCCGCTCTCCATTGGTCGTTCAAAGGGCTATGACCCGGCCCATCCCGGCATTAACCGTTTTACCCGCCATCCCCTGTTATTGGGTGTGGTGATTTGGGGCAGCGCACATTTGTTCCCCAACGGCCATTTGGCGGCCCTGATATTTTTTGGTGGCAGTGCGCTTTTTGCGCTGTTGGGGATGGCGCGTATGGAAAAAATGCGCCTTCGTCAGCTTGGTGCGGCGGAATTTAACCGCTTGGCAGCAGGGACTCGGCGGTTTTCCTTGTCTGGCCTGTTAAAAGGGGCGGTGGACTGGCGCGATGTGGTGGGCGGGATCATATTATATGGGGTGATCCTGGCTTTGCATCCGCTGGTATTGGGGCGCGACCCGCTGGCATTTTGACTTTTTCTATTTTAAAGTTTGGTGCGGGAAGGGGCATGCTTGCTCTGACATAGGCGGGATGTGATAAGATATTTCTTTCCAATGGCAGCCAGGTTGTTGTTTGCTGGTGCCGAGTTTACCGGCGGCTTTTCTGCCGGGTTATTTTGTGAGGTGCCATGACCTCTAGTGAACTTGCCTCCATGTTGTCGCGCTTTGCCGAGATAGAAGGCCGACATCCCCGTATTCTGATTGCTGCGGCCTCCCGTCAGGAAGAAAAACAGCTTAAATCCGTGGCAACCCTGTTTGCCGATGGCGGTTTTGATGTTGATATTGCCCCACCCCTGTCTAACGAGGTTTCGATTGCCCGGCAGGTTGTGGATTGCGATGCCGATATTTTGGCCCTGATCCGCCTGCAGGCGGACGGGGATGATAGGGTGCGCGTTGCCGACCTTATTTCATCGCTCGATGCGCAGGGGGCGCAATATGTGCAATTTGGCATTGTCGGCCATCCGGATGACCCCGCGCGGGACAATGTGGATTTCGTTTTTGATATTGACCATTTCGCCACCGGCGATATCGGCGCCCTGATGCAGTTTTTATTGCTGGTGGAAGAAAGCCTGATGTCGCCGGCATCCTTAACGCCGCGTTCGTCCGTTTAATAGGAGCGCCTTTATAAAGGTCCGTGATTTTTTGCCGATATTGCGGCATGATATTCATCCGGGACGCGCAGGACTGCGCATGATCCACCCCGTTGGGGCAAGACCCCCGGTTGTCGTCAGGTAGATGTGCGAAGGGAAGTTTAATGGGTATGCTTAAAGAAACGCTGTTACGCGTTTTTGTTGGCAAAAGCGGGCGCGAGGCGTTACGCGCCTATCAGGATGCGCAGGCTTTGCCTGTTGACCCGCTTGATGCGCGCCCATCGGCAAGCGGAACCCACGACGCTGCTGCCAACCGGGCTGCGGCCAGTGCTGCCTATGGCGGGGGCGCAGGCACGGCAGCACGGGTGCAAACCCCGGCCCAGCAGGCTGACCAGGCCCGTCAGGCACGCCGCATTGCCGACCGTGCCCTGGCCCATGAAGCCACGGGCATGAGCACCGAAGAAGCCCGTGCCATGGCCCTGGCCGAAACCCTGACCGAGGCGCAAAACCCCTCTTCCGAGGTTTTGGGCGCATTAAAACAGGCCGATGACAAGCTGGGCCAGGAAAAGGGCCGACAGGCCAAGGCTGGATCGGCGCCGGGGCGCGAAAAGCTGATTTTGGAAGCGTTAAGTACCATGCGCCAGAAACAGGCCGACCTGGATGCGCTGGACCCGGATGCCCGCATGAAGCTGACCCTGATGGCGTTAAGCGCCTTTGGCATGGATGGCAAGGACAAGGCCGGGCATTAAGCCCGTTGCGGTTTGGGACGCAGGCTTGTCGGGCAGATAAAACCTTTAAGGCACTTTGCCTTTAATCAGCATCATTGTGTTTGTTTTGGGCATATCGTTTGATACGGCACGGCGTGCAAAGCGATGCGGTGATCGGTCAAACGGTGTAACGCCACGAAACGTCGCCCAACACAAACCCTTCGGGCCGGGATAACCTTTCGCCCTGCAGCATTAAGCCCCTTGAACGAAGTCCCGTTAAGTCCGTCGCGCCCTTCCTTGCCGGACAGAAGGGTATTTCCGGCAGAATGATGCTGATTAAAGGTAAAACGATCAGCGTATAATGTCGCGATGCAGGCCGATGCTCAGTTCGGCATAATCGGGTTCGTTATCGGGTGTGATGACGCCGTGGCGGATCAGGAAATCGATGATCACCAGCGCACAATTGAATTTGAAATCAAACCCGTTGCGCACGATGTCGGCAATTTCGGCCAGGGGCAGCAGGTCAAAATGGCTGACTTCGCCATCGACAGGCCGGGGCACAAAATCCTGCGGAAGTTCCAGGTCATAATTGACCATCACATCGGGCTTTATGCCTTTTTCGGTTTGATGGACATAGGAAACCGTGCCAACTGCCTTCATATTGGCCGTCAGGATTTCGGGGATATTGGCCTCTTCGGCGCATTCCTTGATCATGTTCTGGCGAAAGCCATAGCCGGTGGGCTGGCCGCCCGCGACCATATTATCAAGCTGGCCGGGATAGGTGGGTTTGGTTTTGGAACGGTGCGCGATCCACATATGGATGCCATCAGCCTTGCGCACATAACCGTTTAAATGCACCCCCCAAGACCGAAACCCGAAATAGGACATGGCCGAACGGTCCATCACACAAAGTGGCGCATCAGCCAGCGTGGGGCGGACATCGAATTTTTCGCCGTGCAGGCTTTTGATCACGCCATCATTGTGCAAATCACCGACCAGTTCGGCAAAGGCGGCAGAGCGGGCCTCTGGGCTGGCAATTTCAGCTGCCAGATGCAGGTTGCCGGTTTGCTCCTGCCGGGTGATCATGTGCGAGGGATGTGCCAGC
>JBNKVZ010000165.1:0-9807 GCA_050299455.1 Thalassospira sp.
ATTGAAAGGGATAAAGCCCCTTTGTGGGCACGGTATAACCGCCTTTGTCATTGTCGCGCAGGATGCGGCGGGCTTCTTCATCCAGGCGAGCGGTCGTTTCAGGATCAATCACCGTGTTATCCTTTCACGCTGCCAGAGGTCAGCCCTTGCACCAGGAACCGTTCAAACCACAAAAAGATCACCAAAATCGGGATCGTGGCGACAACGGCCCCGGCCATCAGGTGCTGGCGGGGGACTTCGGATGAATTAAGCGAAACAACGCCGCGCGACAGGGTGAAAATATTGGGATCATCAAGGAACATGAAGGCAAACAAAAATTCGTTCCAGGCGATCATGAACACATAAAGCGATACCGATGCCAAAGCAGGCAGGGCCAGCGGCAGGGTAATTTTCCAGATCACGCCCAAACGACCCAAACCATCCATCAGCCCGGCTTCTTCAAGCTCGACCGGAAGCCCGCGAAAATAGCCCTGCAACATGTAAAGTGCCACGGGGACGGTGGTGGCGGGGTAAACGATGAGCAACCCCAAAATCGAATTGCGCAAACCGACCTGGCTAAATACCGAATAAAGCGGAATAACCAGCACGATCATGGGCACCAGATAAATCAGCAATACCGATTTTGACAGAACGTTTTGCCCCGGAAACCGCAACCGTGCCACCGCATAGGCACCCGGAATGGAAAAGGCCAGGGTGATGATGACGGTACAAACCGACACGATGGTGGAAATCAGCAGGAAGCGGCCAAAATGGAACTTGGTGAACAGTTCGACATAGCTGTTAAACAGGCTTGCGGTGCCTTGCGAAAAATCAACCGATAAATCCAGCGGGTTTTGAAACAGGCTTTGCTGGCTTTTCAGGCTGGTCATCAGCATGACATAGAAGGGCAAAACCACGATGACAGTGAAAAAGACAAAGCCAAAACCGCGCAATACCCGGACAATCACGACGTCAATTTTATAGCGCGTCAGCATGCCGCTTTCGATGCCTTCCAGGCAGGCGCGGTTTGCCAGTGTTACCGAACCGGCAATGATGGCAATGGCAATCGCCTGTCCAACCGGTGCGCTGGTAAAGGGTTCGGTAAAGGGGGCGGCAAAGGAAAAGCCCAGCATGGCAATGATGGCACCAATAAAGGCGGCCAGATAAAGCCCGTTGGTGCGCAAATTGGGGCTGCGCAACATAATGATGGCGGCACTTACCGCGCCGGCCATGGCACCGGCGGATAATATCGGGGCGGAAGGCAGGCCGGAAATAAGGGTAAGGGAAATACCAGCAATAGCAATGGCGAGTAACCCCCAAAACAGCCCGGAGAAGATGGCAAGAAGAAAACCGGTTCCGATACGCATGTCAGGAATCCTCGCGATGGACGAAACGGAAATAGACGATGGCGAAAATCAGCAGCATGAAGAAAATCACCACTGCAACCGCCGCCCCGGCCCCCAGATTGGACAGGGCAAAGCCTTGCTCATAGACATCGACGGTCAGGGTGCGGGTGCCTGCCGCCCCGCCGGTGAGCAGGAAGATGTCGTCGAATTTGTTAAAGGTCCAAATAAAGCGCAGCAAAAACAGCGTCGATAAAATGCCGATCAATTGCGGCAGCGAGATATGCCAGAATTGCTGAAGCGGTGTCGCCCCGTCTACTTCGGCGGCTTCATACATGTCCGATGAAATGGACTGCATGCGCGCCAGAATGAACAGGAAGGAGAGCGGGAAATAGCGCCAGGCTTCGAACGCGATCACGGTGGCAAGGGCGAGCGGGAATTCAAAGGTAATGCCAAAAAAGGTGACCGGAACAGTGCGGGAGCCAAAGAAATTGATGCCTTCCTGGGCAATGTTCATTTTTTGCAAAACGGCATTGAATGTGCCCGAAAACGGGTCCAGCAAAATCAGCCAGGTAAAGGCCACGGCAATAACCGGCGCAACATAGGGAAATAAAAACAAGCCACGCAGGATCGAACGCCCGGCAAATTGTTTATTGAGCAATTGTGCCGCAAACAGCCCCAAAACCAGCGCCCCGCCGGTGCCAAAAACGGTATAGGCGATTGTCACCCAAAAGACCGACCAGAATTCGCGCGAATTGAAAACATTGATAAAATTGTCAAAGGTGAATTCGGAATTGGTTAGGATATTGTCGGCATCGCCGCTTATGGTCGGTTCGCTTTTGCGTGGGCGCACGGGATTATCAATATAGGCCTGATCAGCCGTCACAGCGATGGAAAGCCGTTCGCGTTTGCCGCCTTGCCAATCGCCCAACTGGCAAGAAACTTTGCGGCCCTCAACCCGGCAATGGGAATCAGCCTTGGTAAGGCTTAACCCGGCGGGCAGCGTATCTGTCAGGGTAACATTTTTGATTTCGGCGGTTTGCGAGGAATTGCGCAAACGATATTCGATTTTGGCTTCGTCGCCCGCCTTTTCGATTTTGCCGCGTAACCGTTCGGAAGCAATGATGCGCGGGGCGCGCAGATCGCCCAGGGTTACGGGCTTTGCCGAAATCCAGAAATTGGCAATCAGCGGAAACAGGACAATGCCCAGCACAATGACAAAGGTGGGCAAAAGCAGGCTGTAAGCCAGCCGTGCCTCGCGCCGTTCCATTGGGCCGATGCGGCGTTTTTTGCGACCGGGGGCGGGGCTTTGGTTTTTGGGTGTGGATGGTGCGCTGGTCATGTTTGTTGGCCTGCCTCGTCATCCCGGCCAGGAAAACAGGGTTCCTGGCCGGTTGGTTGGCGCGAAATAGATCGCTTACTGAATTTTTGCGATTTCTTCGTTGATCAGATCGGCAGTGGCATCGGCACTGCGTTCCCCATCGATGAATTCGCGGGTCAGGCGGTTGATGACCTGCGAATTAATGATGCGCGATGCTTCGGCCAGTTTGCCTTCCTTCGCACCCCAGCGATCCGCATTGTCCAGACCATTCATAAGGTTATCGATCACATCCTTTGAATAAATGTCGGAAAGCGGTTCTTTACGGTCCACGCCTACCGGCAGGGTCATCCAGGCCTTGCGGAATTTTTCCGGGTCATCCTTGGTGCCGGTGCGGACCGGGAATTTGCCTTCGGGCGCAATCGACAGGGTTTGGGTATAGCCCTGATCAAGCGAGAATTTGACAAATTCCATTGCCGGGTCGGTATCGGCATCGGCTGTTACCCCGAAATAGCGAATATCGGCCCAGGCCGCCCCATCCTTGTTTGAGGGGCCGGACAGGCGGGTGATAATGCCGGTCTTTTTGGCAAGTTCGGTCGATGTCGGGTCATCATTGATGGTGGGGGGGCTGCTGTTACGCAAGCCTGCCAGTTCATCCAGGATGAAGGGCGACCAAATGATCATCGCGGCCTTGCCAGCAAAATAAACCTGGCGTGATTGTTTCCAATACAGATCACCCGGGGGCGATGCCTTGGCGAGTGTTTTGTAGAAATTAAGCGATTCAACCAGTTTCTTTTTATCAAAACCAACGCTGCCATCGGGTTTGATCGGGGTGGCGCCATTGGCAAGGAAAACTTCTTCGAGAACCTGGCTCATGAAGTTTTCATCGACCTTGGTGGCGGCGACAAAACCATACATTTCGGGCGGATTGTGCAGGGCCTTGATGGCGGCTTCGATATTGGCATAGCTGTTGGGCGGGGCCAGGCCCTTTTCGTCAAACAAATCCTTGCGATACAGCACCATCTGCGTCCAGCCATCAGACGGGACGGCGGCGACTTCGCCGTTGAAATCGGCCATTTGCAGGGCCTTGGCGGTAAAGGTTTTGGGGCCCAGTTCCTTGACGACATCATCATTGGCCACCGTGTCGAGAATACCGGCCTCGGACCAGGGCAGGACATACTGCAATGTCAGGTAAATGACATCGGGCAAATCACCGGCGGCAAAGGCCGCAGTGGCGCGTTTGCCAAGGTCGGTTTCCGTAACAGGAATAACCTCGACCGCCGTCCCGGTTTCCTTTTCAAATTCCTTGGCCATTTCCTGCTGTTTGGCCAGGCGGTCGGGCTGTTCTTCAGTGGTCCAGAACCGTAATTGGGCACTGGCGATGGATGTGCTGGCCATCAGTCCAATGGCGGCAATTGCCAGAAGACGGGGAAATTTCAGTTTCATTGTTAAGCCTCCCTTGTTTTGTCCGGTGTATTGTCAGGCCGGGCTCCCTGCCGGCGGGTTGACGGATGCGCGCGGCATCAACTTTGCCTGCCACAATTTCTGCGTTGGGGCAGATGGCGAAGTGGTACTTAAATCCAAAATTATGCGTCCGGCTTCCCGGCCGATTTCGTAACTGTCCTGCTGTAATGTGGTCAGCGCGGGTTGCACGGCCCGGCCAATTGGCAGGCCATCAAACCCCATAATTGAAATATCCTTGCCAACCGTGAGGCCAGCGCGGGTAACGGCCTGCATTGCGCCAATGGCAACGGCATCGGTGACGCATAAAATTGCCGTCGGGCGGTCATTTTTGGTAATGGCAAGCAGGCGCTGTGCGGCGCGAAACGCGACCAGTTCGTCGGTGATGCCATCAATCAAATAACCCACACCGATATGGCCATTTTGTTCTTTCATGGCACGCATATAACCGCTGCGGCGTTGCCAGGCGAAATTCATCGTCGGGTCGCCGCCCAGGCAGGCGATTTTGACATGCCCAAGACCGCGCAGATACGTTACGGCTTCGATGAAGGCCTGTTCATTGTCGATATCAAGCCAGGAATAATCGTCGGGCTGATTGGTGCGGCCCTGCACGACAAAGGGCAGGCCGCTTTTGCGCAAATAATCAACCCGCGCATCTTCGCGCTGGGTACGTGCAACAACAAAGCCGCCGACTTTGCCAGAGCCGACAAGCCGGTCAATAACATCGACTTCGTCATGCCCGTCTGGCACGGATGTGACCAGAAGGTCCCAGTCATGAAGGGCCAGTTCGGTGGCAAGTCCATTGAGAATTTCGGCGAGAAACGGATCGGAATGCTGGGTGCGGCATGTGGGCAACACAAAGCCGATGGTTTCAATAATCCCGCGGGCGAGGCGGCGCGCACTGGAAGATGGGCGATAGCCCAGTTCACGCGCGGCTTCTTGCACCCGTTTGCGGGTTTTTTGGGCAATGTCGGGATAGTTATTCAAGGCACGCGAAATGGTCCCTTCTGACAGCCCCAAATGTTGGGCCAGTCGGGCAATGGTCATTGGTTCATTCCGTTTGGGCGGTCTGGACACGTAACCTCCTGCCGGTTTTCGCCGCTATTTTACATCCACGCGCGCATGATTCCGGATCTGTATTCTTTTTGCGGGTCTCACGTTACCGAAAGCGCTTTCGGAAGTCAAATAACACTCCTGATTGGTATTTGTTCCCATATTACGGGGCGAAAGACGGAATATTTTTTGTCATGGAAACCAAGGCGCTAACAGGCGGTTGTGTCTGCCTGCCCTGGTGGGGTGGCGGTTGCGGCAAATGTTTGTGCGTGTGCCGTCCGGGCCAAAAAAATGTGGCGCGGTTTGCACCACATTTTTAGCCAGCTTTTTATCAGGCCCTGTTCATTGCCATTCCGGGATGCCGGACATATTGGGCAGGTTGTGGGCAATGCCCTTATGGCAGTCGATGCAGGTTTTTTCCCCGGTAAACAGGAATTTTTCGTGTGCATCCGCTGCGCGGGGGCTTTGTTTGGTGATGTCCATTGAATTTGCAGAATGGCAGTTTCGGCATTCCAGCGAATTGTTTGCCTCAAGGCGGGCCCATTCGTGCCGGGCCAGTGTGAGGCGTTTATCAAGGAATTTTTCCCGTGTGTTGATTGTGCCAAAAATTGCGCCCCAAACCTCCTTGGAGGCCTGCATTTTGCGGGCAATTTTGTCGGTCCATTGATGGGGCACATGGCAATCGGGGCAGGTGGCCCTGACACCGGAATGGTTGGTGTAATGCACCGTTGATTGCAATTCGGCATACACATTGTCGCGCATTTCATGGCACGAAATGCAAAAGCGTTCGGTATTGGTGGCTTCAAGCGCTGTATTGAACCCACCCCAAAAAATCACCCCGGCGATAAACCCGCCCAGTGTGAGAAAAGCCAGGCTGAAATGGGTGCTGGGCCGATTTAACACCCGCCAATAGCGTTTCAGAAGATCCATCATCGGGTGTCTCCTTATTTCGCAATACGGAGGGTGCTGTGGGGCAACAATTTATCGATATCGATGAAACTGTTGCCAACAGGCAGTTTTACGTCCTGCCGGGGAACATGGCACTGGGTACAAAAATAGCGCCGCGGGCTTATCGCGGCCAGAAACTGCCCGTCACGGTCCATGAAATGCGTGATTGAGACCATCGGGGCACCGCTGTCTTCGATGCGGGACCGGGCATGGCAGGACAGGCATTTATTGGCGTTCCGGTCAATCTGGTATCCTGCAATGTCGTGCGGAATGGTGGGGGGCTGTTCCGGGTAATTGCGCGGGCGGCGGATGTTGTTATCTTCAAAATTCTGCATACGCGGTGCCGCGTCCTCTTGGTCGGGCGGGGCATGGCGAAATGTCGTGATTGGGTCTGCCGCAAGGGCGGTGCCCGCAATGAGCAGGGCCGCCAAGGCTGTTGTGAGCGCTGTTGTGAGCCATGTCAGACCATTCTTCATTGTTTTCCCTCCCCTTTATATTTTTTCAATCCGAACAGCGCACTTTTTAAAGTCCGTCTGTTTGGACAGCGGGTCGGTTGCATCGAGTGTGACTTTGTTGATCAGTTCGCTGGCATCAAACCACGGGACGAACACCAACCCGCGCGGCGGGCGGTTGCGGCCGCGCGTTTCAATGCGGGTGCGTATTTCACCCCGGCGGGATTGCACACGAACCTCATCGCCCCGGCGCACCCCGATACTTTGTGCATCCTCGGGATGGATGAAACACACGGCATTGGGAAACGCGCGGTAAAGTTCCGGCACACGTTCCGTCATCGAGCCGGAATGCCAGTGCTCCAGCACGCGCCCGGTTGACAGCCAGAAGGGATATTCTTCATCCGGGCTTTCGGCGGCCGGTTCATAGGGCAGGGCGAAAATGCGGGCCTTGCCATCGGAATGACCATAAAATTCGATCCCCGCACCGGCTTTGACATAGGGGTCATATCCCTCGCGATAGCGCCAGCGGGTTTCCTTGCCATCGACAACCGGCCATCGCAGGCCACGGGTTTCGTGGTAACGGTCAAACGGGGCCAGGTCGTGGCCGTGCCCCCGGCCAAAACTTGCATATTCCTCAAACAGGCCCTTTTGCACATAGAACCCAAAATGCGTGGCTTCGTGGTTTTCGTAATCGGGTGCGGTGTCTTCTAAGGGGTATTTATTGACGTTGCCATTTTCAAACAGCACCTCATACAGGCTTTTGCCCCGCATTTCGGGGGCTTTTGCAAGCAGTTCTTCCGGCCAGACATCCTCGATGGCAAAGCGTTTGGAAAATTCCATAACCTGCCACAGGTCCGATTTTGCCTCGCCCGGCGCACGAACCAGCTGGTGCCACATATGGGTGCGGCGTTCGGCATTGCCGTAACAACCTTCTTTTTCAACCCACATCGCGGTGGGCAAAATCAGATCGGCGGCCTGGCAGGTCACGGTGGGGTAAACATCGGAAACAACAATGAAGTTTTCCGGGTTGCGATAACCGGGCCAGCCTTCATTGTTCATATTGGCCGCAGCCTGCATATTGTTGGTGCATTGCACCCAATAGGCATTCAGCTTGCCATCCTTGAGCATGCGGTTTTGCAACACCGCATGATAGCCGACTTTTCCCGGAATGGTGCCAGAGGGCAGCCGCCAGATTTCTTCTGCCTTGGCGCGATGTTCCGGGTTGGTGACAACCATGTCGGCAGGAAGGCGGTGGGAAAAGGTGCCCACTTCGCGTGCGGTGCCACACGCGGATGGCTGCCCGGTCAGGGAAAAAGGTGAATTGCCCGGCGATGCGATTTTGCCGGTCAGAAGATGAATATTATAACACAGATTATTGGCCCAAACCCCGCGCGTATGCTGGTTAAAACCCATTGTCCAAAATGATGTCACCTTGATTTTAGGGTCGGCATAAAGTTCGGCCAAGGCTTCAAGCCGTTCTTTGGGCACACCCGACATTTCATGCGCCTTTTCAAGGGTATAATCGGAAACAAAGGCTGCGAATTCCTCAAAGGTCATGTCGGTAGAGCCGCCCGCCTTATTGGCGTTTCGCGCGGCCTGTTGGCGTGGGTCTTCGGGGCGCAGGCCATAGCCGATATCCGTTGTGCCCCGACGAAAGATTGTATGCTTATTGACGAAATCCGTATTGACGCGGCCGGTTTGAATAATGTGATTGGCAATATAATTAAGGATCACAAGGTCGGTTTGCGGGGTAAAGACCATTGGAATATCGGCAAGGTCAAAACAGCGATGCCGGTAGGTTGACAAGACAGCCACCTTCACATGCGGGGCTGAAAGCCGCCGGTCGGTAACCCGGGTCCATAAAATGGGGTGCATTTCGGCCATGTTGGAGCCCCACAGCACAAAGGCATCGGCGGCTTCCATGTCGTCATAACAGCCCATTGGTTCGTCCATGCCAAAGGTGCGCATGAAACCAACGACGGCGGATGCCATGCAATGGCGGGCATTGGGGTCGATATTATTGGAACGAAACCCGGCCTTCATCAGTTTGGATGCCGCATATCCTTCCCACACCGTCCATTGCCCGGACCCGAACATACCAACCGAGGTCGGGCCTTTGGTATTAAGCGCGGCCTTCCATTTTTCCGCCATGATGTCAAAGGCTTCGTCCCAGGATACGGGTTCGAATTCGCCATTTTTGTCATAAACGCCGTTGGTTTTGCGCAGTAACGGCTGTGTCAGGCGGTCCTCGCCATACATGATTTTGGACAGGAAATAGCCTTTGACACAATTAAGGCCCCGATTGACGGGCGATAACATATCGCCATGTGTGGCAACGACATGGTTGTCCTTGGTTGCCACCATCACCGAACAGCCCGTTCCACAAAAGCGACAGGGCGCCTTGGACCATTTTAGGTGTGTATGGTCGGCGTCGGTAATGAGGTTCTGGGCCGCTGCGGGAACGCTAATGCCCGCCGCTGTTGCTGCGATGGCGGCGGCTTGCGCCTTTAAAATATCGCGACGGGAAACCTTTGTTTTAAACATCTTCTGATCCCTCTTTGGCGGGGTGTCTTTATTTAACGGAATGATTAGCGCGCGTTTTCGCTGTGGTGAAAAACCAGATTGACGCCAAGAACACCCTCGATTGTGGTGATGTCGTCCATATTATTGGCAAGCACGCGGTCGCTTTCGGCCTCCATGACAATGATGATTTTGCCATTGGGGCTGGTGGCGCTGATTTCCGTTGTTGGAAAGTTCTTCAGGCGTTCGATAATCGCCGACATTTTCGTGGGGCGAACCTGCACGATGATGCTGGAAATGACGTCTGGCTGGTTATCCATGTCGGTTCTCTGTTGCGGGGGAAATGGTAATGGCACGGGCGGGGCAGGTGCCCAGGCAGGCCCCGCAGCCATTGCAAGTATCGTGATCAATCACAACGCGCGCCCTGCCGCCCATTTGCGGGACAAAATGTATGGCATCCTGCGGGCAGGCATCCCCGCAGGAACGGCAAAAGATGCCCGCCTCGCAAAAGCAGCTTGGGGCAATTGTTACATCCAGGTGCCAGGGGGGATTCCGGGTTGGGTCGGCAAATACATCTTCCGGGCAATTGTTCACGCAGGCCTTGCAGAAGGTGCATTCGCCCTTGGTGAAATCAAGGATCGGTTTTTGCTGGTTATCTAAGGCCAGGATGTGTTCCGGGCAGGCCGAAATACATTTTGCACATTCCGTACAATGCGCCAAAAGCGGTTTTGAC
>JBNKVZ010000166.1:0-4078 GCA_050299455.1 Thalassospira sp.
GGCAGCAACCCGGCGCTGGGTGGCCGATGATCTGGGCCTGGAATTGCGTGTTGCCCTGTTTGGCATCGGTGACATTCGCGCCGCCGGGCGCGATGTGCGTGTTGCCCGCTATGCGGTTTCCGATGCCGTCAGCTATGCCATGTTTAACGGCCAGGGGCTGCAATGGGCCGAAACGCAAATGAAAACCCGGAACGACCATCACATCGCCGCCGCCCCACCCGGCACCCAACCAGACCTGACCGGTCTGTCCTGCCGCTGGTCGCCGATTACGGCTTCAAAAAACGGGTCTATCATCTCGCTTATTGTTCAGCCCGCCCATCATCGGGATGAATTTGATGCCATCATCGGCAAAATCCTTGCCTTGCTGGATCAAAACCCCTGCAGCGCCCATCCGGTGCGCGTCAAAGGGCCCCGTTTTCGCTTTCCCCCGGCCGGTCTCCGGCTTGAGGCAAAGGCCAACCGAACCGGCAACGGCTCCCTTTTCATGGCCCAAATCAAAGTAGTGCTCACCGCAGCACTTGCCTTCATTCTCGATAAAACCGGCTGGAAACTTGGCAATTTCGACCCGGCCCATTATCGCCGCTATACAGCACTCAATACCGATTACCGCAAATTTGGCGATGCCCTGTTCATGACGGTCAATTGCACCGCCGACCAACTTGCACAATTGCAAAAAATCCTTTCCGACGGTGAAGAAGCCGGTCATATCGGCTTTGGCCTGCACCAGCAAAAAACCGCAATTATGACCTGCATCGTCCCCACTGTGATGCAGGATGATCACTTTCATTTTCTTGATGGGGGCGAAGGCGGTTATAGCGCGGCCTCGGCGGCCTATAAGGCCAAACATGCAACAAAGGCCGCTACCGATTCCGCCATCTAAAAGGCGCCCGGTCGGTCATTCCTAAAATTAATCATATTGCCAAATTTGATCACTTTGCCGCATCATCGAACCGTCACCGCCAGTTTTATGCGGAACGGAGGACGCGATGGATACCCGCGAATTACAAACCCTGATCGCCGTTGCCGAAGAAAAGTCCTTTCACGGGGCCGCCACGCGCCTGGGCCTGACCCAGCCCGCCGTCACCCGCCGTATCCAGCGCCTTGAAAACCATACCGGCTGTGACCTGTTTGACCGCAGCGTCAAACCCCTGCGCCCCACCCCGGCCGGACAGCGCGCCTTGGCCGAGGCCCGCGACCTGTTGCGCCGTCTGTCCGGCTTTACCGAAATGGTCAAAACCGGCACCTTGCCGCAAGGGCCGCTTAAAATTGGCGTATCCTATGGGGTGGCCCCGCTTGTCACCGCTAAAACCCTCCGTCACCTGCACCAGAATTTCCCGAAAAACCAGCTAGGCCTGCGCACCGGCTGGGCCAGTGAAATGCTGCCCCTTTTCCGTCGGGGCGAAATTGATGCGCTGCTGGCCCTTAACGAACCCCAAACCGGTATTGGCGGCATTGCCAGCACTGATTTCCCCAAATCCATCCATATTGATACCCTGTTTGACGATCAGGTCGTGCCCATTGGCCCGGCCAATGACCCAACACCGCCCACCAGCATTCACGATCTGGCCCGGCGTCCAATGGTGCTGATGCCCGAAGGATGCTCCTTTCGCGCCCTTGGCAATTTGCTGGCCCACCGGCACGGCTTGTCTTTCTCATCCGTGCTCGAAGTCTCGGCGCTGGATTTGCAAATCGAAATGGTTGCTGCGGGTGTCGGCTATGGCATCACCGCCGAACGCTATGCAAGGCTCAGTCGCTCCGCTGGCAATATCGCCCTTCTCGATATTGCCGATGCCCGCTGGCCCATGCAGGTCGTCCTGCTGCGCCGCGCCACCACGCCGGATGTCAATCGCGTGCTCGATGGCCTGATCGACATTATCCGTCAGGCCGCCAACGACAGCACCAACATGGCCCTCACAGATAATGCACAAATGTAATTGAATTCATAAACCCAATGAATTGGACGCATGAAATGACGCTTGGCATAGTATCTGTCATTGTCACATCATTCCAAAGTGCGAGGCACCATGTCCCCTTCCCTCAAAACGGCAAAATGGTTCCCCTGGCTGGTCCTGTTTAGCGGCGGGCTGGTTCTTGCCGCCAATCTTGGTATTCGGCCCTCTTTGGGTCTGTTCATCCCCGACATGCTCACAGCAACGGGCTGGAGCGCATCGGTCTTCGGCCTCGCCTTTGCCATTCAAAACCTGTTATGGGGCCTTTCCGCCCCCATTGCCGGGGCCTTGGCGGACCGTTTTGGCACCACGCGCACGCTCATCGGGGCCTCGGTTTTTTATGCAGGCGGTTTGTATCTGATGGGGCAATCCGCCTCGCCTGGCGCCCTTTATGCCAGTGCGGGTCTTATCATCGGCATTGGGGTTGGTGCCTCCAGCTTTCCGGTGGTTCTGGCCGCCATCAGCCGGGTTTTCCCGCCCCATCGCCGCAGCTTTGTCCTTGGCCTTGCCAGTGCGGGTGGCTCCATCGGCCAGTTCATTATGGCCCCCACCACTCAGGCGCTTAATTCGGGGTTAGGATATGTCAGTGCGCTGACCATGATCGCGCTCATCAGCCTTGTTATCGTGCCTGCCGCCTTCGCCCTGACTGGCCGGGCCAGTCACAGCCCCGGCAGTGCCACCGCCGCCATTGACCTTGGCCCCACCAGCCTGATCGACGCCTTTAACGAGGCCCGCAAACATCGCGGTTTTTTACTGCTTAATGCCGGGTTCTTTGTGTGTGGCTTTCACATTGCGGTCATTGCCACCCATCTGCCCACCTTCACCCAGCTGTGCGGGCTTCCGCCTTCGGTTGCCTCCAATGGTCTGGCGATTATTGGCCTGTTTAACATTGTCGGCACCTTAACCGCGGGCTGGTTTGGCGGGCGCTGGCGCAAAAAATGGGGCTTGTCGCTCATTTACGGCACCCGCGCGCTGGTGATTTTCGTTTTCCTGATCTCGCCCAAAACCGCCGAAACCATCTGGCTGTTTTCCGCATTAATGGGCGCTCTTTGGCTTTCGACCGTACCACTCACCAGCGGTATCGTCGCCCAGGTTTTCGGCCCGCGCTATATGGCAACCCTGTTTGGCCTGGTCATGCTCAGCCACCAAATCGGTGCCTTTTTCGGCGCCTGGCTGGGGGGCCTGCTCTATGACATGACCGGCAGCTTTGACGCCATCTGGATCCTGTCCATCGCCCTTGGCATCTTCGCCGCCCTTGTTCATATGCCCATTGATGATACTGCATTACGCACCGAAAAGGGCGCAACAGGCAGGGCATAAAGCCCGTATACCCACCCTTCATAAAGCGGTTTTTCACAATGAAAGATCGCTTTTATTTTAGCACTTTCCGCTCGCCACGATTCCAGCAGAACCCGACGCAAAAGCAAAGAACGCCGCTTAAAACGGTAATGTAAAAATAAAGGTAAAAAACCGTCACAGGATTAAATCAGAAAACACAAATACATCTGCGAAAATGCAAAATGTGAAAAATTAATTCCAAATAACTTCCTTCAATCATATCAAAAACAAAACAACCATAACCATGCAGATAAACCCCTTTCAATCAGCATGGAGTCTTCATTATGCCCAGCAAGGGAATGGACCTTTATGGCTTTACTCCTGAAACAGGGCTGCCGGTTTCTTTTGCCATAAAGCAGCCCGGCGCCAGCCATACCAACACCATCAACGACACAACACCTGGCGTCATTTTCAGCCGTCACATCGAAGTCAATACCGACCTGCCCTTTCACGTCAGTGGCGATTATTCGATGACGGCAGCGAATGTCCATCGCAGTTGCGAGGTCAACGGCCTGACGGGCAACATCTCCAATTCCAACATGAACAACATGCTGAAAAATCAGCAGGCCCAGATCACCAGCAAGGCCGTTGTCAGCTATGGCTTTTATGATGCCGGGTCGGGGTATGGCGATGTCAGCTATACCAGCCACCATCAAAACTATGCCTGTATTGGCGATGCCAACCGGCCCGACTGGATGGCAAAAATGGTCGCTGGCAACAGTAATGCGGGGACAAAACCTTTCAGCAGCTTTGTCCTGCCCGGTGCCCATGATGCCGGGATGAATACCAGC
>JBNKVZ010000166.1:4177-9630 GCA_050299455.1 Thalassospira sp.
CAGAAAATTTCCGAACTGGTCAGCAACATCAAAAAATACGGTTTCATCGCCACTGCCGTGTTCGGGTCTTTGGCATTGTTTCTGGGCGTGGCCATCGGGGCCATCATTAGCGTGCTCAGTATTGCAGCAAGCTCACTGATCGAACGGGTGATTATCAATCTGGCGATCACACAAAAAGACACCATTACCAACATGCTCAATCTTGGCACCCGCTATTTTGATTTCCGGCCTGGCTATAACGCCAAAATCCAGGGAATATCGGTGGCGTCAGGCGATGGTCTTTACCATCAGCACAACATGATCCCCGGCATGGCCTATACCGATTTCCTCCGGGAAACCGTCACCTGGCTTAAAGCCCATCCCGGTGAAATCGTCGTGGTCAGTCTGGGGTTTGCCGGTTTCTATGATAATGCAATGAAACCCACGGCTGATACCCTCAAGCAAGCTATTGATGCCGCCCTTTCCGGCTCAGGCATCACCTATGGCGGCCCGTCCGATACATCCACCAGCTATAACGACCTGATCAAGGCCAATAAACGGCTGCTCTTTCTCAATAACGGTGTCGGCTTCAACGACGCATCAAAATACGATTCCTACAGCGACAGTGCCTATGCCACCCTGACACCCGACCCCATTCTCAATCAACTCAAACACATGCAAACCACGCCGCCACGTGGTGATGCCTATACCGTGTTGCAATTGCAGGGCACGGCCAGCGGCGTCAGCGCCCTGTGGCCAGGGCTTGCGGCCTGCACCAGCGATGCCACATCGCCCCTTCTGATGACCAAGGCGTATTTTGACTGCACCACCTATTCCTGGGCAGAACAGAATCTGGCCAAGTTCAACAGTGCCTTCCCGGTTGTCATTCTCAATGATTTTGTCGATCCGCAAATGTCACATATCGCTGAAGACGCCAGCCTCGAGCGTGCCGGACAACTCTAAGCACCCCGCACCGGAAAAATAACGCGTCGACATTTTTCAGGGCAGCTTTCGCTTTTGGAAGCTGTCCTGTCTTTCCTACAGATCCCTCTTTTCGTTACTTGCTGTTTGCGATAAAAACCCGGGCATGGACAAACCGATATACATTACCCCCGAAGGCCTTGACGCCCTGCGCAACGAATTGGACCACCTTTGGAAAAAGGAACGGCCCGAAACCGTGGCTGTTGTGTCATGGGCGGCAGGAAATGGCGATCGCAGCGAAAATGGCGATTACATTTACGGCAAAAAACGCCTGCGCGAAATTGACCGGCGGGTGCGCTATCTGCGCAAACGGATCGAAGATGCCGTGGTTGTCCGCTCCGAAGACCAGCCGGATCATTCCCGCGTGTTTTTTGGTGCCGAAGTCACCTATATAAATGCCCGGGACGAGGAAAAAACCATTCGCATCGTCGGCGAGGATGAAGCCGAAAGCCTGCAGGGTAAAATAAGCTGGGTCTCCCCGGTTGCCCGCGCCCTTATGAAATGCCAGGTCGGCGATGTCATTACCCTTAAAACCCCGGCAGGCGAGGATGAACTGGAAGTCCTTGCCATCCGCTATCCCTGAGCAACGCCAGGTGGTTGGGAAGATGCCCCATTAGGCTGCATTGCAGGCTTTATGGCGTTAACCCCCGCCGGTCCGGCCCGGTGATCGCAATCTCATAGCCATCCGGGTCCCGAACAAAAAATTGCCCGCGATCCTGCCCTTTGCCATCCTCCTCCAACGTCACCACCGGTTCCGGGGCGTATCCCTGCGCGACCAACACGTCATACAGCGCGCCAACATCATCGCATTCCAGAAACCACACCATGCCGCTAAAAGACGGGCGCATTTGACGTTCTTCATGCGATACCCCGCCATGTGCCGCCAACATCAGGCGTACCGGCTCAGATGGGGAAGTATCCGCATCAGTTTTGGGCTGAGTTTCCGTCTCGTTTTCGGTTTCCGGCAAACTTTCCAGCATCGCCCAAACCGGCTCGTCGCTGAAATCATCAATCGTCTGTGCGACCACGCCAAAACCAAGACACCGGTAAAACGCCATGCTGCGCTTTACATTGGCAACGTTTAATAGCGGGGTTGCAGCACTTGGCATTTGCGGGCCTGATATATCCGTGAAAACCGGTTTTCATGCTGCCAGAAAATACCGGGCAAAACCATGGCAGTTAACACCTGCTGACATAACCTGCCTTTTGAAAAACCCTGCATTCCGAAAAAAACGAAAAATTTAAACCACCGTCCCCACCAGCCGGCCGATGGCGGCGGTTGCCACCATTGCAACAACACCCCAAAAAACCACCCGTACAATCGCCCGTATCTTGGGAGCGCCGCCAATATGCGCGCCAAAGCCGCCCAAAATAGCCAGCGCCAGCAAAGCCGCCACCCCCACAGCCGGGATCATCGCGGTGACCGGGGCCCACAATACCGCCAATAGGGGCAAGGCAGCCCCCAGCGCAAACATCAGCGCCGATGTTGCCGCGGCCTGCAACGGGCGGGCAGTATTGACGGGTGATAAGCCCAATTCATCGCGGGCATGGGCGGCAATGCCATCACCAGCCATCATTTGCCGGGCGACATTCATCGCCAGTTTGGCATCCAGCCCGCGATTTTGGTAAATTGCCGCCAGTTCAACCAATTCGCCTTCGGGGTCAATTTCATGTTCATGGCGCTCCCGGTCCAGGTCGGCCTTTTCCGTATCGGATTGTGAACTGACCGACACATATTCCCCCGCCGCCATCGACATGGCCCCGGCCATCAAACCGGCAAAGCCCGCCAAAAGCACATCGGCCCGCGCCGGACTGGCCGCCGCCACACCGACAATCAAACTGGCAATCGATACGATGCCGTCATTGGCCCCCATGATCGCCGCACGCAGCCATCCCACCCGCTCGACCAGATGTTTTTCTTTCACGCGCTGTTGCGTCATCACTGCCTGCCAAAGCTGTTATTCAAATATGTATCAGGGATATCATCTTGATATATCAGTCAAACATACGTGCCTGACAGTCAGCTTAACGCATTTTGGCCGTCAAAAACCTGCGCAACATCAAATTTGTCTAATTATTGGGTCGTTTCACCCGCCGGGTTGGTTCCGCCTGCAAAGGGTCGTCGGGCCAGTAATGTTTGGGGTATCGCCCCTTCATTTCCGCCTTTACCTGCGCATAGGACCCTTGCCAAAACCCGACCAGATCGGACGTTACCTGTAACGGGCGCTGTGCCGGAGAGAGCAAATGCAACGTCACCGCCACCCGGCCATTGGCGATTTTCGGGGTTTCGGTTGCGCCAAACATTTCCTGTAATCGCACCGGCAAGGCCGGGCCTTCGGGCCGGTAATCAATACGGATATGCGACCCGGTCGGCACCGTCCAATGGCTCGGCGCCAGTTTGGCAATTTGCTGTTGCTGGGTCCAGTCGATGGTGGAAACCATCGCCTCGCTTAAATTTACCTGCCGCAACTGGGCTTTGCGCACAATGCCGGACAAATAGGGCATCAACCAGCTTTCAAGGCGATCCAACAAACCCGCATCGCTCATATCCGGCCAGGTTTCCGGCTCCAGACCATGCAAAAAGGCGAGCCGGGCGCGCAGATGTTCGCTTTCCCTCTCCCAGGGCAGGCAGGACAGGCCCATTTTGCGCACACCATCCGTCATCGCCTGGGCCAGTTTGTCGGGGGCGACGGCGTCATGGACCGGTTTTTCCTCCAAAACCAGCGCTCCGATCCGCCTTTGAAACCGTGCCACCACCATATCGTTTTGGGCATCCCAGAAAACCTCGGTCCCTGCGGTGATCTGGCTGGCAAAAAATTCCTCCAGCGTGGCCTGCGACAGGGGGGCGGCCAGATAAATCTTTGCTTCGCGCGATTGCCCGTCAAGCTCTGCCACCGCAAGCCATTGTTCATTTGCCAGCCGGTCTTCACGCGGCAAAATGCCACCGCGCCCGCCGGACAGGCGATAACGGGCCTCGCCACCGCGGCGGCGTTCGCCAATCCGGTCCGGGTAAGCAAAGGCAACCAGCAACCCGGCCTCATCGGCAAAATCGGGCTGTTTGCGGCTTTCATTGCCACCTTTCCCAAGGGACAATTCCTTTGCTGCCTGGGCCAAACGGCGCGAAAGCTGGCGCTTGGCCTCCATCATCATGCCTGGTGCCCGACCCCGTTCCATCGCCTCAAGCCTTTGGCGCAAATCCGCCCCGGCATTGCGCATAAAATCCCGGTCCGACAGCAAGGCCGCCAGCGCACAGGCCGCATCGGCCAAGCCAATTTCCAGCCCCCGCACCATCATATGTGCCAAACGCGGATGCACCGGCAGGGCGGCCATCGCCTGCCCCATCGCGGTGATGCGCCCGGCATCATCCAATGCCTCCAACCTGCGCAACACATCGCGGGCCTGGTCAATTTTGGCAGCATCGGGCACATCAAGCCAGGGCAGGCTTGTCACATCCGCCACACCCCAACGCGCCAGTTCCAGCGTAAGCGGCGCCAAATCGGCCTCGGCTATTTCGGGGGCGCTAAATTGCGGGCGGGCGCGATGTTCCGCCTCGCTCCACAGGCGGTAACAAATACCCGGTTCCAGTCGCCCGGCGCGGCCGCGTCGCTGTTCGGCACTGGCCTGCGATGATTTCACCGTTACCAGCCGCGTCATGCCCGATGCCGGGTCAAACCGTGGCAGGCGCTGCAGACCGCAATCCACCACCACGCGAATACCATCAATCGTCAGGCTGGTTTCGGCAATCGCGGTTGCCAGCACCACCTTGCGAAAACCATTGGGGGCCGGTTGAATGGCAAGGTCCTGCGCCTTGGCATCCATCGCGCCATAAAGCGGGGCGACAATAACGCGGTCCTCCGCCGATAAGGCCGATTTTAAAAGCCCCTCCACCCGGTTGATTTCGCCCTGACCGGGCAAAAACGCCAATATGGAGCCTGTCTGGTTTGCCAGCGCATCCCGAAGGGCGGCCAGCATCGCCGCCTCGATCCGTTCATTGGGTTTGGGCGGCATATAGGTGGTTTCAACCGGATAGGCCCGCCCTTCGCTGGTAATCACCGGGCAATCGCCCATCAGCCCGGCAATTGGCCCGCCATCCAATGTTGCCGACATCACCAGAATGCGCAAATCATCGCGCAAGGCCGCCTGGCTTTCCAATGCCAGGGCCAGGCCCAAATCGGCATCCAGTGATCGTTCGTGGAATTCGTCAAATATCAGGGCGGCAATGCCGGTCAGTTCCGGGTCATCCTGAATTTGGCGGACCAGAATACCTTCTGTCACCACCTCGATCCGGGTTTTGGCCGACACGCGGCTTTCAAAGCGCACCCGATAGCCCACCGTTTCGCCCACCTTTTCACCCAGCAATTGCGCCATGCGCCGGGCACTGGCGCGTGCCGCCAACCGGCGCGGTTCCAGCATCACAATCTTGCGCCCCGCCAGCCAGTCCGCCCCCAACAAAGCAAGCGGCACCATCGTGGTTTTCCCGGCCCCCGGTGGAG
>JBNKVZ010000167.1:0-9562 GCA_050299455.1 Thalassospira sp.
GCCAAAAGCCGCCGCCGCCAGGCAGAGCGCGAGCGGATTTTGGGTAAAACGCCCAAGGATGATGGCCGCAAAAAGGTGATGGGGCTGGAACTGGTCCCGGCCAATGAGAAAGCCTGGGAAAAGCTTGAACTGCCCAAAGGTACCAAGGGGCTTGTCGTGGACCGCATGGAAACGATGGGGCAGGGGGATCAGGCCGGTTTTAGAAAGGGCGATTTCATTACCAGGATCAATGATACCAAAATGGTCACACCCGATGATTTTGAACGTGTGATGCAAAAGGCCATCGACACTGCCGCCCCCTATGCGCTGGTTTATTTCAAACGCCGTGGCGAGGACCGGACCAAGATTATCGATACATTGGAAATGGTTGATCTGGCCGATTATTGATTAAAAAAGGGGGCGTCATGTGGCTATCATGACGCCCCCTTTTATCATGTTTGAGGGGGCGTTTTACATTTCTTCATGGAAATGGCAGGCCACCTGGTGCTTGGCCCCCAGATTTTGAATTTCGGGAACATCCTGCGCGCATTTTTCCCGGGCAAACGGGCAGCGCGTGCGAAACACGCATCCCGATGGCGGGTTGATCGGGCTGGGCAATTCGCCGCTGAGCACGATGCGTTCCTTTTTGCGTTCGAGCACCGGGTCGGGAATGGGCACCGCCGAAATCAGCGCCTTGGTATAGGGGTGCTTGGGTACGTTATAGATGGTGTCGCGGTCGGCAACCTCCATCACATTGCCCAGATACAGCACCAAAATACGATGGCTGATATGGCGCACGACCGACAGGTCATGGCTGATAAACAGCAAGGCCAGGCCAAATTCGCGCTGCAATTCCTGCAATAGATTAACGATTTGCGCCTGAATGGAAACGTCCAGGGCGGAAACCGCCTCGTCACAAACAATCAGTTTGGGGCGCAGCACCATTGCCCGGGCAATGCCGATACGTTGGCACTGCCCGCCGGAAAATTCATGGGCATAACGGTTGATCATTTCCGGCATCAGGCCCACTCGGGCCATGATTTCGCGGACTTCATCGCGCACCTGGGCCTTGGAGAGTTCCGGGCGATGCGTAATCAGCGGTTCGGCAATGATCTGGCCAATGGTCATACGTGGGTCAAGCGATGCCAGCGGGTCCTGAAAGATGATTTGCAGGTCGGCGCGCAGGGCCTGCATTTGCTTGTGATTGATCGATGCCAAATCACGGCCCAGCCAAACGGCTTCGCCTGCACTGGGCTCGATCAGGCGCAAAATGGCACGGCCCAGCGTGGATTTTCCACAGCCCGATTCTCCGACAACACCCAGGGTTTCCCCTGCCTTGATCTGAAAGCTGACACCATCAACCGCTTTTAACGGCACCGATTTTTTAAACAGAATGCCACCGGCCGGAACATCGAAATGCACCTTCAGGTCTTTGACATCCAAAAGCACGGGTTCAACTGTCATGCGGCAAGTCCCTTATTGTCGTCTAGATGGCACGCCTTGCTATGGGGGGTATCTGCGGTGCTGTCTTCGGTGGGCCGGGGGCGTGGCAGTTCGCTGAGGCACCGGTCCATCGCATGGGGGCAGCGCGGGGCGAAACTGCACCCGGCGGGCAGATGTTGCAAGTTGGGCGGCTGCCCGGCAATGGTGGTAAGTTTTTCGTCCTCATTCACCACATCAAGGCGCGGGGAGGATGCCAGCAACCCGGCGGTATAGGGATGTTGCGGGTTGGCAAACAATTCGTTGACCGTCGCACTTTCAATAATTCGCCCGGCATACATCACTTGCACATGGTCACAAATACCGGCCACCACGCCCAAATCATGGGTGATCATGACAATCGCGGTATTCATTTCCCGCTTAAGATCGCCCAACAGTTCCAAGATCTGGGCCTGCACGGTCACATCCAGGGCGGTGGTGGGTTCGTCGGCAATCAGCAATTCCGGCTCGCACAGAAGCGCCATGGCGATCATCACGCGCTGGCGCATCCCGCCGGAAAATTCATGCGGATACATATCGAACCGTTTGCGCGCTTCGGGAATACGCACAAGGTCCAGCATATCGAGCGCCTTGGCGCGGGCTTCCTTTTCGTTCATGCCCTTGTGCTGGACCAGCACTTCGGAAAGCTGTTTGGAAATGCGCATATAGGGGTTCAGCGATGTCATCGGGTCCTGAAAGATCATCGACATCTTCAAGCCGCGCACCTTGTTCAGCTCGCGGGTGGAAAGGCCAATCAGTTCCTGCCCCTTAAGCTTCGCCGACCCGCTGGAATAACCGTTTGCAGCAAGAAGCCCCATAATGGCAAGGAAGGTCTGGCTTTTACCGGACCCGGATTCCCCCACAATCCCAAGGGCTTCCCCCGCCTTGATCGAAAAGCTGACATCATTGACGGCTTTGACATCGCCGTCATGGGTTTTAAAGACCGTGGTCAGGCCCTGGACGTCAAGAATAGTGCTCATGGCGTCATCCTCCCTTAGCGGTCACGCGGGTCAAGCGCATCGCGCAGACCATCGCCGATGAAGTTAAAGCAAAACAGAATGGCCGCCAGAAGTGTTGCCGGGAACAGCAACGTCCAGGGGGCACTTTCCATTTGCTGGGCGCCTTCGGAAATCAGCACGCCCAGGCTGGTCATGGGTTCCTGCACACCCAGCCCCCAAAAGGACAGGAAACTTTCAATCAAAATCACCTGCGGAATGGTCAGGGTGACATAAACAATCACCGGTCCCAGCGCATTGGGCACAATATGCCGGCGGATGATATTGAAGTTTGAAACACCCGATGCCCGTGCGGCTTCAACAAATTCACGGTTTTTGATCGACAGTGCCTGACCGCGCACAATACGTGCCATGGTCAGCCATTCAACCGCGCCCAGGGCGGCAAAAATCAGGTAAATGTGACGGCCGAAAACCACCATCAGCATGATGACAAAAAACATGAAGGGCATCGAATACATGATATCGACAAAACGCATCATGATATTGTCGGTACGCCCGCCCATATAACCGGAAATCGCCCCATAGGTGACACCGATCAGCAGGGAAACCGAGGTGGCAACAATGCCCACCATCAACGAAACCCGAATGCCATACATGGAACGGACAAAAAGGTCGCGGCCATTGGTATCGGTCCCAAACAGGAAACCGGCCTGCATATCGGGCGGGGCCTGGATATAGTCCCAATAGATTTCGTCAAACGGATGTGGGTGAAACATCGGAATGATAATGGCGGACAGCGTGATAAACACCAGCAGGGTAACGCTGACCATTGCCGCCTTGTTGGCGCGCAGGCGGCGAAAGGCATCTTCCCACAGGGACCGGCCTTTGACATTTCCCCCGGCCAGCGCCAGATCTGCGGCCTCGGTCGCGGAGGCCGGATTGGTTTTTGCAAACATTACTGCATCCTCACCTTCGGATCGAGCAGGCCATATACAAGGTCGACCAGCAGATTGAACAGAATGATCAACGAGCCATAGAAAATCACAATTCCCATTACCAGCGTGTAATCGCGGTTAAGCGCGCCTTGGACGAAATAGCGCCCGATGCCGGGAATGGAGAAAATCTGTTCAATCACCACGGACCCGGTAATGACCGCGGCACTTGCCGGGCCCAGATAGGACACCACCGGCAAAATGGCCGCCTTAAGGGCATGGCGGGTAATCATGATATGTTCGGGAATGCCCTTTGCCCGGGCGGTGCGCACAAAGTTGGAGCGCAAAACCTCGATCATGGAGCCACGGGTGAGGCGGGCGATATAGGCAATTTGCGGCAGGGCCAGGGCAATAATGGGCAGTACCACCTGGTCCCATCCCTGTTCCCAGCCGCCCACGGGCAGCCAGCGCAAATAGACCCCGAAAATAAGGGTCAAAAGCGGGGCCATGACAAAGTTTGGAATGGTGATGTCGGTCATGGCGGTGGCCATCACCGCGTAATCAAGTTTTGAATTTTGCTTTAAGGCGGCCAGCGTCCCCAAGATCGTACCCAGGATCAGGGCCAGAAAAATAGCCGATCCCCCCAAGGTCAGCGATACGGGAAAACCGCGAAAAATCAGTTCGGTAACGCTAAAGTCGCGATACTGGAACGACGGGCCAAAATCGCCCCGGATCACATCGCCCAGATAACGGCCATATTGCATCCAAAGGGGTTCATCAAGGTGATAAACCGCATTGAGGTTGGCCGCAACTTCGGGCGGGACGGAACGTTCCTTGTCAAACGGTCCGCCCGGTGCGGTCCGGATCAGAAAGAATGACAGGGTGACAATGATAAAAAGCGTCGGGATCGCCCCGAGCAATCGTTTGAGCGTAAAGCCAAGCATATGGTTATCCCCAAAGCCTGCCCGCCGCGCATGGGGGCGCGGCGGACAGCATGTTCAGACTGTCAATCGAAGGATTATTTTTCGATATACAGATATTGCGAACGAACATGGTCCAGCACGTTGACATGGCCCTTGCCGTCGGCATCCCAGCCTTTGACATACGGTTTGATCATGTGCTTGCTCACATAGTGATAAATCGGGGCAACCGCGTTGGCATCGAGGAAGATGCGCTCTGCATGTTCAAGCAGTTTCATCCGCTTTGCGGGATCCTGCTCGTTGGAGGCTTCGTCCATCAGCTTGTCATATTCCGGGTCGGCAAAGCCGGTGTCGTTCAGGCCGGAATCAGACTTCCACAGTTCCAGGAAGGTGTTGGGGTCGTTGTAATCGCCAATCCAGCCGGCACGGAAGACTTCGGTTTTTTCCTTGGCTTTGCGGGTTTCCAGGAAGACCTTGAATTCTTCATTGACCAGCTTGGTCCGCGCACCCAGCACGCTTTTCCACATCGAGGCAATCGCAATGGCGATTTTCTTGTGGTTGTCATTGGTGTTGTAACGGATTTCAACCGTCAGGGGGTTATCCTTGGAATACCCGGCTTCCTGATACAGCTTGTAGGCCTTTTCGTTACGTTCCTTCTGGGTCATGTCCTTGAAGTTGACATAAACCGGATCATAGCCGTTCATGCCCGGCACGACATAGGAATAGGCGGGCACTTCGCCTGCGGTGACAATCTTGTCCATCAGGATGTCGCGATTGATCGCCAGTGAAAAGGCTTCGCGCAGCTTGGCATTGTCAAAGGGCGGCTTGGTCATGTTAAAGCCGTAATAATAAACGCCCAGATAGTTCGACACGACGAATTCATCATTCATATTGTCGCGGATCCATTTGATCTGGTCGTCCGGCACAAGATAGGTCCAGTCCAGTTCACCAGCGCGGTAGCGCTTGAGTTCGGCTGTCTGGCTTTCGGTCGGATAATAAATAACCTTGTCAAGTTTGACGCTGTCCGCATCCCAATAGCCGTCATTCTTGGAAAGAACGATGCGCGATTGCGGGTTCCATTCGTCAAGTTTATAGGCGCCGTTGGTGACCGAGTTGCTCGGGCGGGTCCACTGGTCGCCAAACTTTTCAATAGCCGGTTTATAAACCGGATAGCTGACCGAATGGGTCAGCAAGCCAAGGAAATAGGGGGTCGGACCGGCAAGGTGAACTTCAAGGGTTTTGTCGTCAACCGCCTTAACGCCCAGTTCGGACGGGTCTTTTTTACCGGCCGTAATGTCGTCGGCATTTTTGATCGGGGCGAGCAGGAAGGAATATTCCGATCCGGTTTTGGGGTCTACCCCACGTTGCCAGGCATAAACGAAGTCACCGGCCGTCACGGGTTCGCCATTGGTCCATTTGGCATCGTCGCGAATTTTGAAGGTGTAGGTCAGGCCATCTTTACTGACGGTCCAGCTTTCCGCCTGGCCGGGAACGATGTCGCCGCTCGGCGCTTCGCCAACCAGACCTTCATAAAGGTCACGCAAAATGTGCGAGGCCGGCACGTCTTCGGAAATTTGCGGATCAAGGCTGCCCGGTTCGGAACCATTGCCCCGGTTCAGAACCGTTTCGGCCTGGGCCGCAACCGGTGCCAATGCCGCCATGCTGCTTGCAAGAAGGCCAGTGCCAATAAGAAAAGCTCGTGACGAATTCAAGAAGCCGTGCACGAGACCATCTTTGGTCTTCGTGATAAATGACATTTAGTATGTCTCCCTATTTTTTGTTGTTCGCCCTGGAGCGGGATGCATCCCCACTAATGCGTACGTGGAAATACTGATAACAAAGCCCGTGACCTGCAAGCGACAAATCTACAAAACGGAAACAATTGAAAAAAAATTGCGCAAAATTGCCATATTGTTTTCTGATTTTTGCGCGGTTTTCCCGATTGGGGATGGGGATATTACGCCTTGGTCCGGTCCTGGCTTTCTCCGCTTTTTCGGTAAACATTTCAGTATGTTCCGGGCCATGCGCCTGTTATCGCGCAGGCGCAAACTCGTCATATGATTGCATAATTTGTCTATTCTCCCGTTATTCGGGATGTCGGGGCGGGCCTTTGGTTTGATCATGTTGTGGGCGATGCGGCGCTGGCGATCAGATGCCAGCATGGCGTGATTTTCTTTAAGGTACTGATCGTAAAAGATATTTGCGGCCATTCGGTTAGGTCGTGCAGGCAAAACAGGTTGGGTTGCAGGCCAGGCATGGCTGCCATGCGACTCGGCATATCGGTTTTTTTGCGTTTTTTGTCCCGATTCTGTTTCCGCCCAGGATGGATCTTGCCCGTAGTCCAAGTGTTTTGGTGCGTTTCTTGCCCCTTTGTAAAAAGCAGCGGTGGGATTGTTTCGGAAATGGTACCGTCGATCCTGCTTTGGCAGATCACGGATCAAGAACCGCTAACGGGGTTTGTCACAGAATAAACAGACGGATTGACCGTCACCCGGGAAGGTCCCGGAAAAACAGAAAAGACTGAAAAAGCCGCATTAGGCCAGGGGGATACAATGAATCATAATTTGGGAAATCCGATCTGGCATGATCTGTCTTCGGACTGGCTCAACTGGGCGGACCGCCTGGCCCCACAGGCCGATAAAATCAACCGTCACCTTATCGAGGCCCTGGAACTGCCCGCGATTGCGGCACAGCCGGACCGGAACCGAACGGAGGGTTTATCTGTGCTTGATCTTGCCTCGGGTGTGGGGGAGCCGGCATTTGGTCTTGCGGCATTGTTATGCCCTTCATCTTCCGATGCGCCAGAGACAGCAGCAAAAAAACCGCAGCCAACAGGCCGGGTGATTGCCACCGATATTGCGCCGTCAATGTGTCGCGGGCTGGCAAGCCGCGCAGCACAGGCCGAAATTGCCAATCTTGAGGTTGTCCCTGCCGATATGCAGGCGCTGCCTTTTGCCGATGGCGCGTTTGATGGGGTTTCGTGCCGGTTTGGCATTATGTTTTGCCACGATCCTGACCTTGCCCTGCGGGAAGCCCGGCGTGTTTTGGCCCCCGGCGGGCGGGCGGCCTTTATGGTTTGGGGGCCGATGGCGGAAAATCCGTTATTTGGCGCGATGGATGCAAATTTTCAACAGGTTCTGGGCGCCGGGTTTGAGGCCGCGGGCCTTGATCTGTTTGGTTTTTCATCCGCTGAACAGTCGGTTGCGCGCCTGATCAATGCCGGTTTTGAAGATGTATCACTTGTCACCCATGTGCCTTGCGGGCGGATTCCCGCCACCGCCCCGTTCTGGCGACCCCAAATGGAGATGCTTTTTGGCTGTTTGTTGCGAAATGCCACGATCGAACAGGGAAGGGAAATTGACGATCTGATGCGTGCCAGCCTGTCGCAACATATTGAAGACGCATATTTTCGGGTGCCGATGTGCTTTCATGTGCTCTCGGGACGCCGGGAAATGGCGGAATAGAAAGCCCTTGCCTTTTTTTGCCGCATGTGTGAAATGCGCCGCTTGGTGATCTTTGGCATCGGTCAAAAACCGGTTCCCAGGGTCCCCCTGTCGTAGCACCAGGTAAAAAACACGCAAAGGTTATATATTATGAAAACCATCGTCGTCTGTTCAGGCGGCCTGGATTCTGTGACGTTGGCGCATAAGGTCGCCCGCGAACACAGTTTGCAGGGACTAATTTCCTTTGATTATGGTCAGCGCCATAAAAAGGAACTCGATTTTGCTGCCGATACCGCCCGTGATCTGGGCGTTCCCCACCAAATTGTCGATTTAACCCCTGTTGGCCGGTTGCTGACCGGGTCATCGCTAACCAGTGATGATGTCGCCGTGCCCGACGGCCATTATGCCGAAGAAACCATGCGCATCACGGTTGTGCCCAATCGGAATGCCATCATGATGACGGTGGCATTTGGCGCGGCTGCCAGTGCCGGGGCCGATGCGGTGGCCGCTGCCATGCATGGCGGAGATCACTTCATCTATCCCGATTGCCGGCCTGATTTTGTCAATGCGTTTCAGACCATGCAGGATCATGCCCTGGAGGGTGTGGCGCAAATCCGGCTTTATACGCCTTTCATCCGTGTCTCCAAGGCCGATATTGCCGCCGAAGCCGGCCGCCTGGGCGTGCCGATTGATCGTACATGGTCCTGTTACAAGGGCGAAGATGTACATTGCGGGCGGTGCGGCACCTGTGTGGAACGGCGCGAGGCATTGGAACTGGCCCGTGTGCCCGACCCGACGGTTTATCTGGATCGGGATTATTGGAAACAGGCCCGTGCCGAACACGCGATGCGCAAATTCGCGGAACACAACTGAACACAGCAGCCAAAACTAAATCACAGCGACTGGCGCGGTATCTTGCGGCCCGCAAACGGCTTTTGCATGGGGGACGTCTTGCATTCTGCAAGTTGCGTCTGCCCCATAAGGCCGTTTGTGGGTATGCGTAACCCGCTGCCTGAAACGAGATAAACAATGTTTAGAATTACCAAACAATTTGCCTTTTCAGCATCGCATGTTCTGGGCGGACTGGAAGCAGACCATCCCTGCGCACGCCTGCATGGTCACAACTATATTGTCGAGGTCGAACTGCAATCGGCCAGCCTGGATCATCGCGGGTTTGTGCGCGATTATCGTGAACTTTCGCCGTTAAAACGCCTGATTGATGATGAATTTGATCATCGCCATTTGAACGATGTGCTGGGGCATGATCATGTGACGGCAGAAAATCTGGCAAAGTTTTTTTATGACTGGGCCAAGGGCCGATGGGACGAGGTTTCCGCCATTCGGGTGTCGGAAACCCCCAAAACCTGGGCGGAATATCGTCCATGAACGGCAATGTCAGCGCCCCACGCCGCACAGAAACGGAGCGTGCTGCCACGGCATTTGCGGGTGATGATGGCGCGCAAGTTCGCCGCCAGGGGAAAATTCGCATTTCGGAAATTTTCGGCCCGACCGTACAGGGCGAAGGTGCACTTTTGGGGATGCCCACGGTTTTTGTCCGTACCGGCGGCTGCGATTTTCGCTGTTCGTGGTGCGATACGCTTTACGCGGTTGACCCGGCCTTTCGCGCCGACTGGCACCCCATGACGGCAACGGAAATTCTCGATCAGGTTAAAACACTGTCAGGCGGGCGGCCGGTGCTGGTAACGCTGTCGGGGGGGAACCCCGCCATTCAACCGCTAGAAACCCTGATCTATCAGGGCCAGCAGCAGGGTTTTACCTTTGCCCTTGAAACCCAGGGCAGCATTGCCCGGTCCTGGTTTGCCAACCTAAACCACCTGACCCTTAGCCCCAAG
>JBNKVZ010000168.1:0-9516 GCA_050299455.1 Thalassospira sp.
GGCAGGCACACTATCGGCCGCACGCAGTTTCACCCGTGTGACCTGGTTGCGCACACGGCGCAGCACTTCAAATTCCAGCCCATGAAAGCGGAACTGCTGCCCAATATCGGGGATACGCCGCGTTTCATACAGCAAAAGCCCCGCGATGGTCGCGGCCTCTTCATCGGGCAGGCGCCAGCCAAACCGGCGATTCAAATCGCGAATGGTGACATCGCCGCGCACAATGACCGAGCCATCGGCCTGCGGTTGCACGCCAACTACCTCAACATCGGTTTCATCGGCGATATCGCCGACAATTTCCTCAAGAATATCTTCCAGCGAAACCACGCCTTCAAAGACCCCATATTCGTCAACGACAATGGCAAAATGCTCGTGCCGTTCCTTAAAGGCCTTCAACTGGTCGGCAAGGGTGGTTGAATCGGGAATAAACCACGGCTTGGCTGCCAATTCGCGAATATCGGCAGCATTTTCGGGCTTGCTACCGCGCACAATGGTTTTAAGCACTTCACGCGCATGCAAAACGCCCACGATATTGTCCGGGTCATTTTCATAAATCGGAATACGCGTATGCGGGCTGGCCAGCACGGTTTCAAGAATTTCATCAAGCGAGCAGGCAAGGTCAATCATCTGCACCTTGCGCCGATGCACCATAATTTCCCACACCCCAACATCATCCAGGTCGAGAATACCATGCAGCATGGCACGTTCCGCCTGATGGTCGCCAATCACCTCGTCATCGGCATGAAGCTCGATAGCGCCGCGCAATTCGCGTTCGCTGTCGGTTTCCGGGCCATCGCCACTGCCAAACAACCGCATGGTCATGCGAACAACCACCTGGATCGTCTCTGTCACCGGGGCAAATAACGTCACAATCACCCTCATCGGGCGCGCCACGCGCAATGCCATGCTGTCAGCATGTTTCAGCGCATAGGTCTTGGGCAGAATTTCGGCAAAAACCAGCACCAGTGCCGTCATGACTGCCGTGGCATAAACAACACCATTTGCGCCAAATACCGCAATCATGACCGAGGTTGCCATTGCCGATGCCAGAATATTAACCAGGTTGTTTCCCAGCAAAATGGCACCAATCAACCGTTCCTGATTTTCGCGCAAACGGTTGACCTTCCCGGCACGAATGTCACCATCCTGCTCCTTTTGGTGCATGATTGAGCGCGATGCCGCCGTCAGCGCCGTTTCCGACCCCGAAAAAAAAGCCGACAACATCAACAGGATAAAAATCACGACGATCGTGATTGTCATGCGGTCCCCTCGTCCTCAGAACGGCGATTTACGCCCAACAGATTCAAAATAGCTTGGTGGTTAAAATTCAGCGTGGCCCGCCAACCTGGCAGGCCGCCGCCCATAACATGCCTAGTCAGCCCGACAGGAGCGGGAAATGGCCGCCCGCATCTTGCTGACATCCATTTCACGCGATGTAAATGCCTTGCCAATGCCCCGCGTCATCACAAAAGTAATCTTCCCGTCGCGCACTTTTTTATCGTGCGACATATGGCTGATCAAACGGTCCACATCCCAATGCACACCGGAAATTTGCGCAGCCCGTACCGGCAGGCCCACCGCCTGCAAATGGGCAATGATACGGTTGGTATCCTGTGCCGGGGCCATGCCCATTGCCGCACATACATCATGGGCAATCACCATGCCGATGGATACGGCCTCGCCATGCAAAAGCCGCCCGTCATAACCCAGTTCAGCCTCAAAGGCATGGCCGAATGTGTGGCCCAAATTAAGCAAGGCACGCTTGCCGCTTTCGCGTTCATCCTGTGAAACAACCCGCGCCTTGGCGGCACAACTGCGATACACCGCCTGTTGGCGTTCCTCGCCATCGCGGGTAATAACGGCCTCGGCATTGTTTTCCAGCCAGTCAAAAAAATCCGGCTCGTCGATCAAGCCATATTTGGCAACTTCGGCATAGCCCGCCTGCATTTCGCGTTTGGGCAAGGTATCAAGCACCGCCGTATCAGCCAGCACCAGGCGCGGCTGATGAAACGCCCCGACAAGGTTTTTACCCGATTTGGAATTGATGCCGGTTTTCCCACCGACCGAACTGTCCACCTGGGACAGCAGGGTTGTGGGAATTTGCACGAAATCCAGACCGCGCAACAGCGATGCGGCAACATAGCCGCCCAAATCGCCAATCACACCACCGCCCAGCGCAATGATCAGGGTGGAACGTTCAATGCCAAATGACAGGATCTGTTCAACAACACTTTCAAAGGTGGCAAAACTTTTGGACGCCTCGCCAGCCGGGACAACAACACTGCGATGCGGGATGCCCGCAGCCTCCAGCGAGGCCTCGACCGTGAGCAAATGCAGCCTTTCAACGTTGCTATCGGTTAGGATGACAACACCAGCCGCGTGGGCAAAAGGCGCAACATATTTGCCGGTATCGGGCAAAAGGCCGCTGCCTATCACGATGTCATAACTGCGATCGCCCAGTTCGACGCGAAGTGTTTCTGCACTGTTCACGGTTTCAACTTTCCATTTTCGTCAAAGGCATTTGCCAGGGCGGCCAGCACCCCGTCGCGGGTGTCTTCCTTGGAAGCATCGCCGCAATCAAATGTCACATTGGCACCGGCATAAACCGGGTATCGTGTTTCAATCAGATCGGCCAAAATCTGGCGCGGATTACCGCTGTTAAGCAACGGGCGATGTGGCCGCCCGGCTGTACGATGCACCAGCACATCCAGATCGGCGCGCAGCCAAACGGAAACACCTTTTTCCAAAATCAGTTTGCGGGTCTGTTCACGAATAAAGGCACCACCACCGGTTGCCAGAACAACCTGATCACCTTCCAACAGGCGGGCAATGACACGCTCTTCACCATCGCGGAAGGCTTCTTCGCCATAAAGCCGGAAAATATCGGCAATCGAGCAACCAGCCGCTTCCTCGATTTCGCGATCGGCATCGATGAAGGGCAGGTCCAGCGTTTTGGCAACCATGCGCCCGATGCAGCTTTTACCGGCCCCCATCAGGCCGACAAAAACCAGCGACCGGTTGTTCAAACCGGCGGCGATTTGTGCGGCGATATTCGTGTGCAAACCCGACTCGTCATTTTTACGATCCATGACCGGTTTGCATTCCTGTTTTAACATGTTCATACGGTCCCTTGACCGCCTGATACAAATTGACACTGTTACACAATTCTTTAGGGCACGGTTGCGCGGAACGCAAGCAAACCACACGGCTAATTTGCAATCAGTGTGTCGAACATCCTTCTGGCCGTAAAAATGACATACAATTATTAACGTTCTGCACCCTAGACTGATTTGGTCCTGCCGAATTAGGATGTAAGCAGATTTTATCAAAGTGGCTGATTTCTCGGTCAGAACACCCAAACCAAAGCTTGAGAGCCCATGAAAATTCTATCCCGGATCATTCTTTTTCTGATTATTGCGGTCATTGCGGGCGGCGCCATTTTCCTTGTGACCTGGGACATACCGGCACCGACATCGCAAATCGAACAACCCATCCCTGATTCGAGGTTCAATTAAAATGCGTTCAGGCACCACCAGGGCCTGCCTTGTCGCCTGCCTCACCGGGCTGGGCACGTTGATGCAGGTTATCCCCGCACAGGCCCAACAAGGCCCCGTTCCCCTGTTTTTGCAAAACCGCAGCACCGACACATCCACCACACAGGATGAAAATGGCGATCGCGGCACCGCAACAAACCAGCAAGGATTGGGCGGCGGAAGCCAGAATGGTGCCACATCGCAAAACACCCCACAGGGGCCAAACAACGTGTTTGGCTGGGGTGCGAATAATACGGGTAATACGGGCAATACGGGTGCTGCCAACAGCGCCTACCCCACCGATCCCGATCCCGATGCCGTGCAGACAATGCAGCTCAATGCGGTTGATGCCGAATCCGTTGGTATTCTGGATCGCAATTCGGGCGGGCTGGGCGTGGATATGTGGACGGGGACCTCGCGCGATATGGCCGCCCGCCTGATCGATGCCCTGCCCAACAATCCCGGTAGCCGCGCCCTGCGCAATCTGGAACGTCGCCTGCTTCTCAGCATCGCGGCAGCGCCGGAAGACCACAAAAACATCAGCCTGATGGCGCATCGCGTTGCCAAATTGCAGGCCATTGGCGCCTATGGCGATGTTGCCCGGCTGATCAGCGCCTCCGCCCATGACAAAATGCCCGCCGACCTGGCCAAAGCCCAGGTTAACGCCCTTCTGGTGACAGGCTTGCTGGATGATGCCTGTGCTGACATCGAAAGTTATGGCAATCAGTTCGATACCCCCTTTTGGCTCAAGGCGGCGGCCTATTGCCAATTGCGGGCAAAAAACAATTCGTCGGCCAGCTTCACCATTGATCTGGTGCGCGAGGTCGAAGGCGAAAAAGACAAACTTTTCTTTGCGCTCAACAAGGCCATTCGCACGGGCAGCAATGTCTCGCCCGATCTGCTGGTGAATTTGCGCCCGCTTGACGTTGCCATGCTGGAACTGACCAAGCAGGGCCTGCCGGCAAGCAAATTGCAAAATGCCGATGCCCCCACCCTGATCGCCTTTGTCAAAAGTGCCAATACGGCCATCGCCCTCAAACTCGAAGCCGCCCGCCTGGCCGAAAAGCGCGGTTTTATCACCACCGATGAACTTGCCAGCACCTATATGTCGGTGACATTTACCTCGTCTGAACTGGCAAATGTGCTCGATGATACTACCAGCGAGGATTCGCCCGCGCGCGAATATGCAAAGCTGTATCAGGCGGCGGCAAAAGCCGACGTCCCGGCGGTACGGGCCGAAATTCTGGCGCATATTTATGATAATGGCCGCAATAATGGCGATTACGGGCAGGTCGCGCGGCTTTGTGCATCCCTTCTTGAAGATATTCCCATCAATAACGACTTTGCCTGGTTTGCAACCGATGCCCTGGCAGCCGCCATTTACAGCAATGACATGGAACGCGCTGGCGGGTGGCTCGCACAGGCAAAGGCCTCGGCCAATGATGGCAATTCGATCGAAAGCCGCCTGATTGTTCTGTATCCGGCCCTTGTTATGGCCGGGCTTGAAGATACCGGAGCCACCCCCGGGCAGGCACCGGTGGCGACATCTGGCCTGGGCGGGGCCAATACCAGCACCGGGCAAGCACCGGCAACATCGCAGGCACAAGCCCGCCACCGCGCCCGGATGGATGAATGGGCCGAACTGCAACATGCCCGCAATGACCAGGCCGAAGCCCGCGCCGACGCCGAAATGGTCTATAGCCTGTTTACCGCCTTTGGTGTCGAGGTCCCGGAAAAATTCTGGAACAACCTGTTAACCCAGCCCTATGTGGTTTCCAGTGGCGTTCCCAGTGCAGCAATTGTTCATAAACTGATACAGGGCACCGCAACCGGACAGCGCGCGATGGTGGCCAGCCTTGTTATCATCAGCAATGGCACCCTGGACTCTGATCATCGCAACGCCGTTTCCCTGGGCCAGTCGATTGCCGCCTTGCGTGCGGTTGGCCTGGAAAGCGATGCACGGCGCATTGCCATTGAAACCATTCTGGAATCCGGTTTCTAACCAAACCGGCGGCAAGGACACAACATGACCACATCCCCGCGTGACGACCGACTTGTTTCCGACTTTCTGGAAATGATGGCGGCCGAACGCGGGGCAAGCCGCCATACGCTGGATGCCTATCGCCGCGACCTTGAAGATTATCAAGCCTCGTTAAAAGCAGCCAAAACCAACATGACGGCGGCCGGCCCCAACGATGTGCGCCGCTATCTTGAGGAACTGGCAAATGCGGGCCTTGCGGCGCGCACCCAGGCCCGGCGCCTGTCGGCCGTGCGCCAGTTTCACAAATTCATTTATGGTGATGGCATTCGGGGCGATGACCCGGCCGCCCATATCGACAGCCCGCGCCTGGGCACCGTATTGCCCAAATTTTTATCCACCGATGAAATTGACCGACTGATTGAAACCGCCAACCAACAGGACGGCATCAAGGGCACACGCCTGCTGGCAATGGTGGAATTGCTCTATGCCACCGGCATGCGGGTCAGCGAACTGGTCGAACTGCCCTTTAGTGCTGTTGCCCGGGACCCGCAAATGCTGGTGGTGCGCAGCAAAGGCAACAAGGAAAGGCTGGTCCCCCTGTCCCTGCCGGCCAAGCAGGCCCTGGCGGAATATATCACCATTCGCGAGGCATTTATCCCCCTGGATGCCGGTGGTCAACCGGGGCATTCGACCTTTCTGTTTCCCTCACGCGGCAAGACCGGACATTTAACCCGGCAGATGTTTTTAAACATGATCAAGGATTTGGCCCTGAAGGCGGGCATTGCCCCCTCGCGGGTGTCGCCGCATGTTTTACGCCATTCCTTTGCCAGCCATTTGCTGGCCAACGGGGCCGATTTGCGCAGCCTGCAACAAATGCTCGGCCATTCCGACATCTCGACAACCCAGATTTACACCCACGTTATCGAGTCTCGCCTGCGGGGTTTGGTCCAGGAACATCATCCGTTAGCCCACAAGAAAAACGGTTCATAAGGGTGCCGACAAAGGCCCTATGCGAAAGCAGAGGCGCGTTACGAGCTACCATTGTATAGGTCCTTAAAACCATATATTGTAAAATCAGTCGGTTAATTGATGTTGTCATTCATTCGTCACATAACCGTCATCAGACTGATACCAATTTTACGATACCAGCATGACTGTTACAGCCGCACCTATCTGCAGGGCTGCCCACCGATCCGCTGCGCGAGGGTAAATGAGCGTGACGCTCAGAACCGATGAAATGACCGTTCCAATATCCATTCGGGCGCATCGACATGGTCCGCGCGACTGGTCCCAGATTATTGCAACGATCGACTTTGCCTTTCAGCCCATCATCAACAGCCATACCGGACGGGTATTTGGCTATGAGGTCCTGTTACGTAACTGGGCCGAAGCCGGGTTTGATTCCATTCAGGATGTTTTTGACATTGCCTGGGAAAGCGGTGTCCTGCACAGCGTTGACATGCAGTTTCGGGCCATTGCCATCAACAAATTCGCCCGTTTACCCGACGCTGACAAATTAAAACTGTTTTACAATTTCGACAGCCGGGTTGTGCGCACCAACGATTACCGCCCGGGCCAAACGGTTGAATTGCTCACCGCCGCCGGGCTGGCACCCGATACCATGTGCCTGGAAATTTCCGAACGCCACGACATCAACAATGCCCAGCATTTTCAGAATATTTTGCTGCGCTATCGTGCCCAGGGGTTCAAGGTCGCCATTGATGATTACGGCAGCGGCTTTGCCCAAATGCGCGCGCTTTATGAGTGCGAGCCCGATATCATCAAAATTGACCGGTTCTTTATTGATGGCATGGACAAAGACCGCCGCAAGGAACTGTTTGTCACCCAGATCACCGGCTTTGCCCATCTGATTGGCGCACAGGTTGTGGCCGAAGGGGTGGAAACCCAGGAAGAACTGATGTGTTGTCGCCGGGTTGGCTGCGACCTTGTTCAGGGCTATTTTATTGCCCGACCCTCGGTAGACCTGCCAGATCAAACCGACTTTATCCCCGGCCTGTCCGACATTTTAAGTCAGAACCGCCGCCAGGGGGATCATGATGGCGAATTGTTGCGCTCTTTCATGATCGAGGTCCAGGCCGTTCCCGACACCATAAAACCAAATGACATTCTGGATTTTTTCCAGCAAAACGCCGATTCCACCATTGTCCCGGTGATCAATCGCCGGGGGGAACCGGTTGGCATTATTCGCGATTCGGAATTCAAGGCTTTTATCTACACGCCCTTTGGCCGCGAATTGCTGCAAAATCCGTCCAATCGGGGTTATTTGTCGCGCTTTTTGCGGCGTTGCCCCTCGGCCGACATTCGCACCAGCCTGTCGGAACTTTTGGAAACATTCGTTTCGACCGACGCCCTTGATGGCCTGATCCTGACCGAAAATGGTCGTTATCTGGGCGTGATGGACCAGCGCGCCCTGCTGCGTGCCGTGAATGAGCGCAACACCCTGAATGCGCGCGATGAAAACCCGCTAACCCGCCTGCCCGGCAACAGCGCTATTTACCGCTATGCCGCCAATGCCCTGGCCAATCCGCGCCGTCGCCGCTTTGCCGTTTATTTTGATTTCGACAATTTCAAACCCTTTAACGACCGTTACGGCTTTCGCCAGGGCGACCGCGCCATTTTGCTGTTCAAGGATATCCTGGGCAAGGCGCTTAGCCAGAATGCCTGGTTCATTGGCCATATTGGCGGCGATGACTTTTTTGCCTATGTGCAATCGATTGATTTTGAAGAAGCCGTGCAAGCAGTACGTCGCGCCCAAGCCATGTTTGACGAAGAAATCAAAAGTTTTTACGACCCCAAAACCCGTGAAAACGGCTTCCTGCAGGGTAAGGGGCGCGATGGCGCGAATAAGCGTTTCCCGTTAATGACGGTCAGTGCTGCCTTGATACGCATTCCGTCGGAACGCACCGACATTACGCTGGACCATATTTCAACCGAAGCGGCAAAACTCAAAGAACAGGCCAAAAACAGCGCCGACCGTTTTGCCTGCGGCATCTATGAAGGCAGCGATTCGCAAGGCACCTTTCCCGATATGGATGATGCGCTTTCAAACATCCCGCCAGAAAGTGCCTTTTCCCACCTCGAAAACTGAATATTCCCCGCAATAAATCAGATGCTTAACCAAAATCCGCCGCCTGTTGCAAAATAGGCGGGCTTTTAGGTGCGTTGGGATAAAATTTTTCTTTCCTCCGGCAAAAGGCTGGCTATGATGTTCCCCGTTTTTGGTTGAAGTCTTTTCTTCACAATGCGCGGATACGTAAAATACGCCCATGATCGGTAAAATTGGTTCTGGCTATAATATTGCCCTTCCTGCGGCCCTGCGCCCGGTTGCACCGGTTGCGGAACGCGCTGCGCGTGGCGATTTTGACAAAATCATTGATCAAAACGGCGACAAACTTAATCAGGCGGCCCAAACCGGCCTGATTACCGATGAAAATGCCGGTCAGAACCGGCCACGCCAAACCCGCCAGACCAGCGAAAGCGAAACAACAACCGCCCCCTTAACCCTGGATGCCAGCGACAATGACAGCATTGCATCGGGTTACAGCGAAGGCGGGGCCGTTTCCAACATTGCCGCCCTTAACACCCTGCCACGTGGCAGCCGGGTAGACGTAATCGCCTGACTTTATTGCCAGTCTCAACGTCTGGCCCGGCATCTCACATATCTCGGATACCGCCTGTCGAATTGCCTAGTGGTTTTCAATCTCGAAAACGTCTTTCCAGGCCTGCCATTGCCAAATCATATCGGCCAACATGTCATACCCCGCTGTATCGGGATGATAGCCATCGCCGCGTCGCAGCGCACGTTGCCAGGTCTCATCACGCAGGGTCTGCTCAAACCCGTCAAAATAGGGAATATCCATTCCCTTGGCTGTTTCCCCAAAAAGCTGATTTAACCCTTCCAGCCGTTCATTGACGATCTTGCTGGATCGCCCGCCATCAATCACCGCCTGCGGGCCAACCCACAAGGTTGGGGCCATGTCA
>JBNKVZ010000169.1:0-9370 GCA_050299455.1 Thalassospira sp.
CTTAACCTCGCCAAAAACATCAATCCTTGTGACGATAATGGACCGCCCACGCGACACCACCTCGCCCACGGCGCGTAACTGATCGCCCAGGCCGGGCGCAACGATATTGAGCTTATATTCCACCGTCAGCATCCCCTGATCCGCGGCCACCAGGCTCCAACCGGCGAAACCACCGGCAATATCAGCCAAACCGGCAATCGCCCCACCGTGAAAATAGCCGTTATGCTGCACCAGATCGGCGCGCGCAGGCATCACAATTTCCACCCGCCCGGGGACAACCTTGTCCACCGAGGCCCCCAATGACAGATTATAGGGCTGCTGGGCAAAGCGACGGCGCACTTCGGCATCATAATCAGGATTAAGCGGTTCAAACGCGGTCATGGCGGGCCTGTCTGCTGGATTCCAGGGAACGGACTCCCTTTGTAGTTAACGTTTACGTTAACGTCAAATTAAATCCGCACAAGACTACCGAATTAATCCGCACGCAGCCTAAGCCCCGCCGAAAAGCCGCGGATTACCCATGTTTATGGGCGCGGCGCAAACGTGCTTCCTTGCGCAAGCTGTTCATGCACACCAGCGCAAAACCATTCCACAAACCATAAATCACAAACAAAGAACGGACATCAAAAGCAGATAGAAGCGCATAGTCCGGTACAAGAAGGGAGAGCACACCATAAACGGCCGAGACAACCGTATTGATCATGATCACAATTACGGTCTTCTCGCCAAACCAGTGACGGCTATAGGCGTAGTCAAAAATCGCAGCAAACAACAAGCCGTTGCTGATCAATGAATAGGCATTTTCAAGGGTGCTGGCCTCTCCCGTAGCGCCCTCATACCCCCAAAGATTGCCAGCCACGACACTGATCACGGCAAGAGCAACATAAACCCAAAACAGAATTTTCGCGGAACGCTTGCTCATGTCACCACCAATAGCCGAAAGGAAGCATCTGCGGATTGTCTGGCAGACTTAACAAGCCCTGCGCATCCTGCAAATAACGTTTCCGGAAATTTGCCGCGCGTGCCCCATAAGGTGGCAATGTTGCCAATTTTTCCACAGCACGCTGAATATTGGGGTCTTCATACAAGACGCCCTGCCGTAAATCGTTCTTAACAAACGGCACGATCACCCGGTAATCACGTTCAGCCGCCTGCTTGTCCGCAATTATGCCATGCAACTGCGTCGCTATGCTCCACAGCCACCGGGTAATATCCAAGCTGCTCATTAACTACCTCTATCGCCGACAACCCCATGCAACTTTCAGGGGAAATTCCGACAATATATTGGCAAGCAAATGGAATATATGCGGCAAGAAAACCGGAAATAAGAATCTGTCTTAAATGGTACATCGGGCGGAAAACGCCTGAAAAAGCGTTTCTCCGCCCGAGAATGTGCAATACAGCGTCTTCGGAATACGTATCAGGTCCGATAGCCCAAAAGGTCGGGCAGCCAGGTGACAAGTGCGGGGAACATGATGACCAATGTCATGGCAATCGCCATTGACAGGACCAGCCACAGGCTCCAGCTCACCGATTTTTCGAGTGGCACACCAGCGATACGGGTTGTCACCATCAAGTTCACCGCCACCGGCGGAGTGAACTGACCAATGGCAATATTCATGGCCATCACCACACCAAACCACACCGTACTCCAACCAAATTCTTTCATGATCGGCATCAGGATCGGCAGCATGATCAGATAGATTGACACACCATCCAGCACCATGCCCGCCAGAAGCAACACCACCATGATCAACGCCAGCACAACATGTTCGTTGCTTGAGAGACCAAGAATGCCATTCGCCACCAGATCAAACGTGCCCAGCGTCATCCCGGCCCAGGCAAAAATACCGGCCAGGGTAATGATCAGCATGATCACGCCAGAGGTCACGGCAGAATCAACAAAAAGCTGATACAGGTCGCGCAGGTGAATGGTGCGATAGACAAACATGCCAATCAACAGGCCATAGGCCACGGCAACCACGGCGGCCTCGGTCGGGGTGAACAGACCGGACCGCAAACCGCCAAGAATGATCACCGGTGCCAACAACCCCGGCAAAGCATGCATAAAGGCGGGCAGCAGGGCCGACTGGCTGCGGGTTTCCAGCGCGCCAAAACCATGTTTGCGCGAGAGCAACAGCACCGGAATGATAATCGCCAGGCCCGCCAGAATACCGGGAATGATCCCGCCGGCAAACAGGGCCCGCAGGTCGGTGCCCGGCACGATGATCGAATAAATGATCAGCGCGACCGAAGGCGGGATCAAAATCGCGGTCGAGGCCCCGGCAGCAATCACACTGGCGGAAAATTCGCGCGGATAACCAGCCTTCATCATCGACGGGATCATCACCATTGCCACTGCCGCAGCATCCGCCGGGCCAGAGCCGGACATACCGCCCATCATCATGCAAACCAGCACGGCGACAACCGCAAGCCCGCCGCGCCGTGGCCCCACCAGGGCCCCGGCAAATTCCACCAGCCCCCTGGCAACGCCAGACCGTTCAAAGATCATGCCGGTCAGAATGAACAGGGGAATGGCAATCAGCGGATATTTGGCAATGCCATTATAGGTATTGGTGCCCACGGTTGCCAAAGCATAGACATCCAGGCCCAAATAAATGCCAACCACACCGGCAAAACCCAGGGCAACGGCAATTGGCGCGCCCATGAACAGCAAAACGGCAAAGGAAACCAATAAAGCAAGACTGGGAGTCATTTTGCCCCTCCATCCTGCTGATCTTGACGGCGCGCGCGCATCAAACGCCAGGCATGTTCGATGACACGAAACAGAATGACCAGCGAAAGCAATGGCAACCAGATCGAATAGATCCAGCTGGGATAGCCCAACCCGGCCGAGATTTCACCATACTGATATTCATCAAAGGTGAAGGTCGCCCCGTAATACATGATCATGGCAAACAGCAAGGTCGTGACCGCCAGAATAAGCAGTTCGACCACAATGCGCAGCGGGCGCGGGAAACGTTCCAGGAAAAACGTAATCCGAATATGTTCATTGCGCGCAAAGGCAATGGAAGCCCCGACAAGCGTCATCACCACCAGCAAAAACACCGAAAATTCCTCGGTGAAGGCAAAGGACACATCGGTGAGATACCGCACCACCACATTGGCAAGACTGATCAGACAGATCAAACCCATTGCCAGGGCGGCAATGGCTTCCTCGATCTTGAGCCAGGGGGCTTTGGGCTTTTGCTCGCCCGTTTCAGGAGAGGGAGAACCATGTGGTTCGGCATCAAATTCAATAGGGATTCCGTCACGATCCGACACGGTCGGGACCTTTCAAACACAGCACGATGAACAGGCGGGAAAAGAATGAAAAGAGAAACCGGCCCTCACACGACCGTTAGGCCATGTGAGAGCCGAGAAATCAGACAGTCAAGAACCTGTAGCCCTTAACGGTTGGCAATGGATTTTTCAGCCATATCAACCAGATCCGGGCCGATACGTTCTTTCCATTTGTTGTAAACACCACGGGTGGCATCAACGAATTTCTGACGCTGTTCCGGCGTTAAGGTGGTGATTTTGGCACCACGGGCTTCCAGCGCCTTGATCAGCGACTGGTCATCATCGGTCATGCCTTTACGGGCAAGCGCAATGCCATAGGCCCCGGCATCATCCGCCGCCTTTGTAACAATCGCCTTGTCTTCGTCGCTAAACGACCCCCAAACGCGCTTGTTCACGGCAAAAATCAGCGGGTCGGCAACATAATGCCACAGCGTGATATAGGTTTGGCCAGCGGTTTCCATCTGGGCAACGTCATAAACGGTCAGCGGGTTTTCCTGCCCGTCAACAGCACCCGTGGTCAGGGCCGGTTTGGCATCGGCCCAGCTCATTTGCGTCGGGTTTGCCCCAAGGGCTGTGAAAATGTCGTTATAAAGCGGCGACCCCACAACGCGCATTTTCAACCCGTCCAGATCGGCGGGCGAGGTGATCGGATGCTTGGAGTTGGTGACTTCGCGAAAACCGTTTTCCGCCCAGCCAATCGGCTCGATGCCTTGTTTGCGGATGGCCTCAAAAATCTTTTCGCCGACCGGCCCCTGGGTCAGGGCATCCATCGAGGCAAAATCCGGCATCAGGAATGGCAGCGAAAACAGGTTCAGTTCCTTCACCTGCGGCGACCAGTTGATGGTCGAGCCAACGGCCATATCAATAATGCCCTGGCGCATGGCGGTGAATTCTTTGGTCTGATCCCCCGCAACCAACTGCGCATTGGGATAAACCTTCATTTTAATGCGGCCATCGGTCCGTTCCGAAACCAGTTCGGCCCATTTACTGGCAGCTTCCCCCCACGGGAAGGGCTTCCCCAGAACGGTCGAAACTTTATATTCGCTTTTATAGTCGGCGGCATGTGCCGTCACCGTCAGGGCCAGTGCCGCGCCCATCACCAGGGCCGGCAGGCTTTTGAATAGTTTCATCTGCTTCGTTCCTCCCAGAACGTGTTTTATTGGGTAACTTAATTCTGTTAATGGCCGCAGTTAATATCGAATCTGTTGTCAAAACAACTCCAAAGGCACAATTTTGCCCCAATCAATCTGGGAAAGACGGCAAAAAACCCAAAACCAAGTATTATCCCGCAGAAATCCCCCTGCCTGCCCAACAAGGCGGCACAGCCAGGAAACAATGAACAAGCAGCTGAGATTAAAGGGAAAATTTGGCGAAGGCACATGTCAACGGTGCCGGGGTGACACATAAAACCGTCTTAACCGCCGCTGATCGGCGTGGGAAAATCAACCGAAACTAATTTACCGGCCCATGCCACAAATCGATATTGCTGGCCAAAAGGTTTTTCATCACCCCGTCATCCGTCAATTTGCGAATGGCCGAGGACAGGCGCAAGCGCAATTCGGGCGTGTTGCAAGGTGAATTACGTGACAAGGTGATAAAAAGGTCTTCTTCACTGATCTTGACCGGCTGGGCCATGATGCCAGTGACATTGTTCCTGGCAAGAAAGGCCGCGACGGGGAAATCCTCGTAAACCAGATAATCGGCACGGCCCAGGACCAGCAGACGCAAACTTTGCGACAGGGTGGGGATTTCCTGAAGATTCAGGTTTTTGCGGGCAAAATGATCAAATTCCGGACCAAAACTGTTATTGATCACCGTCACGCCATCCAGGCCGAACAATTCCTGCCAGCTGCGTATTTTGCGCGGAAAACTATCGCGGGTCCAAATGCGTGTGTGCGTCCCCTGAAAGGCGGGCCGCAAATAATCCATATAGGTTTCGCGCGCGGGCGTATAAAAGGCACCGGCAATCATATCGATATTGCCCCGGCGCGCCTCTTCCTGCACCCGCCCCCACGGCCCTTCATGGCGCACTTGCATCTTAACGCCAATTTCCTGGCCGACCATTTTGACAAATTCGGCATTCGCGCCGATCAATTGGGATGGGTCGGCGGGGTCAGGCCATAAATAAGGAGGGTAGTCCGGGTTGCCCGAAACCACAATCTTCCGGCAATCCCGCGCGTCCGCCCGGGCCGGTAAAAAAAACAGTCCGGCTGCCAGTAACAATAAGGCCCCTGTCAGCAGGGCAAATGCTTGCCGAACGGAGTCGGCACGATAAATGCTAGAGACCATTTTGATCCCCGCTCCCTGAATCCCCGGATAGAAGGCAGGTGATGTGGCCGCTGCGTCTGCTGCCACCAAAAGGTGTTCCAGTCCAAGATTGATGGCGACAGTATAGCATGCCTGTCGGCAAAAACATAACACACTTGCGAAACTGTTAAATCCGGCACCCAATAGCGGGTCCATCCACACCATTCAGGATAGCTGTTGGTTCCGCCCTGCCATGTAACGGTATTTTGGGGTGGTGGTTGATCAGATGAACAACCTGTCACCCGATCAATCCGCTTTACCGACCCTGCGGCTGTGCCCGGCCAGGGCGCAACGGGCAAAACAAAACGGGCGGCAAAGCCGAAGCCTGCCGCCCGTTTTTAAATCAGATAAAGGTCGCTGGCGTTAAGCCGAACGGCGCTTCAGACCCTGCTGGCCGGCACGGCCACCCTGGTTGCGCGCACGGTCACCAAAATCGCGTTTGCCACGGCCTTCGCCGCCTTCACGGAATTTGAAACCTTCGGTCCGGCCCGCATCACGCGGCTTACCGGCAAAACGGCGTTCGCCCTTTTCTTCGCGCGGGCCACGATCGGCAGCGCGATCATTGCGGTCATTGCGCGAACGGAACTGTGCCGGACGGTCGCCACGATCCGTGCGATCTGCACGGTCATTACGGTCGCCACGGTTCGGACGGTCACCGCGCGGTGCCGAAGCGCCATCGCGGTCATCCCGGTTGAAACGTTCGCGATTCGGACGGCCCGAAAAACCACCGCGATCTTCGCCGTCAAAACGCGGCTTGCGGGCAGCATATTCAGGACGATCCCCACCGCGATCACCACGGTCGGAACGATCGCCACGGTCATTGGCAACAAAGGCATCATCCCGGCGGGCAAAACGACGACCGGAATCGCCTTCACTGCGACCGCCAAAACCGCCACCATTGCCGCCCCGGCCACCGCCGAAACCACCACGGCCACGACCTTCGCCACCACGTCCCTCAGCACCACGACCACCGGCAAAACCACCGCGACCACGGCCACGACCACCATTACGGTCATCACGACCACAGCCGCCGCCACCACGACGACCAGCAGGCGGAGATACATGGAATTCATGATCTTCGTCGATGCTGACATCCTGACGGATGACACGTTCGATATTGCGCAAATGACGGACATCACGCGGTTCGCAGAACGAAATCGCAATACCTTCGGCGCCACCACGGCCGGTACGGCCAATACGGTGGACATAGTTTTCCGGGTCGGTCGGCAGGTCATAGTTCACGACATGCGAAATGCCAGGAACGTCGATACCACGGGCAGCAACATCGGTTGCCACCAGAACCGGGAAACGGCCATCACGGAAATTACGCAGGATTTTCTGACGGATGCGCTGCTGTTTGTCGCCATGAATGGCGTCAGACTGCACACCGGCATCCTGAAGCTGGAAAGCCAGTTCATCGGCATCAAGCTTGGTTTTGGTGAAAACCAGAACCCGGTCACTGCCTTCGCGCTTGATAAGCTGCAACAGCAAAGCGGTTTTGTTCTGGCGGGTCACAAACATGCCACGCTGGGTCACACGTTCGGTCACACTGGCCTGCGGTGCGGTCTGCACCTTGACCGGATCGCGCAGAAGACGGTCGGTAAGGTGACGAACGGCATCGGGCATGGTGGCCGAGAACATCACGGTCTGATGTTTATACGGCAGCAATTCCGCCACCGTCAGCACATCTTCCGAGAAACCCATGTCAAGCATGCGGTCGGCTTCATCAAGGACGAAGACTTCGACATCGTCAAAACGAACGGTATTGCGTGACATATGGTCAAGCAGACGGCCCGGCGTTGCCACCAGAATGTCGCAACCACGGCGCAGTTCCTGGATCTGCGGGCCCATCGGCGCGCCACCAAAAACAACAGAGGAAAACAGGCGGATGCCTTTTTTGAAATCACGCAGGCACTGGCCGATCTGGTTGGCCAACTCACGCGTCGGCGCCAGAATAAGGGCACGGGGCTGGCCCGGTGCCGGACGTTTGGGATTTTCAGCAAGACGCTGCAGCAACGGCAGGCAGAAAGCTGCCGTTTTACCACCACCCGTTTGGGAAATACCCATCAGGTCTTTGCCTTCAAGCAAAGCCGGGATGGTTGCGGACTGAATTTCAGTCGGGGAGGTAAAACCGGAAGCTTCGACATTGCGCAGCAGAGGCTCGATAAGGTTGAGCCCTTCAAAATTCGTCATAAAAGGTAAAGTCCTTCAAATCACCGTTGGCGCCATGTTCGCGCCTGAAAATAAAAGCCCGCCCGAACGCAAGCTTTCCGGTGCCCGGCAAAATATTGCGGTCACGGACCCTGCATGAGTAGGCAATGATGAGGCTATGACGTCATCACGTCACGCCCGCCCCCGCCTATCTACAAAGTTCCTGACAGCACGATCTGCCCTACAAGCGAAGGAATGAGCGGTTGATACAGGTATGTTGACCCATTGTCAAATTTTCTGGGCGCCGGGCAGCTATGCGCCAAAAGCGGCCGGTGATTTTTAACTTCATACAAAAGTATCTGGAAAGGAGTATAGTCATTACGCTTGAAGTCTGAATATCCCAATCCAACATGCCCTTTCGGAAGTAGATTTGGAGTCAAAATTCCATGCGTTTTCGCGTTTTGACAGGCATCTTTGCAATCCCGGCCATTTGCCTGGTGACACTTGTCGTCATTGTCATCACCGTTGCCTATGACTACCAAAATTCCATCCGCAACGAAAAATACAATGAGATCAGCCATCTGACAGAAGGCGCGGTCAAAATTATCGACCAATATGTCAAAAAGGCCCAAAGCGGTGAAATGGACGAGGCAACGGCCAAGGCCGAAGTGCTGGCCCTGCTGCGCGAATACCGATTTGCATCCGACAACTATGTTTATATCAGCGATTTCAACCATTGCATGGTGCTGGATCCCTTAAGCCCGGGAGACGAAGGCCAATGCAAGCCGGACAGCAAGGTGCGCAAAATGATTGTCAGCACCGCTAAGGCCGGCGGCGGGGTGATTACCTATGAAACCAAAAAACCTGGCGAAGGCGGGCGGCTGATTGAAAAGGCAGCCTATGTGCGCCCGGTCCCCCAATGGAACTGGGCGCTGGGGACTGGTGTCTATATGGATGATGTTGCAAAAGAATTCCAAACCATCCTGTGGCGGCTGGGCCTGATTTCGGCTGTTGCCATTGTCATTGCCGGTTCCCTGTCCTGGATCGTCAGCACCACAATCGGTCGTGGCATTGTATCGCTGAACCGCAATATCCGCACCATTGCCGACGGCAATTACGACGCCGACGTCGAGACCGAATCGCGATTCATTGAAATTGCCGACATGGCCGCGGGTGTTCTGTCGCTACGCGATACGTCGGCCTCGGCCAAAAAACTCGAGGCGGAAGCCCTCAAACAAAAGCAACGCGCCGAAGAAGAACGCCGCAATCATATTCGCGACATTGGCCGCAAGCTCAAAGAAGAAGTCGGATCAATTGCCCATGCCGTGGATAATTCGGCCAATCAGTCGCTGACCCTGTCGGAAAATATGGAAAACAGCGCCAATGGCATTTTGATCCATAGCCGCGACGTCGCCAATAGCGCCGGGGAGGTATCATCGAATGTCGATGCCGTTGCGGCATCCACCGAAGAGCTTTCCTCCTCGATCCGGGAAATCAGCAGCCAGATACCACCCGTCGCAATCACGCAGACCAGAAGCGCCACCAGCATTGCCCAGCCGGAGCGCTGGCGGGCGTCTTCAATGTCCACCAGCGTCCTGACCTGCCACTT
>JBNKVZ010000170.1:0-9246 GCA_050299455.1 Thalassospira sp.
CCTTGGGCGCTTCCCGGTAGAAGCGTAAAATATCGCGCACCATCGACCAAAAGGCAGGGCGGAACAGATTGCGTTTTTGCGCACACAGGCTGGCAAGGTCGCTGCCGCCATATTCAACCCGACCATCATCAAGCGACGCCCCAAAGGACATATCGGTTGCCGTTGTTGGCACATCCAAATGGTCAAACAGCGCGCACAGGTTGGGATAGCTTTTGGTGTTATAAACAATAAAGCCGGTATCGACCGGGGTACTGCCCGCATCCACCGTGTTGGAATGGCCGCCGGGGCGATCATCCTTTTCATACAGGGTGACGTCATGCTTTTGCGACAGCAGCCACGCCGCCGAAAGACCGGAAATACCGGAACCGACAACAGCAATTTTCATTCTGGAACCGGAGCCAATCATTCTGTGTGCCTGCTTGCAGTTTGTTGATATAACTTACATATAACTACGAGCAACACATGGATCCGGATCAAAAAAATACGATGCCTCTCAATTAATTACCGATGAGGGCGCAAAAATTCTGATCCGACTGATCCAGACATGAAAAACAGCCGTATCTCGACATATGATGCAAACTGTCGCGGTTCGGTCCGACAAGGGACCAGGGAAACTCATGAACGGTACAGCGACAAACAGACGCGCCCCGGCCAACCCGGAGGATGCCCGTCAGTATGCCGACTGGATCGTCGCGATTGCGGCCTCGCGCGATAAGGCCGCCTTTGCCCGCCTGTTCGCCCATTTCGGGCCACGGGTAAAGGTCTATATGTTCCGTTTTATCGGAACCCAGGAAATGGCCGAGGAACTTGCCCAGGAAACACTGATGCAGGTCTGGCGCAAGGCCCATTTGTTTGACCCGAAAAAAGCCGCGGCAAGCACCTGGATTTTCACCATTGCCCGTAACCTTCGGATTGACCGGTTGCGGCAACGCAAACATATCGAAGTGGATGACGCCGACCCGACGCTGATTGTTGACGAAACCCCGATTGCAGACGAGGTCGTTAGCCAAAGCCAACAGGCTGCCCTGGTACAGGAGGCCCTGGTCGAGCTGCCACAGGATCAAAGAGTGGTCGTGGAATTGTCGTTTTTTGAAGACATCTCGCACAGCGAAATTGCCGAAAGGCTGAACATACCGTTAGGCACGGTGAAATCGCGCCTGCGGCTTGCATTGGGCAAATTACGCAACGGACTGGAGGGGGTCGCATGAAGATCAAACACCACCCGACAGACGAAACATTACTGGCCTATGCCAGCGGCACCCTGTCGCAGGCAATGGAGCTGGTCATTGCCACCCATATGACCCTGTGCCCCCATTGCCGCGAAAAAGTTGCCGAGATGGAGGCCTGTGGCGGTGCCATGCTTAATGGCAGCGATGGCCTTGCCATGAATGTCGATGCGCTTGACCAGGTCATGGCGATGATCGAACAGGAAAGCGCCAACGAAAACAGGGCTGCCGCCCCGGCAATTGCCCCGCGCCGGGTGGCGGTTGCGCCAAGCATACGGGGCAATGCGGTGCCATCTTTGCCAACCCCGCTTGCAAACCTGCTGCCGGAAAATATTTTATCGCTGGAAGATATCCCCTGGCGCAGCCTGGCACCGGGCGTTAAGCATTTTCCGCTCAAATCGGTTCAGACCAAGGGCTCCGTCAGGTTGCTTAAAATTGCCCCGGGCATCAGCATCCCCGATCACGGGCATGGCGGGCATGAAATGACCCTGCTGCTCAAAGGCTCCTATATCGATGATGTGGGCCGGTTTTGTGCCGGCGATGTCGCCGATTTGATGGATGATACCGACCATCAGCCCATTGCGGACACCGCCGAGGATTGCATCTGCCTGATTGCCACCGATGCACCGCTAAAATTTAACGGGATTTTGCCCAAATTGCTGCAGCCCTTTATCGGGATGTAACTGCAGCATAAAGCGCAGCAAACAGGTTACTTGCCGACTGCACCAGCCCAACCGCATTGCGGGGCTGGTGCTTTTTTATTGCGCCTTTACCAACCATTCCAGCGTGTGCGCCGCAGGCCCGGGCAAATGCACCACATCGGCCAGCCAATTGCCCATTTCCGCCAGTTGCGCATCAAGTTGAAAAGGCGGATTAATAATCAAAAGGCCAGACCCCAGCATGCGGCCCTTGGCCCCGCCGTGGCTGGCGGCCAGTTCACTGCATAAAACGCCGCCCGGTGTTTGGATTTGAGCAAACATTTCGCGTAATTCGCCGTCAAAGCCCTCGGTCAGGATCGGATACCACAGCATATAGGTGGCCGTGGCCCAGCGCCGGTGGGCGGCAATCATCGATTTTGCCGCACGGCTATAATCCTGCTTCACATCATAGCTGGGGTCCATCAGGACCATCCCGCGGCGGATCGTCGGCGGCACCAAGGCCACCAACCCTTCATAACCATCGCGTTTTTGCAAATGTATCCGCCGATCCCGATAGACGCGTTGATCAAGCGTTTCATATTCACGCGGATGAAGTTCCATCAGGGAAAGCCGGTCACTTTCGCGCAGCATTTTTTGCACAATAAACGGCGACCCGGGGTAATAAAGCGGCTTGCCTTCGGCGTCACCTGCCCCGTCATCAACGGCATCATCCGGCACAAAACCCGTCACCAGGTCCAGATAGGGCTTCAGTGATGCAGGAATATTGCACGATTGCTGCACCGCAGCAATTCCACCTTTCCACTCACCTGTTTTTTGCGCCTGCAGGCTGGAAAGGTCGTACCATCCCGCCCCGGCATGGGTATCGATGACGCAAAAGGGTTTATCCTTTTTTTGCAAATGCGCCAGGATCAGCACCAAGGCCGCATGTTTGTGAACATCGGCCACATTCCCGGCATGAAACCCGTGCAGGTAACTCAGCATTTTTTCATCCTGTTCCTATCGGCCTGAACGTGGCCGTCCCCCGCCAGACCGTCGCCCCCGGCGCTTTGCCCGATCGCCCGGTGCCTGATTTTGCGCGGACAGTGATTTATCCCGGTTTCGCCGGTTTTGAGAAGCCCCATCTGGGCCATCTGCCCCATCAGATCCCTCTGCCCCACGGCGATCCTGTTTGTTGGCTAACCTGCCCTGACGCGCCTTTTCATCATCATCGGCACGATAGGGACGAACATCCTTTGCATTGACACGCCCGTTTTGCCTGGGTCAGCCACGCGGGGCCTTTTGCCCGGCAGGTAAACGTTTGGGGCGCGCGCCTTGCCGGGCATCGACCGCACTTGATGACGGTGATGTCGGGGATGTCGCCGGAGCTGGCACCTCAATTTCGCGCCATTCGCCCGGTGCCAACCCCACCAGCGACCAGTCGCCAATTGCATGACGGATCAATCGCAAGGTGGGAAAGCCAACAGCTGCGGTCATACGGCGAACCTGGCGATTGCGGCCTTCGGTAATACTTAATTCAAGCCAGCTTGTCGGGATGGATTTACGAAACCGCACCGGCGGGTCCCGCTCCCATAACCCGGCGGGTTCTGCCATTCGCCGCACTTTGGCGGGCCGGGTCACACCATCTTTTAACATCACGCCTTTTCGCAAGGCATCAAGTGCGGCGTCATCCGGTTCCCCTTCGACCTGCACCCAATAGGTTTTGGCCTTTTTATATTTGGGATGGGCGATTTGCGCATTAAGTGGGCCGTTATCGGTTAACAGCAACAACCCTTCGCTATCGCGGTCCAGCCTTCCAGCGGCATAAACGCCCGGCAAATCGACATAGTCCGCCAGCGTCGACCGACCATTTTCTTTGTCGGTAAACTGGGTCAGAACCCCATAGGGTTTATTAAGTAAAATCAGTCGCGCCATAGGTGCCGCATAAAGCCGCTTTTTCGTGCCAAGTCAATCAATGCTGATCATTGCTCACAACCAATATCAGTCTGCCAACAGATATTCCATTGTCGTGACAACACGCACAGTTTTGTTGATCTGATTGGTTTGGGTGGTATTGGGCGCCCCATCAGCGGCCAAAATTTGAAACAGCCCCTGATTGGCCCGGCGAATACCGCCCAGCTTACCGCCGGAATCCTGGGCAAATTGCTGCGCACTTTCGCGGGCATTGGCGGTTGCCCGGGCAATCATTTCGGGTTTGATGTCGTTTAATTTGGTAAACAGGTAACTTGGCCCGGCATTATAGCCTTGCCCGCCCAAAACAATGCCCTTTTGCAGCAATTTGCCAATATCCTGCGAGGCCTTTGCCACCGCCGCCACATCATCGGAGCGCACCTGCACCGTCTGACTAACAATATACCGGCTTTCAACCGGCCCCGAACGATAGCTTTGCGCCAATTGATCCGTCACCTGCAGGTTTTGCAATTCGGTCTGATCGCGGGCGATATTGTGGGCTTCAAGAAACTTTTGCAGGATTTCGGTATCATCCTCGATCTTTTGCTGCGCGGTTTGCAAAACATCATTGGTGGCAACAAAGGTAATCGGCCACACTGCGCGGTCAGCCTTTACATCCTGTTCGGCCAGGCCCTTAACGGTTACAAACCGGTCAAGCGCGCGCATATTGACAATGCCCTGCCCCACCAGCGTCCCCGCCCCGGCAATCCCTGCCGCAACAATGATTGCCGCCATCACAACCGAAACCCTGCCCATATCGCCCTCCCATAACCGTTATGATCGTTTGCACCGTAAAAGGGCTTTGCTCCCCAACAGCAACGCCAACGCCAATATCGCCTCATTGCGATCATGGTGCTTTGTAACTTTCAACTATAACATGACAAATAGAACCGCCAATCATGGTGAAAGTTTGATGGCTTGAGGCGCATTTGAATCCATTCAAATTCTCGTCGCACAATGACAACAGCCATGTTAAAACCACGCATCTTTAAGGGATGGTCTTTTGCAAAAGTCATCCTGTGTTGCACAACAGATCTCAGGGGACAGCGCCCATGCGTCGCTCGGAAATCAATGCCTGCATCCGCCAGGCCAAGGATCTTTACAATTCGATTTCGTTTCGCCTGCCCCAATGGGCGCATTATTCGCCCGAGGAATGGGCAAAACAGCCGGACCTGGCGCAATGGTGCCATGCCCATCAAATGGGCTGGGATGTGACAGATTACGGCGAAGGCCGTTTTGCCGAACGCGGGCTGATCCTGTTTTGTGTGCGCAATGGCATTTTGCGCGAGCCCGGCGAAGTCCCCTATGCCGAAAAAATCATGATTGTTGGCGAAAACCAGGAATGCCCGTGGCATTACCACAAGGTCAAGATGGAAGACATCATCGTTCGCGGCGGCGGCAACCTGGTGATTGAGCTTTATAATCTTGGCAAAGACGGCGAAATGGACAAGGAAAGCGATGTTCAGGTTCGCACCGATGGCAAGCTGAACATCCTGCCCGCCGGCGGCAAAATTGTATTGGAGCCGGGCCAAAGCGTGACGCTGCCGCGCACCATGATCCATCGCTTCTATGGTGAAGACGGCAAAGGCCCGGTCATTGTCGGCGAAGTATCGCAGGTCAATGATGACCTGACCGATAACTATTTCTTTGATACCGACGCCCGTTTTACCCAGATCGAGGAAGACGAAGCCCCGATCCATCCGCTGTGGAACGAGTTGGGGAAATAACCTCCTGCTGCTGGCGACTGTTACGTCGCCAGCAAAAACACCCACAAATGCAAAAAACACCACCGGAGGGCTCGGGTGGTGTTTTTTTATCGCCAAAATCGCGCGTCAGACCCCAGCCCCTGCAACCAGGCTATTCCGCCGGAAAATTGCCCTCGCTTTCGTTGCGTTGCCCTAAAATTTCCGAAAATTCCGGCATATCGCGCAGGTTTTCAAATTCCTCTTCCGACCAGGCCGGTTGGCGCATGGCATCGGATAATTCAACAGCGCGCTGCAAGTCGGCCAGGGCGGCTTCGCGAAAACCCAAACCGGCATTGGCACAGGCCCGTTGATAATGCCCATTGGCACTTTCGGGGGCCTCGGCCAACAGACGGTTACACAGGCTAAGCGCCCAGTCGCGTTCGCCCAGCATCAGGGCAGCATCGGCCTTATAGGCCATCACTTCCGGGTCGCCCGGCGACATTTCCAACATGCGGTCGTAAATCTCGATCTTGGCGCGTGGATTGCTGACCTGGTTGGCCTGCAGCCAATAGGCATGCAGGCTTTGGGTGCGTTCAATTTCACGCTGATTGTCGTTAATCACCTGGCTTTTCTGGCGCAATTCCTCTTCCAGGGCGCTTAACCGCGTTTCAAATTCATCCGACAGGCGGCGCAATTCGGTATCGGCCAGGGATCGCACGCTGGATTTCAACTCCCGCAGGGATTGCCAGCCCAGCATGGTCAAAAGGGCGCCGACTGCCGCCACAAAATAGAAAAAATAAGTCACGGTGTTGGAAGAATAGCTGATCGCCTTGTCAATCGCTTCAAGCTGGCGGTTGACCACTTCGCGCATCAGCTCTGTTCGCATACCCTGCATGTCGGTGCGCAGCGACTTAATTTCATCTAGCAGGTAGCGTTCCATCAAAGGCGGCAGATTAGTTCTTTCCTCTGCCGTGATTTTCCGCAAATCAACAACCTGAGAGGGAGACTCGAGAGGGGCCGAGTCTTTTTGCGGCTGCGCAAATGCCGAAGAACTTGCCAGCATGGCGATAAGAAATACAATAATCGTTCGTCTAGCGTGCGATTTTAACACCTGCGAATACCTCCCGTTTGTTTTTTTATTGTTTCCTCAAGAACAAACAGCGTCCCCAAGCGTTATAATTGCTTAAATAATGAACAGTTGAAACCTTTTCGATGATATTGACTCAAATCAATACAAACCGGGGGCTCTTAGACCTATACAAAGGATAAGAAATACTATATTTGAGTTCTAGAATTCTGTGTGCCTAATGTCATTCCAAATGTGCGACAATAAAGAAGGCCGATCCTGGGACAGATACTGATCCGGACGTCTGGTAGCGCAGATGCTGATCCATTACCAACATTCCTAAAAGACCCGGGACTTCAGAATTGATGACCGACCATGCCGACGCAATTAAAAAAGCCCAAAAGCGTGCAACAGAAACTGTTGCGCTGCTGGCAAGCTTGGATATTGCGCCGACGCCGTCAAACTATGCTTTGTTTTACCATTATCTGTCCGGCACAAATGCAGAACTGACCCAGACGATCAATATTCTGCGTTCCAACCATCAGGAATTTGACCTGCTGCGCTGCCATTATCTGTGTGAACGCTTTTTCGGCTCACAGGCCTTCAATCCTGCACCGGCTGGCCACAATCCGAACATGCACGCGGAAACATCGCTTCATTCCCGCCTGATTGATGCCCGCCCGCCGCACATGACGGAAACGACACCGGACGCGTCCGATGACGACAATGCCGATAACGGCAATACCAGCGCAACGAAGGCCCATGATCCCGGCGCACCAGAAGATGATGACACGGTTTCATCGGAAATATCGCGCCTGCGCCATGACCTGGAAGAAATGCGCAAGGAAGCAATGACCGACCCGCTGACCGGCATTGCCAACCGCAAGATGTTTGATCAGCAATTGCGAAATCGCGCCATGGAAGCGATGGAAAACGGCACACCGCTGTGCCTGTTGATGATCGATGTTGACCATTTCAAACAGTTTAACGACACCTATGGCCACCAAACCGGCGACCAGGTGATTCGCCTGTTGGCCCAGACATTGCGCGACAATATCAAAGGCCGCGACACAGCCGCCCGTTATGGCGGAGAGGAATTTTCGGTTATTTTGCCGCGCACCAATCTTGCCAGCGCCCGCCACCTGGCAGATGCCATTCGCAACAATGTCCGGCAAAAAAATGTCATCAGCGAAATCGACGGCGCGCGGATCGAAAAAGTCACGGTCTCCATCGGCATTGGCAATTTTGAATTTGGCGAGCCCCTCGGCCACTTGATCAAACGCGCCGATCAGGCCCTGTATCTGGCAAAACAGAACGGCCGTGATTGCGTCGTCACGGAAGACGAACTGGACCCGTCCGCCTGCCACCCCTGCGCGCCCTGCGTCCCGGCCGAGGCACAAACGCCCATGTTTGTCCCCCAGGCCCCCAAACCGGCGGACCCGCAAATTCGCAGCAAAAACCAGCCCAAAAAAAACAAAAGTGTGCCCGCCTGAAGCCGCGATATACTTGCAAAAGTCGGATCACGCACCTTTTAGGACCAATCTCCCCTTGCAGAGCACCCATCACAGAAACAATGACGGTGGCGAAGACATTGGCGAAGGCATTGGCAATGGCTGACAGGGCAGTATTTTCCGCCTATAAGCGGGCCAGATAATTTACCCGACAGACAGAAAGAGCAGGAAAGCTGTGAAAAACCTGGACGTGATCATTATTGGGGCCGGTGCGGCGGGGCTTATGTGTGCCATCGAGGCGGGCAAACGCGGGCGCAGCGTTATGGTTATTGATCATGCCAGCAAACCGGCAGAAAAAATCCGCATTTCTGGCGGCGGACGCTGTAATTTTACCAACCTTCATACCCGGCCGGAAAATTATATCTCGCAGAATAAACGGTTCTGTGTTTCCGCCCTGAAGCGTTACACCCAGCATGACTTTATTGCCCTGGTCGATCGACACAACATTGCCTGGCATGAAAAAACCCTGGGCCAGCTTTTTTGCGATGACAGTTCCTTTCAAATCATCGATATGCTGCTTGATGAATGTGATGATGCCGGTGTTGATATCCGCCTCAATAACAGCATTCGCACCATCGAGGCGGCCCAGCGCGGGGGATATGTTGTCACCCTGCAAAGCGGGGCCACCTGGCATTGCCACTCGCTGGTCGTCGCCTGCGGCGGGCTGTCGATCCCCAAAATCGGGGCGACCGGCTTTGGCTATCAGATCGCCCGGCAATTTGGCCTCGAAATTGTCCCCACCCGGGCCGCCCTTGTCCCGCTTACCTTTGATCCCGATACCCGTGCTGATCTCGGGCAATTGGCGGGGATATCGGTCGATGCGGTCGTGTCGCATCAGAAAACAAAATTCCGCGAAGGGCTGCTTTTTACCCATCGTGGTCTGAGCGGCCCGTCAATTTTGCAAATTTCATCCTATTGGCGCGAGGCGGAAACCATTAGCGTTAACCTCAATCCCGAACAGGATGCCTTTGCGCTTTTGAAAACCGCCAAAGATGAAAGCCCGAAACAGGCCGTTCATACGGTGCTGTCGCGCATGTTACCCAACCGTTTGGCGCAATATATTACCGCCCGTCACGGCCTGGACCGCCCGATTGGCGAAACCGGCGACAAGGCGCTGCGCAAACTGGCAAGCGATGTCAATCAATGGCAAAT
>JBNKVZ010000171.1:0-9201 GCA_050299455.1 Thalassospira sp.
GTTAATGACGCCGTGAATAAGGGCGCACGCCTGCTGGCCGGTGGCAAACCCACGGACCGGTTCTATCCGGCAACCGTGCTTGTGGGTGTCACCCCCGATATGCGCGCCTTTCACGAAGAAATTTTTGGCCCGGTTGCCTGTATCGCCGCTTTTCAGTCTGACGAACACGCCATCGAACTTGCCAATATGTCGGAATACGGGCTGGCCGCCGGTGTGATTTCCGCTTCGCGCGACCGGGCATTAAAAGTGGGCGAACACCTGAATGTCGGCCATCTTCACATCAATGACCAAACCGTCAATGCTGGTCCATTTGCGCCCTTTGGCGGGCGTGGCAAGTCCGGCAATGGTACCCGCATTGGTGGACCGGCCGATATTGACGAATTTACCCAATGGCTGTGGGTTTCGCTCAAAAATGAAGCCACGCCCTATCCCTTCTGACCGCACATCACCTGGCATCAGCGATCTACCTCAAGCGCCCTTAGAGGACGCACACAGAAAACCTTAAAAATATCCGGGAGAAAACAAATGGAAATTTACGCCGCCGTCGCCCGCGAGAAAAGCAGCGACTTTTCGCTTGAAACACTTGAAATCGAAGCGCCCCGCGCAAGCGAAATTCTGGTGCAAGTCATTGCAACCGGCATATGCCACACCGACCTTGCCGTGCGTGACGGAAAATTGCCCACACCTTTGCCCGTTGTGCTGGGCCATGAAGGGGCCGGTATCGTGACGCAGGTGGGTGCGGATGTCACCAAGGTTGCACCGGGGGATCATGTGGTGATGGCCTTTAATTTCTGCGGGCATTGCCCCAGCTGCGAAGATAATGCGCCGTCCTATTGTTATGAATTCTTCCCGCGCAATTTCTTTGCCACCCGGCCCGATGGCTCCACCGCCCTGTCCAATGCGTCTGGCAGCATTCACGCCAATTTCTTTGGTCAATCCTCGTTTGCCACTTACGCCATTTGCCATGAACGCAATATTGTCAAAGTCGCGCCCGAGGCCCCGCTTAAACTTTTGGGTCCACTTGCCTGTGGCATACAAACCGGCGCGGGTGCGGTGATGAATTCCCTTAAGGTTGGTGCGGGCAAATCCTTTGCCGTTTTTGGCACCGGGTCAGTTGGCCTTTCCGCCATCATGGCGGCAAAGGTGGTCGATGCCAAAACCATCATCGCCATCGATACAAATGACACTCGGCTTGACCTTGCCCGTGAACTTGGTGCCACCCACATCATCAACCCGGAAAAGGCTGACACGATTGATGCCATCATGGCAAATTTACCGCATGGCGTTGATTTCGCACTTGATACCACCGGCATCCCAAGTGTGATCCGCACCGCCGTTGAAAGCCTGGCACCACGCGGCACATGCGGCATTTTGGGGGCCTCCGGCCCCGATGCGGAAATCGTGTTAAATGAAACCCATTTCATGAGCGCGGGACGCAAACTTGTCGGCATTGTCGAGGGGGATTCCCGCCCTGATAGCTTCATCCCCACGCTGATTGATCTTTACCTGCAGGGGCGTTTCCCGTTCGACAAATTGGTGACTTTCTATCCGTTTGAAAACATCAACCAGGCCGTACAGGATTCAGCAACCGGGACATCAATTAAACCCATCGTGCTGATGAATCACGATCCCCAGTCCTGAATCCCGACCCGGCAAGAAACCCAGGAACCACATCAAAAAGAAAGATTACGGCCCACCGTAATCTTTCTGCGGTTGACCGGCTTCAGGTGATGTGTAAATATAATTGTTATAAAAAATAACTAATTCAGGTGAGGAAATGCAGCTTGATCAGATATCAGCCATTGTAACAGGCGGTGGCAGCGGCCTGGGCGCTGCGACGGCGCGCAAATTCGCTGCTGCTGGCGCACGGGTTGCCGTGCTGGACCGTAACGCAGAAACCGCCCATCAGGTTGCCGCCGACATTGGCGGGATTGCCATTACCGTCGATATTGCAGATCCGCGCTCGATAGCAGCCGCCTTTACCACCGTCACGCAAAAAGTGGGCATTCCGCGTGTCCTGGTGAATTGTGCCGGGATCGGAACCGCAAGCCGCATTTTACCGCGCAGTGGCGAGTTGCCGATTGATGATTTTATCACAACACTTAACATCAATCTGACCGGCAGCTTTGTCACCATGAGCCACGCCGCCAAACTAATGGCAGAGGCCGCCCCCCTGAATGACGATGGGGAACGCGGGGTGATTATCAATACATCATCGGTGGGCTATGAAGATGGCCAGATCGGCCAATGTGCCTATGCGGCATCCAAAGGCGGCATTGCCTCGATGACGCTGCCTGCCGCGCGTGAACTGGCCCGCATTGGCGTGCGGGTTGTAGCCATCGCCCCCGGCCTGTTTGCCACCGCCATGACCGATACCTTGCCCGACGATGCCCGTGCGGCCATCACGGCCAATATTCCGTTTCCCAAACGGCTGGGCGATGCACAGGAATATGCCAAATTAGCCTGTCACATTGTCGAAAATAAAATGTTAAATGGTACCGTCATTCGTCTTGACGGGGCCGTGCGCCTTCCGGCGCGTTAAACCCACGAAATAATGACTGGTTACGTAAGGAAAAAGAACATGACAAATGGCGCGAATGACGTATTGGACGTGACAATCGACGGAACGGTTGCGCGTTTAACCATCACGCGGCCAAACAAGCGTAATGCCGTCAGTGACACGCTTATGGATGCGCTGGGCGCCTTTTTTGAAAATCCGCCCAAAGACGTCCGAATTGTGATTTTAAGCGGCGAGGGTGACCATTTTTCGGCAGGGCTTGACCTGTCGGAACATGTGGCGCGCGATGCGGCCCAAACCATGCGCCATTCGCGAAACTGGCACCGTATCATGGATCTGATCCAGTTTGGCGGCCTGCCGGTAATTTCGGTGTTGAAAGGTGCGGTGATTGGCGGTGGGCTGGAACTGGCCGCTGCAACGCATATCCGCATTGCAGGCCCAAGCACCTTTTATCAACTTCCCGAGGGACGGCGCGGCATTTTTGTCGGTGGGGGGGCCTCGGTCCGGATTGGGAAGATCCTGGGGGCGGACCGGATGATCGAAATGATGCTGACCGGTCGCAAATACAATGCCGAGGATGGCCTGAGACTGGGCCTGTCGCATTATATTTGCGACAGTTTGTCTGATGCCGAGGCAAAGGCCACCGAACTTGCGCAAAAGGTTGCCGAAAATGCCCAGCTTTCAAATTACATCATGATCCAGGCCCTGGCCCGGATTGAGGATATGGCAAAGGCAGACGGCCTGTTTACCGAAAGCCTGTGTGCCGCCCTGACCCAAACCAGCGACGATGCCCAGGAAGGGTTAAACGCCTTTTTGGAAAAACGGGCCCCCAATTTTAAATAACCCGTAAAATAACCAGCAAAAACAGAGCCGCAAAAAAACCGGCCATCCTACAAGACGACATAAAAATGGGCAAAAGCCGTGCCAAGCGGCCGCCCTGCTATTCAGGAAGGAACATGGCACCCGGTCAAAACCGGGGCCTTCATCGTGAGGAGATGTTCAATGTCGGGATTTTCTGTTAACCGCCGCCAAATGCTTGGCCTGATGGGCGGGGCACTGGCCGCACCGGCCATCATTGGCAAAGCCCGGGCCGCCGAAGTCACCCTTCGGCTGCATCATTTTTTGCCGCCTGTTGCCCCGATGCACAAGGCATTTTTTGAACCCTGGAGCCAGGAAATCCGGGAACAATCCGATGGCCGCATCGACATTCAGATATTTCCGGCCATGCAGTTGGGCGGCAAACCGTCACAAATTGCCGATCAGGTCGCCAACAATGTTGTCGATATTGGCTGGACGTTAACGGTCTATACGCCGGGACGTTACCCGGTGGCCGAAACACCCAGCCTGCCTTTCATGATTACCAATGCCCAGGCCACATCGGTTGCCATGCACAAGCTGATGGATGAATTTGGCCAGGACGAATATCGCGGCATGAAACCCTTGGCCTTTCATGTTCATGCCAGTGGCAAATTCCATATGCGTGATAAAGCCATTGAAAAACAGGCCGATCTGGATGGTTTGCAAATCCGTGCCCCCAATCAAAGTTTTGGCCGGGCTTTGTCCATTCTTGGCGCTGAACCGGTCTTTTTCCCCGTCACGGAAATGGCCGTTGGCCTTGCCAATGGGGTGATTGACGGCACCTGCCTGCCCTATGAAGTTGTTCCAGCCTTCAAACTGCATGAACTGACATCGGTGCATTGCGGCCCTGCTGCGGGCGGGCGTGGCCTTTATGCCAATTCCTTTGCCCTTCTGATGGCCGGGAATGCCTATGAAGGTTTGCCCGATGACCTCAAAGCAGTGATTGATGCCAATTCAGGCCTTGAGCTGTCACGCCGGATTGGCAAACAGTTTGATAAATTCGAGGATATCGGCCGTAAAATGTGCGCCGAGCATGGCAACAAATTTGTTGAAATCCCCAAGGCAGAGATTGACCGCTGGCAAACGGCAAGCCAGCCGGTGATCGATGACTGGATTGAAACACTTGATGATGCCGGCCATAACGGCAAGGCCGTGATTGACCGCCTTAATCAGTTAATCGATGCCGAGACCACCTGATATGTCGGACAACAAGGTGCCTTCAAGTACCCCCGCAAGCGGGGCCAAACCCGTGCGCGGTCATAATGGCCTGGTCAAAGCGGTTGACCGGGCCTGCCTGACCAGCGCAGGCCTTGCCGGTGTCATTATTCTTGCTGTTGCCGCCACCGTTTCCTTGTCGATCTTGATGCGCCATATTGGCGTGGGCGGCATTCGCGGCGATTTTGAACTGGTTGAAATCGGCTGTGGCATTGCGGCATTTTTGTTCCTCCCGCTTTGTCAGCGCAGGGGCAACCACGTCATGGTGGATATTTTCACCACTGCCCTGCCCCATCGCACCCGCAATATCCTTGACCAAATATGGGAAATCGCCTTTGGCCTGGTATGGGTTCTCATTGCCTGGCGGCTTGCATATGGCCTGCACGATATGCTGGCTTATCGTGATCACTCGATGCTGCTGCGCATCCCCACCTGGATCATCTATGGTTTTGCCATTTTCGGGCTGGGCCTGTCGGGCCTTACGGCCCTGATCAATGTGCTTGAAAAACTGCCTTTCGGTACCCCGTCCCCTGTCAAAACGGAACCTCCGCAATGAGCCCGGTTGAAATCAGCATCCTGATGGTCGTCATCCTGATGGCCCTGATCTTTTTGCGCATGCCCATTGCCCTGGCAATGGCAGTTGTCGGGGCGGGCGGCTATATTGCCCTGTCAGGATCGATGCCCCTGCTGGCCTATCTCAAAACGGCCATTGTCGATAAATATGTGTCCTATGACCTTGCTGTCATTCCGCTATTTATTCTGATGGGGCAAATTGCCACCCGCACCGGGATCAGCCGGGCGATTTTTACCGCATCAAACGCCTGGCTGGGGCACTGGCGCGGCGGCCTTGCGATGGCTTCTGTCGCCGGGTGCGCGGCCTTTGGCTCCATTTGCGGGTCATCTATTGCCACGGCAACAACGATGGGGCGTGTCGCCCTGCCCGAAATGCGGCGTCATGGTTATTCTGGCGCGTTAAGTGCCGGCACACTGGCCGCAGGCGGAACATTGGGCATTTTGATCCCGCCTTCCGTGGTTTTGATCATTTATGCCCTGCTCACCGAACAAAACATCGTCAAACTGTTTTTGGCGGCCACCATTCCCGGCATTCTCGCGGTTTTGGGCTTTGTGCTGGCAATCGGGGTTTATGTTCGCCTGTTCCCCGATGAAGGCCCCGCCCATAAGGGATTGCCCCTGCGCGAACGCATTCGCGCGCTGGGCGGGATATGGCATGTCGCCCTTGTTTTCATTTCGGTTCTGGGCGGTATTTATGGCGGAATATTCACCCCGGCAGAGGGGGCCTCGGTCGGTGTAATCCTGATTGCCTTAACCGGTATTCTGATGCGCAGTCTTTCCCTGCGCGGGTTATTTGACTGCATCATTGAAACCGCCGGCTCAACCGCGATGATTTTTGCCATCATTTTCGGGGCCGACCTGTTTAATGTTGCCCTGGCCTTAACCCGCGTTCCCACCCTGGCGGCGGACTGGGTCGCGAGCGCCGATATCGCGCCGATGACTGTTCTGTTGATCGTGATTGCGTTTTACATTGTAATGGGCTGCATCATGGACAGCCTGTCGATGATCCTGCTAACGGTACCGGTGTTCTTTCCCGCCTTCATGGCAATGGACTTTGGCATGGACCCAACCCACCAGGCGATCTGGTTTGGTATCATTTCACTGATTGTCGTTGAACTGGGAATGATCACGCCACCTGTCGGTTTAAATCTTTTTATGATATCGGCAATGGCACCCGATATCCCGACCAGGAAAATTTTTCGCGGCGCGGTGCCGTTTCTGATCGTCGAATGCGTGCGCGTTGCGATCATTGTGGCCTGTCCCGCCCTGACTTTCTGGCTTGTCGATATCGTCACACGATAGCGAGACGCCCAAAAAGGAGATGCCGATGCAAACAGGAAAAAAGAAATCCGCCAGGTCAGACAAAGACAGTGCAGACAGTCTCCCCGACAGTCAATTGCGCGGTTTTATCGGCTATAACCTCAAACGCGCCTATATGTCGATCCACAGCGATTTTGTGGCCAGTCTGACGCATCTTGACCTGAAACCCACCACCTTTAGTGCGCTTGCCATCATTAATGAAAACCCCGATATCAGCCAGACTGACCTGGCACGGTCGCTGGCGATGGAACGGTCCAATATTGTTGTGATGATTGACGAACTGGAATCACGCGGGCTGATTGTGCGCAACAAGGTGCCAACCGACCGGCGCGTTTATGCCCTGCGCCTGACAGAAAAGGGCGCGGCCCTGTTCAAGGATGCCAGCCGGGCGGTTCAGCATCATGAAGACAAATTGCTGGAAGATTTCAGCCCCGACGAAAAAGAACAGCTCGCACGAATGCTCATTCGTATCCAGAACGTGAAATAACCCCTCTACAGGCCAAAACAGATGCTGCAGCTAACGCGTGAAATTCGCATTGAATGGGGCCATTGTGACCCCGCCCGGATCGTCTATAACCCCAATTATTATCACTGGATGGAGGGAGGCCTGCTCGACCTGTTTCTGGTTGCCGGCAGTGACATGGCCCCCATCATGAAAAATGATGAAAATTTTCGCGGCACCCCGCTGGTGCGCGGCGATGCGGTTTTTAAGGCCCCGGCACGCCTGGGGGATTTGATTGTTCATCACATCGCGATTTCACGCTGGGGCAGCACGTCCTTTGATGTGGCCCATCACTTTACTCTGGGCGACACCACATTGCTTGAGGCATCACAAACCCGCGTCTGGGCGCGCGCGCACCCCGAAGATCCGAATGGCATTATCGCCGTCGAAATCCCGGAAAATGTCAGAACCGCCCTGTCGCAGGACATTTCAATCCATCAATCCCTACACCAAGAAACATTGCACAAACCAGTGTAAGGACTGCGGTAACGTAACGTCGTGACGGCTTATCTGATCGTTAAACGATCAAGCACCCATCCGGGCCAAAAAACGGATGTGGCCCGTCATAACGGTCAAGATAAGCCAGATGCGTTGTCAGATGATGCTGGTTGGCATCCCACACATGCAGGTGCATGGCCGGTGGCTCCATCACAAAGGCAGACGGGCCGGTTGGGTGCAAATCCAGCGCCACCTGATGGGCCACCGACGGGCCAATCATCACCGGGACGCCGGCCCAGATTGTGTGGATCGACCGATGCACATGACCACAAAATATCGCCCGGACCGTATCGCGATGTTCCGATACGATACGCGCCAGCTCATCGGCCCCCTGGCCCAGATTTTGCGCATCCATATGTCCTATGCCCGTGCGAAACGGCGGATGATGCATGAAAATAACACTGTCCCTGCCTTTGCCATCGGCAAGCGCCTTTTGCAACCAGTCAAGCTGGGCACGGGGCAACACACCACCCGGTTTACCTTCATCCAGGGTATCAAGCGCGATCAGGCGCAGCGGAAAATCATCCACCACATAGTTCACAAAGCCGGTGGCATCGCTTATCGGCGTGGCAGCGGGAAAACAGGTGCATAGCGGCCCGCGACGATCATGATTACCCGGCACCATGAAATAGGGGATTGTCAGCTTTGCCAGAATTTCCGCGACCAGTGCATATTCCTCGCCAGTGCCCAAATCGCCAATATCCCCGGTAAACAGCACCACATCGGGTCGCGGGACCATCGCCATCACATGATCAATCGCCTTTTCCAGCGCACCCGCCGTATCTACCTTGCGATAGGCCAAGCGGCGGCCCGCCCCGATATGCAGGTCGGTCAGTTGTGCAATCAGCATTTTTATAATGTCTTTCGTGATTAAATGGCGCCAGAACCGGCAACAACCCCGTCCGATACCGGAAATATCCTCAGCCGTTCGACATTAAACCGGCAATGCACATCTGCCCCCACTGCGGTCAGATCATCGGCATCGGTATCGATCATCATTGCGTGTGGTCCGATCCCGGAAACCGTCAGGCGCAGTTTTTCGCCCAAATAGGCCACGGCCTCGACACGGCCGGTAAAATGGGCCTCGCTTTGATCACAGACCGACAGGCCATCGGCGCGAAAAAACAATTCCACCGGGCCGGTTTCATCCGCCATATCCGTGTGCTGGTTCCAGCCTTCGACAGCCTCGAACACTTGCTGGCCAATATGGAGGCGCCCATCGTGCATATGGCCTGCCAGCCGGTTGGCCGCCCCGACAAAATCAGCCACAAACGGGCTTTGCGGTTTGCGATAAATCTCGCGCGGGGTGCCAATCTGGGCGATTTCGCCCTTTTGCATCACCACAATGCGGTCGCCCAGTGCCAGGGCTTCTTCCTGGTCATGGGTAACATAAATTGCCGTGATGCCCAGTTTGCGCAACAGTGCGTTAATTTCGGTGCGCAGGCGCACCCGCAATTTCGCATCCAGGGCGGTCAGCGGTTCGTCCAACAACAACACACGCGGCTGGACCGCAATCGCACGCGCCAGGGCGACACGCTGGCGCTGCCCGCCCGAAAGCTGGTCAATCCGCCGGTCTGCCAGCATGTCGATATGCATCATTTCCAGCATGGCCGCCACGCGTTCCGCACGTTCCGCCCCCGAAACACCGTTGACCTTAAGGCCATAGGCAACATTTTGCGCCACCGTCATATTGGGAAACAGCGCATAGGCCTGAAAC
>JBNKVZ010000172.1:0-9156 GCA_050299455.1 Thalassospira sp.
CACGGCCATAGATGTACTGGGCAATCGGGGTCGAGCCCACGAAACCCACCGCCTGGACGGTATCATTGTCCAACAGCGCGTCTACGGCTTCTTTGTCGCCATTGACCACCTGCAATACGCCATCGGGCAGCCCGGCCTTTTTGGATAAAACACCCAATGCCAGCGAGGTTAACGGCGTCATTTCCGATGGTTTCAACACCGCGGCATTGCCGGCACACAGGGCCGGGGCCAACTGCCAACCCGCGGTAAAGACCGGCGCATTCCACGGGGTGATCTGTGTGACTACGCCATAAGGTTCATACCGGGTATAGTTCAAATGGCTGGTCGGCACCGGGATAACATCGCCATGCAGCTTGTCCGCCCAGCCGGCATAATATTCAAACATCTCGGCAACTTTCAGCGCCTCGACCTTGGTATCGCGGATCGGTTTGCCGGCGGTGACGGTTTCCAGCAATGCCAAATCATCAAGATGATCGCGCACTTGCTGACCAATCCGCCACAGGATGCGGCCGCGCTCTGCCGCCGTCATCCCCCACCAGACTTTTTGCCCGGCAACAGCGGCTGCCATTGCGGCATCGACCACCTCGGCCCCGGCATCCTTGATGCTTAAAAAGGGCTTGCCGGTCGCGGGGTCAATCAGCTCAAACGCATCACCACGCCCTGGCATCATCGCCCCATTGACCCAGCTTCCAACCGCGTCCGCGCCAAAAAAGGGGGCCATCGCCTTGGCATAGTCACGCGGCATCAATTTGCTGTCCTGGCTCATGCTTTTTCTCCTGCCGGGGTGGGGGCGCATTCGGTAATTTGGTTAAAATCGGCGTCATCAGCCAGTAATTCGGCACTATCGGCCCAAATTTTTCCGGCCAAGGCTGATACAGGCAGGGAAATGTCCTTCTGCTGCGCCAGGCTCATGGCGAGGCGCATATCCTTGCGCATCAGCCCCATGGTAAAGCCGCTGTCAAACGCGCCATTCATCACCCATTTGGGATAATTGACCTCGCTGATTGCACTACGGCCCGACCCGGCATTCAGCGCGGCAATCAAATTTTCGGTGGTGACACCGGCGGCATTGCCCAAGCGCACCGCTTCGCGCATGGTCAAAAGGTGGCTTGCCACCAGCATGTTATTCACGATTTTCACCGCATGCCCCGCACCCACCGGGCCAACATGGGTAATTTTACCGCCCAGCGCATTCAGGACGGGCCGAACACTGGCAACATCGGCTTCTGCCCCGCCAACCATCATGGTCAAATTGCCGCTATTGGCCCCTGCCGGGCCACCGCTGACCGGTGCATCAATCAGGATATGCCCCTGTTGGCGCAACAGCGCGTCAATTTCGCGGGTGACATCGGGTTCGGATGTGGTGGTATCAATCACCCGGCGCGGGTCCATGTTGCGCGCATACAGGCCATCATCGCCGGTTAAAACCGTGCGTACATGGTCAGCGGTTGGCAAGGACAGGATGATGGTCGGGCAGGCGTCAAACAATGCGCCCAAAGTGGCGACAATCGTTACCCCTGCGGCGGCCGCACGGGCCTGGCTTTCCGCCGACAGGTCAAACCCGACCACGGAAAAACCTTCCCGCAGCAGGGTCCGGGCCATGCCCAGCCCCATATTACCAAGACCAACAACGCCAATGGCGCCTGTTTCTGGATTGCTCACGATATTTGCCTCATTGCTGTCGGCCCCCTTCGGCGTGATGGAAATCGCTGTTCCATGCGCCACAAACCGGCGGGGCCGATATGTCCGATATGGTTTTTAATTTTGCCCGCAAACTTTCTGGCGGATATCGGGTGAACTCAAGATCAATTGCCGGAACATATTGTTGCCGAAACAGCAACAGGTATGGTCTGATTGCGTGATCCGCTTTACAAAGCCGACACACGGAACATCCCAGCCCGCCCCCTCGCCCCCCCTTCACGGACCAGGCCGATATGCCATGAAGATCGACGATAAACCGCTACGCTATTTTTTGGCTGTCTATGAAGCCGGTTCCATCCGCACGGCAGCGGAGAATTTACGGATTGCGCCCTCGGCCATCAGCCGACAAATCGCCGCCCTGGAGGCCCATCTGGAAACGCTGCTAATGGAGCGCACCAAACGCGGCATCATTTTTACCGAATCGGGCCATATGGTTGCCGCCCATGCCCGGCGCCGTTTTGAAATGGACGAGGCCTTTGCCGTGGACCTGGCCGCTGCGCGAGGTGCCATTGCCGGTACGGTGCGCATTGCTTCGGGCGAAGGGTTTGTCGTGGATCTGGTCAATCACGTTGTTCGCCCGTTGCGCGATGAATTTCCCGATATTCGCCTGGAAATCGATGTTGCCGGCACCGAAAAAATGAGCCACGGCATCCTGCGCGATGATTATGATATGGGCCTGGTTTTCAACCCGCCACGCAACCCCGACCTGGAATTGCTGGCCGAGGGCCACGCCCCGCTTTGCGCCCTTGTGCCGCCAACATTTGACCTGGCAAAAAAACAAAGCTGCGTTCTGGCCGATACCGTGAACAGCCCGGTGGCCCTGCTAAACCCGAATTTCGGGGTCGCCAAATTGCTGGCCAATGTTGACCAGGGGCACCGCCTGACGCGCGATGCCTTTTTAACTGCCGATTCGATCAATGTCGCGATTCATTTTGTCCTATCCGGGGGCGGCATCACCTTTTTGCCCGCCTTTGCCGTATCGCGACAATTACGCAGGGGCGAGGTTGTTGCCGTCCCGCTAACCGACCCCTATCTGGCGCGCGTGCCCTCGCACCTGCTGGTGCGCAAGGGACGCCCCAAAACCGCTGCCGTGCGGGCCGTTACCAATATGATTTGCGACCGGATGGAGGCATTTGGCGCGGCGTATTATCCCGAAGAACATCCCTGAGCCTTCATAGCTGTTGCCGTTTTGGCAACAAAGCCATCCCAAAATGGCACTTGCGCCTGCCGGGACGAGTTTTCATTCTCGGTCAAAATCCCCGGTACGAAAAATGGCAAAATTGTGAAATCCGCCACGGCCGGAGACCGGTAACAGGGTTGTATCACGTCAAGGAGAGTGGGAAATGAATGCGCTTCGGGGGCAGTTGGAGCTTTGGCGGCTTCACCTTGCTGTTATTATTATTGGCACCATTGCCGAATTGATCGGCATTCAAAAAATTCCATTGGGGATCGGGGCCATTTTGCTGTTGCCGCTGCTTTATGCCTTTATCATGGCGGCAGCGATGAATCCCAATCTTGTGCCGAAAGTCGGCAAGATCATTCGTCAAAAAGAAGTCCATGCTGCTTCACCGCTGATCGTGATTGCGATCATGCCGTTTATTGCCAAATTCGGCACCACCATTGGCCCGGCCATAAACACCATCATCGAGGCCGGACCGGCGCTGGTTTTGCAGGAACTGGGCAATCTTGGCACCATTGTGCTGGCCTTTCCGCTCGCGGTTTGGGGCCTGAAAATGGGCCGCGAGGCGATTGGCGCAACCTTTTCGATTGCGCGTGAACCCAACCTTGCCATCATTGCGGATCGTTACACCCTCAAAAGCCCGGAAGGGGCCGGGGTGATGGGCGTTTATGTGATTGGCACGCTGTTTGGCACGTTTATTTTCGCCATTCTGGCATCGCTGTTTGCCAGCTCCAACCTGTTCGATCCACGTGCCCTTGCCATGGCGTGCGGCATTGGCAGTGGCTCGATGATGGCAGCCTGCACCGGTGCACTGACCGAGGTTGTCCCGTCGATGAAGGATGAAATCCTGGCTTTGGCCGGGGCCAGCAACCTTTTGACCTATGCGACCGGGCTTTATGCCGGGCTGTTCCTGGCCTTACCGATTGTTGAAAAAATCTATAATGCAACGGCAGGCAAAAATGACCTCGCCAACGCCAGCAAGAAGGAGGGCTGATCATGTCTGATGGTGCTGTTGCAACCAAATCGACCCGCACGAAAATTGATCTGGTCGATCACGCATTTACCCTGATCATTGTCTGCCTTGTCGGGCTGGTGATGAATACGGTCGGGCCGAAAATTCCGCTCGCGGATGGCTTTATGGGCATGGTGGTGATTTATTTGATCACGCTGGTTGGCCTGGCCTTAACGCGTTTTGCCCCGTTTTACCTGCCCAGTGTTGCCTGGATTTCGCTGGTGGGCATTGTTGCCACCCTGCCCGGCGTGCCTGGGTCGGAATGGGTTGTCTCGCAGGCAAAATCGGTCAATTTCCTGGCCCTTGCCACCCCGGCCCTGGCCTATGCCGGCTTTGCGATTGCCAAAAAGGAAATCGAAGTCGCCAAACATTCCGGCTGGAAACTGGCCCTGGTGGCATGTTTCGTCTTTTTGGGCACCTATGCCGGGTCGGTGCTGGTGGCCGAGGTTATCTTGCGCCTGCAAGCTTCATAATCCTGACGCCACGATGACAAAACCGGATAAACGGGAATAACGCCCCCGTTTATCCGGCCTTTTTGTTAACCGGCCTTTTTGTCGTTCGTTTTGCCATTCGTTTTGCCGCCTCGCCCCGTTTTATTTCGCAAAGAGTAAGCAGATGACAGCCTCCAAACCCGCCCTTCATCCTCGTGCCACCGACCTTGTTGATGAATTCACCGCCTGGCGGCATCATCTGCATGCGCATCCCGAAACCGCCTTTGAGGAAAAGCTGACCAGCGCCTTTATTGCTGAGAAGCTGCAATCCTTTGGGCTGGAGGTGAAAACCGGCATCGCCAAAACCGGCGTTGTTGCCACCCTTCATGGCAAAGGCAATGCGGGCACAGGCGGACCAGGCGAGACTGGCAAACGCATTGGCCTGCGCGCCGATATGGATGCGTTAGATATTCATGAAACCACCAATTTGCCCTATGCCTCGCAATATCCGGGCAAAATGCATGCCTGCGGCCATGACGGCCATGTGACCATGCTGCTGGGCGCGGCAAAAATTCTGGCCGAGGACCCGGATTTTACCGGCACGGTTGATTTCATTTTTCAGCCTGCCGAAGAAAATGAAGGTGGTGGACGCGACATGGTCGAAGAAGGCCTGTTTGAAAGCCACCCGGTTGATGCGGTTTACGGGCTGCATAACTGGCCGGGCCGCGATGTGGGCACGATGGCTATGCAGGCCGGGCCGATGATGGCAAGCTACGATATTTTTGAAATCAATATTGATGGAAGGGGCTGCCATGCCGCCATGCCGCATTTGGGCCACGACCCGATTACGGCGGCAGGCCAGGTTTTATTGGCCCTGCAAACCATCCCGGCGCGCAATGTGAACCCGCTGCAAAGTGCGGTGATTTCCCCCACCCAGATATTTGCCGGCGACACCTGGAATGTCATCCCCGAAACCGCAACCATCCGTGGCACCGTGCGCACCTTTGCCCCTGCCGTCCAGGATATGGTCGAAGAGCGCCTGAAAAAAGTGGCCGATGCCACCGCGCACGCCTTTGATTGCACCGCACGGGTGATGTATCAGCGCCGCTACCCCGCCACCCTCAATAGCACGGCGGAAACCGCCATTGCCTGTGAAGCCGCAGCAAAGGTTGTTGGTGCTGATCAGATCGACACCAGCCCGGAACCCTCGATGGCAAGCGAGGATTTCGCCTTTATGCTGAATGCCAAACCGGGCAGTTACGTTTGGCTGGGCAATGGGCCGACCGATGGCAACTGCCTTTTGCATAATTCGGCCTATAATTTTAACGATGCCGCCATCCCCTATGGCGTCAGTTACTGGATTTCGCTGGTCAAACAGTCCCTGGCGGCGTGATTTTTTGCTGCCCTATATGCGTATTTTTCTTGTCTGGACCGCAAACTGCGCGTTCAATAGCTGCCCTTTTTTAATTGCCCGGCGGTAAGACGAATGAAAATCGCAATTGTGACACTGGACGGCTTTAACGAAATCGACAGTTTTGTCGCCCTGTCCATTTTAGGCAGGGTCCAGGCCGAGGGCTGGTCCGTCCAGATCACAGCGCCGGAAGAAACCGTCACCTCGATGAATGGGGTGACGGTCACCGCCCAACAGCCGCTTTCCTTTGCCAACGAGGCCGATGTGGTGCTGTTTGGCAGTGGCACCCGCACCCGCGACCATACCGCGGATGGCATCATCCCCCAGCACCTGAAACTGGACCCGCACAGGCAATTGATCGGCGCGCAATGTTCGGGGGTGTTGTTTTTGCATCAATTGGGCCTGTTGCCCGCCACCGCCACCACCGATGCCAAAACCCGCCCGCTTCTGGCCGCAACCGGCTGCATTATTGAGGATAAACCCCTCATCGCCCAAGGCAATATCGTCACAAGCGGCGGCTGCCTTGCCGCGCAATATCTGGCAGGCTGGGTGATTGCCCGGGGGCTGGACCTTGATACCGCGCTGGGCATTCTGGAATATGTCGCCCCGATCGGGCAAAAATCATTCTTTGTCAAAACCGCGCGCGATATTATCCGCCCGCAATTAAATGTGCCCGCCCAGGCCGCCTTATATTGCTGATATTGCCATTATCATCCCGGCCCGCCCCGCCCAATAAAGGCCGGAATCGCGGCAATGTGATGAATTCCCGCGCCAAAGGCAGGCAAATGCTTTGCCTTATATAGGCCGAATGAGTAGGGTAGCGACATATGCTGGAACGGATTGTCGATGCCGTTTGATCATTACGGTTGCAAACCGCAAGCAAAAACAAAACGCAGGAAAAATTCTTGAAGCGCAATCTGTTACATCTGCTGGTCCCGGTAACGGCCCTTGCCCTTTCTGCCTGTGGCACACTTGGCCCCCATGCCGAAAACCAGCCTTTTGATTATCCGCAAAGCGATGGTTTCGCCGGCAACTTCCTGGCAGGCAAGGTCGCACAAAGCGACAATGCCGATGACGCGGCCGCACAATATCTGTTTCGCGCCCAGAAAATGGAACCGAACAATGATGATTTGCGCCGTCGCACCTTTCTGGCGCTGATATCCGATGGCCGCATCGCCGATAGCGAGGCCATCGCCAAACAATTGATGCGCGAAGAACCCCGGGACCTGTTTGCCGTTCTTGCCGTGACAGATGCCGATATTCGGCAAAAGAATTATCAGGCCGCGCTAGAGACCATCAATGCCCTGCCCAATCGCGGGCTGAATTCCATCATCCGGCCGATTGCCCAGGCCTGGCTTTATACCGCCCTGGATCGCCGCAGCGACGCACTTGCTGCGCTGCAAAGCCTGCAAATCAATCAAAGCCTGTCACCACTGGCGGATTATCATCGTGGCCTGATCCTGGATTATTTTGGCGATTTGAACGGGGCGGAAAACGCCCTTGCCAATGCCTATGGCGACCCGGCCGATGCGCCGTTGCGTGCCGCCGAGGCATTGGGCGCCATTTACGAACGCAAGGGCCAAAACCAGAAGGCCGAACTTCTCTATCAAAGCTATATGGACCGGCACCCGCAATCGCTGGTGATGCCCTATCACCTTGAACGCCTTAAAAAGGGTGAACCGCCGATCAGCACCGCGCTGACCCCGGCGTCTGGCCTGGCGGAAGGATATCTGGATATCGCAACCCTGCTTAGCCAGGAAAATGCGGTTCAACCGGCCCTGATCATGGCGCAGTTTTCGCTATCGCTTCGCCCTGGTGATGCTGTGACCAAACTGCTGGTCGGCGAGGTGATGGAAGTCCAGAAACGCTGGCCCGAAGCAATTGCGATTTACAAATCCATCCCGCAAAATTCCCCGCATAGCTGGAACGCCCGCCTGCGCGAGGCCTCCAGTTTAACGGAAATTGACCAAAACGACGCCGCCATTTCGCTGCTGCGCAAAATGGTCAATGAACGCCCCAAACGGGCCGATGCCCTGATCCAGCTTGGCGATGTGTTACGCTCGACCAAACAGTTCGACCGCTCCGCCGATGCCTATAGCGAGGCGATTGACCGGCTGGGCGGCCCGACAAATGTCGGCTGGCGCTTGCTGTATCGTCGTGGCATTTCCTATGAACAGGGCGGCCATTGGGACAAGGCGGAACAGGACTTTTTGCTTGCCCTCGAAATGGAACCCGACCAGCCCTATATCATGAATTATCTGGCCTATAGCTGGGTGGACCGAGGCATGCATTTCGACAAGGCGCAGGAATTACTGAAACGCGCGATCGAATTAAAACCCGATGACGGCTTTATCGTCGATAGCCTGGGCTGGGTGTATTACAAGCTGGGCCATTATGAAAAGGCGGTACCGGAACTTGAACATGCCGTGTCGCTGGTGCCCGATGACCCCACGGTCAATGACCATTTGGGCGATGCCTATTATCAGGTCGGGCGTCATCACGAGGCGGAATTTCAATGGCGCCGCGCCTTGTCATTTGATCCATCTCCTGACCTTCGCAAGGAAGTTCTGGCAAAACTGAATGGCAAAAAACCCGCAACCGGTACGGCTGCGACCAATTAACCTGTTAAAATAGGCAGGGCCATGCACACCTCGTTGATCGAACCGGCACAGGCCAAGATTAACCTTTTCCTGCATGTTACCGGCAAGCGTGACGATGGCTATCATACCCTTGATAGCTTGGTCTGCTTTGCCGATTGCGGCGATAGTCTGCGCGCCCGCCCGGCCGATGATAATGCCCTCACCCTTGCCATTACCGGGCCAATGGCCCCGGCCCTGAATGACGCCAGCAACCAGGATAATCTGGTCATGCGGGCGGCCACCTTGCTGCGTGACCGCTTTGGCATCACCCAGGGGGCGGAACTTATTTTGGAAAAGAACCTGCCCGTGGCCTCGGGCATTGGCGGTGGCTCTGCCGATGCGGCGGCCACCTTGCGGGTTTTGTGCAAATTATGGGGCATTAATGCCCGCCCGGCGGATTTGGCCCCAATGGCGCTGGAACTTGGCGCGGATGTGCCGGTCTGCCTGGAAGGCGGCACGGTCTTGATGCAGGGCATTGGCGAACAGCTCACCCCGCTGGCCCCGCTGCCCGGTTTTTCAATGGTGCTGGTCAATCCCGGCAAGGCGGTGTCGACCCCGGCCATTTTCAATGCGCGCGATGGTGACTTTACCGAGGGTGATTTATGGCCGCGCGATCAAAGCTTTGCCGATGTCACAGCACTTGCCGATGCGCTGCGCGAGTGCCGCAATGATTTGACCCTGCCCGCCGTGACCCTGCTGCCCGAGATTTGCGATGTCATGGATGCCCTGGCCCGGGCGGAGGGCTGTTTGCTGGCCCGCATGTCAGGCAGTGGCGCAACCTG
>JBNKVZ010000173.1:0-8907 GCA_050299455.1 Thalassospira sp.
TGGAGCGGGCGATGAGATTCGAACTCACGACCCTAACCTTGGCAAGGTTATGCTCTACCCCTGAGCTACGCCCGCATCATAATGAAAGCGGTATATAAAAGAACCGATGGAGCGGGCGATGAGATTCGAACTCACGACCCTAACCTTGGCAAGGTTATGCTCTACCCCTGAGCTACGCCCGCATTCATCAGTCTTGTGTGTTCCCCTTGGGGAGCGGCGCGGATAATAGCCCAAGAACGAGTGATTGCAACACCTTTTTTGATGAAAATGTAACATCGTAAAAAATGGCGGTTTTCCTGCGGTTTTTAATGGTTTTTTGCGGCAGTTTGACTCCGGCATGTAATTTTTGTGCTATTGTGCCGATTAAATTTTTCCTTCACCCCAACCTTGACGGAAACAATATGGACGATCCATCTACCGCTTTATTCGCATATCTCGACAAATTGGGAATCGACGTCAGCACTGTCGAGCATGCGCCGCTATTTACTGTCGAGGATTCGCAATCTCTGCGCGGTGACCTTCCGGGAATGCACAGCAAAAATCTGTTCCTGAAAGACAAAAAAGGCGCCTTGTGGCTGGTAGTTGCCGAAGAGAATCGGGAAATCCGGCTTAATCATCTGCATAAGAAACTTGGCTGCAACCGGCTTTCCTTTGGCAATGCCGACTTGCTCAAAGAGGTTTTGGATGTGATCCCGGGTTCTGTCACGCCATTTGCGCTGATCAATGATCAGGAAAAGCAGGTCAATGTCGCATTTGATCATGCCTTCTTTGAAGATGAAAATACGCTGCTGCATTTCCACCCCCTGCGGAATGACAGGACAACAGCGATTGCCCCGGCAGGATTGTTAAAATTTGTCACATCGCTGGGCTATGCGCCGCAAATGCTCGATCTTGAAGAAGAATTTACCAAAAGCGATTGAAAAACAGTTGCATTCGCGCCGCATTATCCCAGATTGCAGGGGTTGCACGCGCGCATTCGCCATATTGCAAAAAAGTAATCTAAGTCACGCCCTCTTGTTCTTCGGGACCTGAGGCATCATTTAAAATACGACTAACAGCGAGTAACCTTATCATGGCTCTTATTCTTGATCCCAACTCCTCTGCTCCGGCGTCACAATCCGGGGCCGATTCTGACCTGATCAAGGATTCCGGCATCGATACATTCATGCAGGATGTGATCGAACCATCGATGGAAGGCCCCGTTGTTGTTGATTTCTGGGCGCCCTGGTGTGGTCCGTGCAAAACACTGACCCCGACCATCGAAAAAGTCACCCGGGAAGCTGGCGGCCGCGTCAAGCTGGTTAAAATCGACATCGATAAAAACCAGGAACTGGCCATGCAGCTGCGCATCCAGTCTGTACCGACGGTATATGCCTTTAAAGATGGCCGCCCGGTTGATGGTTTTCAGGGCGCGCAGCCCGAAAGCGAAGTCCGTGCCTTTTTTGAGCGCATCGCCGGTGGACCGATTGAAAGCCCGATCGAAATGCTGCTCGAACAGGCACATGAGGCCCTGGCGGCAGACGATGTCACCACAGCCTATGGCCTTTATGGCAATGTGCTGGAGCGTGAACCGGAAAATGATACGGCCCTGGGCGGCGTTTTACGCTGCATGGTGGCAATGGGTGAAGTGGAACATGCCCGCGGCTTTGTTGACGACATGGACGACCGCACCCGCCTGAAGGCACCGGTTGCTGCCGCAATCAGTGCCCTGGAACTGACCGAAGCCAGCGCGCATAGCGAAGACCTTGATGCCGCGCGCGCCCGGTTTGATGCCAACCCGGATGATCTTCAGACGCAATTTGATCTGGGCATGGCGCTGTTTGCCGCCAACAAACGTGACGAAGCCGTACAGACCATGATCACCATCATCCGCAAGGATCGCAGCTGGAATGACGATGCGGCCCGCGCACAGCTTATCAAATTTTTCGAGGCATGGGGCCCGATGGACCCGGCCAGTGTTGCCGGTCGGCGCGCTCTTTCAACGGTATTATTTGCATGAATATTTGCGGCCCATTCGACCCTGACTTTTCCGAACTTCCGGCAACCCTGCCGGTGTTTCCGTTAAGTGGTGCCTTGTTGCTGCCGCGTGGCCATTTGCCTTTGAATATCTTCGAGCCGCGTTACATCAACATGACCATCGATGCATTGGGCCGCAACCGCATGATCGGAATGGTGCAACCCCGCCATTCCGATAACAGTGAGACCTTGTCGCTTAAGGAAAGCACCTCGCAGCCAGCACTTTTCAAAACAGGCTGCGTTGGCCGTATCTCCGCTTTTAGCGAAACCGATGACGGGCGTTTTCTTGTGACCCTGACCGGCGTTTGCCGCTTTGATATTTCCAGCGAATTGCCGGTCACACAAGGCGGGTATCGGTCGGTTGAATGTGATTATTCGCGTTGGCGTGATGACCTGAACAATGCCATTTCCACCAATGGCCCGCCGTTAAACCGCTCGCGCCTGCAACGGGCGCTGGATGCCTATTTTGCCCATCATTCCCTGCGTTCATGCTGGGATACTATCAGCGATACCGATGATGAAATGCTGGTCACCGCCATTGCAATGGGCTGCCAGCTTGAACCGCTTGAAAAACAGGCTTTGCTGGAATGCCCAAGCCTGTATGATCGCGGCGATATGCTAACGACATTGCTGGAAATGGCATGCCACCCCCAAACCAGCAAGGCGGCTGGCAACTAGGTTGCACAACACATAACGACATCCGGGATATGATCCATACCCGCGATGTTGCAAAGACAAGGCAGATACCATGACAAGCGCAAATCAAAGCCCGGTTGATCCGAAACTTCTTGAAATTCTGGTATGCCCGGTAACAAAAGACACGCTGGAATATGACCGTGACAATGGTGAACTGATCAGCCGCAAGGCCGGCCTTGCCTATCCGATTCGCGACGGTATTCCGATCATGCTGCCCGACGAAGCCCGCGCCATCGAAGACTGACGGCATTGTTATCATGTCGCACAATGCCTTTACGCCCAACCACATCCCTGTCGAGATAAATTATCTTAAACAGGATAAAGTTCTGGAAATTATCTGGGATGATGGCCTTAAGACCCGCCTAAGCGCGGAACTGTTGCGGGTTGAAAGCCCGTCTGCAGAAGTGCAGGGACATCACCCGTCGGAAAAGAAGATCATTTCCGGCAGAAAGCATGTCGGGATTATCGATATAGAGCCCGTCGGCCAATATGCCATCAAAATAACCTTTGATGACCTGCATGACAGCGGAATTTACAGCTGGCATTACCTGCGCGAACTTCACGATAATCATGAAAAGCTCTGGCAGACATATGAACAGGCCCTGCAAGACCGGGGCCTGTCACGCGAACCGCGCAAGCCGGCCTGATTAAACGCGACGCGCCCTAAATCCAGTTCCTTCCTGTGAGACCAAAAATCAAAAAAGCCGCCGCAGAATCCTGCGACGGCCTTTTTTGCTTGTGTCCCCGAAAGAACAGATCAGAAGCGGTAACCAATACCAATACCGAACAGCCACGGATCAAGATCCGCATCAGCTTTGTGCGTGGTACCACCGACATTCGTGGTTATATCGGTATTCAAATAAAGTTTTTTGATATCAACGTTCAAAGACCACGGACCGGAAATGGCATAGTCAAAACCAGCCTGGAGGGCGAGACCGAAACCATTTTCGTAGTCAATTGACTGGGCAGCGCCTGATTTTTCATCATAGAAAAATGTGTAGTTCACACCAGCACCAACATACGGGCTGAAACGCTGCTTGGTCAGGAAGTGATACTGAGCGGTCAAGGTCGGCGGCAGCAAACGAACACTACCCAGGTCGACTTCCGAAGAACCGGTATTCCACTTAACGTCATGTTTAGACGTACCAGCAATCAGCTCAAGTGCGATATTATCAGTAATAAAGTAAGAAAAGTCGACTTCCGGAATAACGTCGTTATCAACTTTGCCTTCACCAGGCAGCGAGCCACTTTTGACGTCTTCATCAGGAACGACGCCAACAATACGACCGCGAATCAGAATGTCGCCAGCGGACTTGCCTTTAAAGCCCATATCGTCAGCCGAAGCCGGAGCAATTGAAGCAGCAGCAGCCGCAACCAGAATAGCAGCTGCACCTGCAGCTTTAAGAGTATTGATCAGTCGCATAATATGGACCCCCTACGTCAAAGAATTTGTCGAAGCGGAGCATCATGCAATTGGCAGGCGAAAAGCTTGACACACATCAAGAAAATCTCATGAAATCAAATATCTTTTAGAGATATTCTAGATTTATGTCGTGAAATTGAGGATTTCCGCCATTTTTGTATGTTGCAAATTTATCACGCCGCTGAAAAAAGCGTATGAAAAATGTCGATCACCTCGTTTTCTGACGATTTAGCACGAATTTTGATCTCAATTTCGATGACCAGGGTTCATTTATCTCCCAAGAATCCACACATCAAAGTCACGCCAGAAATACAAACAAGAACCAGATTCGTCACAAAACGCTGGCCAAAAGGGAAACCAAACAATTGAATTATTTTAATTAGTCAAAATCCAAAATAAAGCCAGATCACTTGCATCACATTTGAAAGGTGCCGGCGCCCCAAAACCATTTGGGTTGACGAGCGGTCATTCCTGCCAACGGACATAACGTGACCTGTCTGCCTCAGAAAAAGCCCCCACAATTATGAGGGGGCTTTCATCGACAATCACACTATAAGACAGCACGGCCTAAATCGGCTTTCCCTGCATCAAGAGGGGTAAAGTGCCAGCATATCCCATCGCGTGTGACATAAATGTCCGCTTGAGGGCAGGGATTTTCTCAACCACCGCAAGACCGACATCGCGCGCCAGCTGTATTGGCGCAACATCATTGGAAAACAACCGGTTTGTCGCATCGGTCACGGCCAGCATTACCGTATTGTCAAACCGGCGCCATTGTTCATATTCAGTCAAAACATCCTGCATGCCAATATCACGGCCAAGACGGCGGGCATTCACCAGAATTTCAGCAAGGGCTGCCACATCACGAATGCCCATATTCAGGCCCTGCCCGGCAATGGGGTGCATTCCATGCGCGGCATCCCCGATCAGGGCAATGCGGGCATCACTATATTGATAGGCATGCTGCAACCCCAACGGATAACAGAACCGCGGACCAATGACCTCCAGGTCGCCCAGATACCCGTCAAACCGTTGATGCAATTCATCCAGAAACACTTCATCGCTTTGCCCGACCATATAATTGGCAAAGTCGGTTTCCTCGGTCCACACAATAGAGGACCGGTTTTCCGTCATCGGCAAAATGGCAAAAGGCCCGGCAGGCATGAAATGCTCCACCGCAACACCATGATGCGGACGCTCATGTTTTACCGTGCAGACAATCGCACTTTGTTTATAGCTCCAATGATAGGTCTTGATGCCTGCCCATTCACGCAACGGCGACTTGCGGCCTTCCGCACCAATTGCCAGCGGCGCACTGAGAACCCGGCCATCATCCAGGGTCATCACCATTGCCGCACTATTGCGCGCAATATCGGCCACCGATGCGGGTGCGATGAGCGTCACCAAATCATTTTCCGCCATCGCCCGATATAATGCCTGGCGGGTAACACGGTTTTCAACAATATACCCCAGTGCCTCGGCACCAACATCGCGATGATCATAGTGCAAATAAAGCGGGCTTTTGCCATCGGCGATCCGAATATCAATAATCGGTTCAGCTTGATCGCGCATATATTGCCAGACACCCGTCACATCGAGCACCGCGCGCGACGCTGCGGCAATCGCACAGGTGCGCCCATCATGATTGGCCGCCAACAGGGTTTCCGGGTTTTCCCGGTCGATAACAACACTGCGAAGCCCGCCATGCGCCAGGGCCATCGCCATGCTTGCCCCGGCCAGACCGCCACCCAGAATAATCACATCAAAATGAAGCATGTTGCTATCTGTCATCTGCATTGATCCTGTTCTGCTCGTCTATGCCGCACTGCCCGGTTGCCCTGGGGAATGATGCGAAACTGCACATTCCGGCATATTCCCGGTCATTATCGGACGCACCATAAGGCGCGATGACCGCTTTCGCCAGTTTAATCACCATTTATTATATACGCAGCCAACAACGCTAAGTTCATACGAATACTTAAAAAATGGCCCCCTCTTTTGGCGCTCATATTTTAATCACTTTTAATCACGCAGCGCACATCCTGCACAATTTATAAGCTCCCCGTTAATTCACCCCAAGTTGTATAACAGGCAATTTATAGTAAAATTTATATAAAAAACAATAACTTAAGCACACCCCATCGAATCTGGCACGATTCTTGGTTTACCTATTGCGACTGCGAAATCGTGATTGCCACTCTGGTGGTCAACGGATGTGCCGGGAGGTCGCATATTATGAAATTGGTTACTGCTGTTATCAAACCGTTCAAACTTGACGAAGTGCGCGAAGCGTTAAGCGCTCTGGGGGTTCAGGGCCTGACGGTGACTGAAGTCAAGGGTTTTGGCCGTCAGAAAGGTCAAACCGAAATTTATCGTGGCGCCGAATACATGGTCAGCTTTCTGCCCAAGGTAAAGCTGGAAGTCGCGATCACGGATAATCTGGTCGATCAGGTTGTCGAGGCCATCACCAAAACGGCTCAGACCGGAAAAATCGGGGACGGCAAGATTTTCGTTCTCGACGTAAGCCATGCGGTTCGTATCCGCACCGGCGAAACCGGCGACGACGCCCTGTAAGCCCGGAGACAAGGGGAGACATTATGAAAATCTCGATGAAACATACCGGCCTTGCCGGGTTAATTGGGGCCGCCACACTGGCGATGATCGAACCGGCTTCGGCACAGGATGCTGCCGCCGCTTCCGGGGTTTCCGGGGAAACCGGTTACATTTTCAACACGTTCAGCTTCCTGATCCACGGCGCACTTGTCATGTGGATGGCCGCTGGCTTTGCCATGCTCGAAGCGGGCCTGGTACGCTCCAAGAACGTTGCCACCATTCTGCTCAAAAACGTCGCACTGTTTGCCGCCGCCGGCATCATGTATTACCTCGTCGGGTATAACCTGATGTATGCCAATGTTGATGGCGGCTGGATTGGCAGCTTCGGCATCTGGAGCCCGGATGACGCCGCAGCCCTTGCTGGCGATTATTCTGCCGGTTATGCGTCCACCTCTGACTGGTTCTTCCAGATGGTGTTTGTTGCCACGGCAGCATCGGTTGTGTCCGGTACTGTTGCAGAACGCATCAAATTGTGGCCGTTCATGATTTTCACCGTCGTTCTGACCTCGATCATCTATCCGATCACCGGTTCCTGGCAGTGGGGCGAAGGCTGGTTGTACAAAATGGGCTTCTATGACTTCGCCGGTTCGACCCTGGTTCACTCTGTCGGCGGCTGGGCAGCTCTGAGCGGCGCCATCATCCTTGGTGCCCGTAAAGGCAAATTCGGTGCGGACGGTTCGGTTCATCCGATGCCGGGTTCCAACCTGACCCTTGCCACCATCGGCACCATGATCCTGTGGCTCGGCTGGTTCGGCTTCAATGGCGGCTCGCAGCTTGCCATGAACACCGCAAGTGACGTTATCGCCATTGCCAACATCTATGCCAACACCTCGATGGCAGCTGCCGGTGGCGTGATCGCTGCGATGATCCTGACCCAGGTTCTTTACAAAAAGGTCGATCTGACAATGGCACTTAACGGTGCCCTGGCAGGTCTGGTCTCGATCACCGCTGGTCCGGACACCCCGTCAATCGGTGCGGCCATCATTATCGGTGCCATCGGTGGCGTCCTGGTTGTCATCGCCGTTCCGCTGGTTGACAAATGCAAGATCGACGACGTTGTCGGCGCCATTTCTGTCCACCTTGTTTGCGGTATCTGGGGCACGCTTGCTGTTCCGATCACCAATCCCGACGTTTCCTTCGGTGTTCAGCTGACCGGCGTTGTCGCCATCGGCGCCTTCACCCTGGTTGCTTCGGCCATTGTCTGGCTCGTGCTTAAATTCACCGTTGGCCTGCGCCTGTCGGAAGAAGACGAAGCAATGGGTACCGATACCGCCGAACTGGGCCTCGAAGCCTATCCGGAATTCGGCAAAGGTTCGCAGCGCTTCTAAGATGCTCTGCACACATATTTCCTGACGGATGCTTCGGCATCCTCCTGTCAGACCGACTGACCCGCCCTTGTGGCGGGTCTTTCTTTTTGTGCTGCCTTTTTAGGCAGCATTTTGGTCACTCGACAGGCATCGCGACTGCGGACGACCAAAGAGCCGCAACCGGAATTCAGGATCAAATATCGTTACAACCATCTGTTTTTGCATGTTCTTTTCGCATTTTAGTGAATGTTGGCACAGATATTGATGTGCGCCGCCCACCAAGAGGGAACGTCACAAACAAAAACAGAGGTCGTCTCATGGAGGCTTTTCAAACTGCCTCGGACGTATTTTTTGTGCTGATGGGGGCCATTATGGTCCTTGCCATGCACGCCGGTTTCGCCTTTCTCGAAGTCGGAACCGTTCGTAAAAAGAACCAGGTCAATGCCCTGGTCAAAATCATTGTCGATTTCGCCATATCGACGATTGCCTATTTTTTCATCGGCTATGCCGTGGCCTATGGTGTTACCTTTTTCAGCAACGCCAATGTTTTATCGGGCAAGGAACTGGTTGATGGCCAGCATGCCTTTGCCAGCAGCGGGTTTGACCTGGTCAAATTCTTTTTCCTGCTGACATTTGCCGCCGCAATCCCGGCCATAATCTCGGGCGGTATTGCCGAACGCGCCAAATTCTGGCCGCAGCTTATTGCCACGGCCGTACTGGTCGGAGTATTTTATCCGCTATTTGAAGGCATTGTCTGGAATGGCAATTTTGGCATTCAGGATGCCCTTACCCATATGTTCGGCGCTCCTTTCCATGATTTCGCCGGCTCCATTGTCGTCCATGCAGTTGGGG
>JBNKVZ010000174.1:0-428 GCA_050299455.1 Thalassospira sp.
ATATAAACCCGATGCCCGGCAGGGGGAGGGCAAGAAAAACCGCGATGATCACCGGCATCATCTGCTTGATGCCATTGTGGCTGCTGTGACCTCACAGCGTCTTGTGCAGGAATTGAAAAAAGTTGCCAAAGATCAGGCAAAGGCAAATCAGGGCCGTATTAAAAAGTTGGTACCTGACGAACCCTGGACGCATTTCGATCAGGATGTTGAGCAATTCCTGATGGAAAGCCGCGCCAGCCACAAGCCCAACCGCAATATCAATGCCGAACTGCACGAGGCCACTTGTCTGGGCGTGGTGGCAAGGCTGGGCGATGGCAGTTATCTGGTGCGCAATCGCAAGCGTCTGGTGCCGGGCATGGTGGTGGACCCGAAAAAGCTGGAAGAAGCGATTTGCCTGCCGGAACGTTATATTCATGTGCTGGAAAAAG
>JBNKVZ010000174.1:438-8789 GCA_050299455.1 Thalassospira sp.
GGATCGGCCCATATTTTCTGGTCATCGAATGACCCGATTGCCGATTTGAAGCGCATCGCCGAGGATTTGAAGGGCGTTCATGCCGCCATCATGGCGCTTTATGCGCAGCAACCCGAAGAAGAAACCTTTGTTCGGGATGCAGACCAGCCCGATGCGACGACCCAGACACGGGTGATCAAACCCGAAGAGCGGCTGGGGCGGGCTATTGCCCGTTATGTTGAGGAAACAGGGCGACGCACCGTGCGGGTTTATGGGCTGTCGCAGGCCGTGATTGTCGCCGAAAATGATAATGGCGTTCCCAGCCGGACCTATCGTGCCGGAAATAATGCCTGGCTGGATCTGTATCGCGGGCCGGATGGTAAAACCGCTTATGAAATTGTCCGCAATATTGACGCGATGCGACCGGATTTTGTGCCGCATTGGCAGGAAGAGCCGGAAAACACGGCGCTGTTGCGGTTGTATCAGGGCGATACGGTGGAGCTGACCGACAAGGAAGGCGAACGGCGAATTTGCGTGTTTCGCGAGAATTCTGACGGCGACTGGTCATTTCAACCGGTTAATCTGGCGGTAAATGTGCGTGACACGCCGCTCAGGTCGCGTTTGCGCTTCAGCTTTAACCGGCTGTTGCAGGCGGACCCGCAACTGGTTGTGGTGGATGCTGCCGGGCATGTGGTTTGGCGCAGCCCCAAACGCAACTGGTAGGGTAACGTAAAGGAGAGCGCAGATGTGGCGGGTGGTGGATATTTCGGGCGAGAACCGGCACCTGCGACTGGCGCGAAATGCGCTGGAGGTGATGGAGGGGGATGAAAAGCTCGGTCGTTTGCCGCTGGGCGACATCAATGCCGTGATTGTCCATGCCTATCGCGCCACGCTGAGCACTGATCTGGCGGCGGCGCTGGCGCGGGAAAATATTCCGCTGGTCCTGTGTGACAGTAAACATATGCCATCCTCCATCGTTTGGCCCTTTACCGGGCATTTTGAACAGGCGGACCGCATTGCCACCCAGGCAATGGCAACAAAAGGCCTGATCCGGCGGCTGTGGCGGCATATCATTCGCGCCAAAATCCGCGAACAGGCCCACACCCTGCAAGGGTTTGATCCCACGGGGGCAGAGACGCTGCTGAAACTCGTCTCGCTGGTCAAACCGGGTGATCCCGATAATATAGAGGCGCGGGCCGCAAGGTTTTACTGGTCGCGCCTGCTGGGCGATGATTTTATTCGCCACCCGGATGGCGGCGGGGCCAATGGTGTTTTGAATTACGGCTATATCGTTTTGCGCTCGGCAATGGCGCGTGCGGTGGCGGCCGCCGGGCTGGCTCCGGCTTTGGGCATTTTTCATACCTCCAAACGCAATCCCTTTCGTCTGGTCGATGATTTGATGGAACCTTTCCGCCCGCTGGTGGACCGGGTGGTTTATGCCAGCCGGAAAGATTGGGGTGATGAAGTCACACCGGAGGCCAAAAAGGCGCTGGCGGCGATTGTGAATGGGGCGATTCCGACATCCGAGGGCTTGCTGCCCGTTTATGGGGTGATGGGGCAAATGGCGGCCTCGCTGGCGGCGGTTTATGCCGGGCAGCGCAAACAGCTTGAAATTCCGGCCCGCATCAGAATTGAAAAACAGATGGAGATGGAGGGGCTGTGAACCGGCCAGTGCTGGTGGCCTTGGGCAATGGCATTATCGGGGTATCGGATCATGTGGGCGTTTGTGATGTTTGACCTGCCGGTTGTCACCAGGGCGGAAAAGCGCCGGGCGCGCAAGTTTCACGATTACCTGCTCGATGAAGGTTTCGAGATGAAACAGTTTTCCGTCTATTACCGGTTTTATGAAAGCCGGGCCAAGGCCGATGCGGCAAGCAAACGCATCTCGGCCAATATCCCCGAACGCGGCATGGTGTCGATCCTCTCCGTGACCGACAAACAGTTCGGCCAGATGGTCAATTTCATGGGCAAAGTGCCCTCAAAAAATGACCAAAAACCGGACCAACTGGCGCTTTTTTAGCAGAAAAATGACGGTTTTTGACTCGAAAAAAATCCCGCAACATATTGATTATGCTGCGGGATTCAGGGTTCCTATTGTAGCAGGTTCGATTTTAGAGGGTAGCTACAACAAGACGCCTTCGACATGGACGATTAAGGCGATTGTAGCAGGTTCGATTTTAGAGGGTAGCTACAACCTTCAAAAAATGCCGCATCACCGCGCAACAATTGTAGCAGGTTCGATTTTAGAGGGTAGCTACAACTACAGGATGCAGTTGCATTGCTAGAAACGAATTGTAGCAGGTTCGATTTTAGAGGGTAGCTACAACGTCGACCAATGAAAAGCTCGCTGTGCTTTCATTGTAGCAGGTTCGATTTTCGAGGGTAGCTACAACTGTTGTCCAGTACAGGCGCGCGGGGAAGCTATTGTAGCAGGTTCGATGTTAGAGGATCGTTCTGATTTTCGGTGACGCCGGGCTATCGTTAAAAAAGATATCCCAGCATATCTATCTGACCGGCGGGCCACTGTTTGTTGTTTAGGGGTTTGATCAGGAAGCAGTCCGAGAGGTCTCGTTCGATGACGGCAACACTTTCGACATCCTCGACCGCGAGCCATTTTGTCGGGGCCGGGGTGACATGCTGGAAACCATTCCTGAGATAAAGCGTGTCGATATCTCCCATCAGCACCAGGAAATCGACATTGGCGGGCGTTGCCAGGCCTTCCACTTGCGCAAGAAGTTGTGTTGCGATGCCCGCATTGCGATGTGATTGCGCAACGCAGAGGTCGATGATGCCGAATATTCTGATGATCTCTCCGCCAACCCGGATCACCCGGTGATCAACGCCCATTTGACCCATGAGGGTCTCGCCGTCAAATGCCAGATAGCGAAAATGCGGCACTTGTTTGAAATAGGTTCTGCCATCAAAGGTGTCAGGGAAGCTCCCCTCAAGCAATGTTGTGAGGGCGGGCGTCATCTGCGCTGTGATGTCGTATTCAGGCACGTATTGGATGCGAATGTTTTGTGTCATGCGTTGGTTTGCGTGCTGGTTTTGCGGTGAGGTACGGCGATGGTCATTCCCGGGGCTAGAAAAATGCCTGTTTGATGCCGTCAATAATGAACTGGACGGCAAGGGCGGCCAAAATCATGCCGAGCAGGCGGGAGATGACCGTGGAAACCGTTGGGCTGAGGCGTTTGGCAACCAGGCCCGAGAGCAGGAACATCATGAGCGCGCAGACCATGACAAGGGCGACAACGCCGATCACGCCGGTTTGCATGACGATATTGTCCTGGTGTTTGCCCATGAGCAACATCACCGTGGCAATCGAGCCGGGACCGGCGAGAAACGGGATCGACATCGGGAAGATGGAGACATCTTCGGGTTCGTCTTCCGGTATTACCGGTGTTGCCGGGGTGTCATCGGGCCGGAGGGCCGGGGCGGCGTTTTCGTCGCTGTCATCTTCGTGTTCAAGTTCCTGATGGACCTGTTCGGCGCGTTCATTGCGTTTTTTGCCGCGCCGTTCAAACAGCATTTCAAGGGCAATCAAAAACAAAAGCGTGCCGCCGGAAATGCGAAAGGCGGGCATGTGAATGCCAAAAATGCCCAACAGGCTTTCGCCCAGCAGGGCAAAGGCGGTGAGGATCAAAAACGACGTGATACAGGCGCGGATCGCCATGCGCCGACGGTGTGCCGTGCTGGTATCTTGGGTTAAGACCAGAAAAACCGGCACCAGCCCCACCGGGTCGACAATGACAAACAGGGTGACAAAGGCAGCGATCAGTTCGCTTAACATGCTGAAATCGGGCATGAAAGAGTCCTTTTATGCGATGATCGGTGAAAGGGGCACGCTTTGGGCCCGCCCTGACACGCTGTTGGGTTAAATGCCGCGATATGGCTGTCGCACCGGGAAAGTTTGCCCTGATTTACGCGTTTGAACGCCAAAGGTAAATGGCCGGTTCCGCTTTTTTCCGGTTTTGGCGGGGCCTGGATGTGGTGGTCAGCCTTTGCGCTGGCGAAAGAAATCGCCGTTAAAGACGGGCGGCAAGGCCTTTAGCGCATCAAGCCGGGCCTTGATCATGGGATGGGTATCAAGCAGGGCCGGGGGCTCGGTACTGCGATAGGGCAGCAGGCGCAGGGTGCGGCGGTTGATTTGTTCGATATGGGTGAGGGCATCCATCATGTCTTCCGGCCCGCCCAGAAGGTCGCTCGCCCCGTGATCGGCGGCAAATTCGCGGTCGCGGATCACCGCGCGCTGCAAAATGAAGCTGATTGTCGGCGCGGTGGCCAGCACAATGATCAGCCAGCCCGGCGGGTTATGGGCACCAAAGAAAAACATGACCAGGGCAAAGACGGCCAGCGTCCAGGTGGCGCGATAAAGAATATCGGTCATCATCAGGATGCGGGTGTCATTATGCCAGGCATGGGCAATTTCATGGGCCAGAACGGCGCGCAATTGCCGGGGCGAAAGGCCATTGAGCGCATCGCGCGACAGGGCGATGATGGTGGTGTCATCCTTGCCGGTGGTGATGGCATTAACCCCTTTGCCCGCCACCATATAAAGACGGGGCACGTAAGAAAGGCCCGCGCGCTGCGCTAACAGGGCGGCCATTTCATAAAGGGCGGGGTAATCCTTTTTGGGCAGTTCGCTGGCGCGCAACAGTTTCATGATCATTTCCGACGAAATCATCGGACTGAGCAACAAAAGCAGGATCACGGCAAACAGGGCCGACATCATCATGACCGGCCCGCCCAGAAGCCAGGCGCAGATGGATAAAACCGCCGCCATGCAGGCCAGAAGGCCGCTGGTATGGGTGGTGCTGCCTGCCCGAAGGGCAAGAAATTGCAGGATAGAAGGGGGTATTTGCGCCATGCGCCACATCCTTTGCATCAAGCAGGCTGGTTTGTCTTTTTGCCGGGCAGGCTGCCTTGGGCCGGATCACACCTTACCCTGAAAATATGCCAATATTGATATGTTTAAAGGGCGGGGATGAAACCCGGCATCATTATGGGCGGCAGGGGCGTATATTGGGAAGGAAGGATGCCCGCATCAAGGAGGATGCGGGCATTTAAGGGCGATGGGGTTTTAAAACACCATTTCGCTGAACCAGAAGGCAACATAGCCAATGCCGCCAATTGCCATAATGGCGAGAAGGGTTTTTTTGAACAGGCTCGAATTCTGTTGAACGGACATGGGGACTCGCGATCATTTTTAAAATTGGAAAAACGAAAATTGTCGAGTTTGATCGCTGGTTCAAGCGTTTTTAATGCTGCTTTTTCACATGACATGTCCTTGACAGGGACAGAAGGACGATAAATTCAGGCAATTGATGAAGCATGGCGGCAAAAGCAATGATTTCGTTAACGCATCTTTATCAAGTTTCGTTAGAATAGTCGTAGATGCTTCATGCAATCGGATAAGCTGTCCTGTCGTTTTTGACGTCGGGATATCAGCCTTGGGGGATCGGTCGCAGGATTGCGGCCCTGTTAAACGGGATCAGGATGGCCCAGCCGAATAAAGCCCGCTCCGGCATCTTGGCCGGACGCAACCGCGAAGGTGATCGTACCTCGCTAGAACGGATGTTCTGGCGGTCGATTGGTATTGTGGGCGGATTCAGCATGGTGATCAATCTGCTCAACATGGTGATCCCGATTTATTCGATGCAGGTCTTTGACCGGGTTTTATCCTCGCGCAGTTTCGATACCCTGTTTTTGCTGACCCTTGGCATTGCCATTGTGCTGATCTTCATCGCCGCGATGGAGCAATTGCGATCCCGTGTGTTGATCCGGGTGGGGACCGGGCTTGATCGGGGCCTGGGGGGGGATTTGTTTGCCCATGTGGTTGAACAATCCTCGCGCGGGGTGCCCAACCGGCAGCGTCCCTTGCGCGACCTTTATGGTTTGCGCGGGTTTCTCACCGGGTCAGGCCCCTTTGCCCTGATCGATTTTCTGTGGGCGCCGGTTTATATTGGCGTGGTGTTTGTTTTTGACGTTCGCCTGGGCATGGTCGCCCTGGGGGGCGCGGTGATCCTGATTTTGATTGCCGTTGCCAACGAGGCGGCGGCGCGCATTTCGGTTGATCGTTCCGAACAGTCGCAAAATCGCGGCATTGCCCAAGAAGAAACCTATATCCGCAATGCCGAAGCCATGGAAGCCATGGGCATGACGCAAGCGGCCCGGGCGCGCTGGCAGGCCGATCAGTCCGATGCCCTGTATTGGGAAAGCCAAACCAGCCGCCGGGTGGGCACCTCGACAACGCTGTCGCATTTTGTGCGGCTGTCCATGCAGGTCTGTTTTATTGGCACCGGGGCCTATCTGGTGCTGAGCGAAAGCATCACGATTGGCATTATGGTCGCCTCGATGATTTTGGGCATGCGCGGCCTGGCTCCGTTTGATGGCGCTGTGTCGGCCTGGCGGTCCTGGAGTGCGACCCGCAAATCGTTTGAACGTCTGAACCGGATTTTGCTGGAGCGCAAACCCCGTTTGCCGGCCCCGGCCCCCAAGGCCAAGGGCATGTCTGTCACGGTGGACCGGCTGGTTTTTGCCCCGCCCGGCAGCCGCAGTGTTTTGTTCAAGGGGTTTTCCTTTAAGGTCGGGGCGGGCCAGGTTGTTAGTCTTGCCGGGTTTAACGGGGTGGGGAAAACCGCCCTTTTGAAATTGCTGATGGGCATTTGGGCGCCAGCATCGGGTTCGATCAAACTGGACGAGATCGAGGCGTCCAAGCTGGATCGTTCCCAGATCGGCCCGCAAATTGGCTATCTGGCGCAAAACCCGTTTTTGTTTCCCGGAACCATTGCCGAAAATATTGCCCGGCTGGGCTCGGCCGACCCGCGCGAGATTGTCCAGGCGGCCGAACTGGCCGGGGCGCATAAATTTATCCTCGATCTGCCAGACGGGTACGATACGCATCTGGATCGCGGGGGCACGAACCTGTCGGGCGGGCAACGCCAGTTGGTGGCTCTGGCGGCGGCCCTGTATGGCAAGCCGCGCCTGTTGATGCTTGATGAACCGACAACCGCGCTTGATGAAGGGCGGATGGAATATGTCACCAACCTGATCGACATTGTCCGTCGGGCGGGTATTACCACCTTTATTGTCAGCCATGAACGCGAGGTTCTCAAACGCGCCGATGCGATTATTGCGCTGTCGGGCGGGCAGATAAAGGTGGTGCCGGTGAATATCGGACGGATGCAATCGGCGATGCCCGCCATGCCCGGTGCGCCAAGGCCACGCGATGACGATGCCCTGCCAACTCCTGCTGCCCCGCCGATGCCTGCCGCCATGCGCGAAGGCCATGAGGGCCGTGACGGCCTTGCCGGGGGCGGTCAAATGCGCATCACGCCGCAAAAAATTGCCGTGCCCAACCCGGATGCGCCCCGCCGTAGCAACCCGGATGCGGGCATGAACCATGATGGCACCCGCCGCAAGGCTGCGGCCAGCGCGGATGCCCGCCAAGGCGGCGAAAATGCTCCGGCACAGGGACCCGCAGGGCAAAAGCAGGCCGTGCGTAGCACGGCAAATGGCACCATGAAGGTGACGCGGCCGATTGCCCCGCCCAAGCGTGTTGATGACGGGTTGGATCGTGGTGAAAGCCCGCGTGATGTGGCACGGCGCAAACAGGCCGCAGCCCAAAAGGCCGACGGCAAAAAACAGCAAGCGGCCCGCCTGAGCCAGCAAAAAACCGCCCGCGAGGCAGCCCGCCAGCAAGAAGGGGCCAGGGCAGCCAGAGCCAAGGCAAATGAAGCTGCGCAGGCGGCCCCTGCAGCTCCGGTGGCCCAAAACCGCCAGCCGCGTGTGAAAACCGGGGCCGATGGCCGGCCGCAATTGCGGGTGGTTGAGGGCTCTGCCGGGCGTCGTCAGGGAGGGGGCGGGCGATGAATGGCGTTCAATTGCCAACGGTGCGGACCCTTGAAACCGACGTGAAGCCGTTGGTTCGGATCGGGTTGTTAATTCTGATTTTGGGCTTTGGCTCGGTCTTTTTATGGGCGGCAACGGCCCGGATTAACTCTGCCGCGATTGCGAGTGGTGTGGTTGCGCCTTTTTCCGGGCGGCAAACGGTGCAGCATCTGGAAGGCGGCATTATCCGCAAAATACTGGTGCGCAACGGGGCGCGGGTTGTGGCGGGGCAAACCCTGATCGAGCTGGACGATACCCGCGCGCGGGCCAGTTATGATTTGCTGTTTAAACGGCATTTGAATGCCCTGGCAACCCAGGCGCGGTTGAATGCGGAGCGCAAGGGGCAGACACATGTGGTGTGGCCTGCGGCCCTAAATCCCGCACAGCATCCTGAACTGGTGTCAGCCCAGCAGGATTTGTTTGAAAGCCGTACCAATGCCTTTCGGGGTGAGTTGCAGTTATATGATGAACGCATCAAAGAG
>JBNKVZ010000175.1:0-8652 GCA_050299455.1 Thalassospira sp.
GTCATGCCCTGCGTGCTGGGCCTTATCCGCCGTACCTTTGAGGATGAAAAGGAGCGGGGACTGGCGCTTGGGCTATGGGGGACTGTGGGGGCCGCCGGTGCGGCGGTTGGCCCGCTGATCGGCGGGGCGCTGCTGGAACATTTCTGGTGGGGCTCGGTATTCCTGATTAATGTGCCCGTGATGTTCATCGTCGCCCCGGCCTGTGGGCTGTTGCTGCCGCGTCAGGAGCAGACTACGCCCGGCCATTGGCCGATTGGTCAGGCCTTGTTGCTGGTTATGGGCATGATTGCGGTGGTCTATGCGGCCAAGGCGGGGATTGCGGGCAAACAATCCCTTGCCGTGGTGTTGCTGATATTGGCCTTCGGCGTGGCAATGTTGGTGCTGTTTGTGCGTAAGCAGTTGCGTGCAGCGGTGCCCATGTTGGACCTGTCCTTGTTTGCGCATCCTGCCATCTTTGCCGGCATCATCATGGCGGTGGTCGCCAGCGGCGCCTTGGCCGGGGTTGAACTGACCCTGGCGCAGGAACTGCAATATGTCCTGGATAAAACACCGCTTCAGGCGGGGGTCTTCATGATCCCGATTATGGCAGCGGCGGCTTTTGGCGGCCCGGTTGCGGGGTGGTTATCGGCCCGCTATGGGCTGCGGTCCGTGGCCTGCCTGTCGATGCTCATCGCCGCCCTGTCGCTGGGCTGGCTGGCTGAGCGGGATTTTCACACTCCGGGGCTGATGGTGCCGCTGCTGTTGATCGTGCTTGGCCTGGCACTCAGCATTGGCCTGACGGCATCCTCCATCGCGATTATGGGCTCGGTCGATGCAAGCAAGGGCGGTGCCGCCGGTTCGCTGGAGGGCACAGGCTATGAACTGGGCACGGGCCTGGGCATCACGATTTTTGGTGTGTTTATGTCGGTTGTTTTCGGGCGGCACCTGGCGGCACCTGTTGGCTTGTCCCCGCATCTTGTTAATCAGGCTGCTGTTTCGATGGGGGACACATATTTGGTCGCGCGGCAGCTTCCCGGTGATCAGGCTGCGGCATTGATCGCGGCGGGCAAGACAGCCTTTTCGGCCACACATTCCGTCCTGCTGTTAACGGCTGCCGCATTGATCGGGGGGCTGGCTGTTCTGGTGTTTTTCCTGCTGGCAGGCATGCGCAAGGCGACTGTTTGACAGGGGCGTATGCCGAGATCGCGCCGGGGGTGTCGCTGAAAATTTGGACGATATCAGCGGTGCGTTAGCTTGGCGGAGGCCGCATGCGCGACCTTTGCTGATTTATCGCGATTGTCTGGCTTGTTCTGCTAGCCGTTTTTGCGGCCACGGGCTTTAATAAGAGGATTATGGTCGTCGGCGACCCTAATTTTTCGCCAAATCAAGGCCCGGAAATTGGTGCCATTTCTGAGAGGGCTTAGGGCAAAAGACGCGTAAAAGCCAATGAGACGGGGCCAGGTTGGGGGAAACCGACCCTATGCCGATGCGGTCATAAATCCGGAAAAAACAAAACCCCGGACGGTGTGTCCGGGGTTGATCGTCCAAGGCGGCTTTGGGCCGCCTTTTGGTGTTTCGGGCGCGGACGTGGCGCGGGATGCCTTAGCGCCGATATTTGATGAAGGGCGTTAAGGTGCCGATGCGGTCATAAAGCTGGCGGGCGGTTTTGTTGAATTCCTGGGTCATCCAGTAAACGGTTGGGCAACCGGCATCATCGGCGAGCTTGTAGGTTGCCTCGATCAGTGCACGGCCCAGGCCCAGCCCGCGGGCTTCGGGCGAGACATAAAGGTCCTGCAGGTAACAGATATCTTCGATTTGCCAGTTATGGGCATGAAAGATGATGTGAACCAGGCCAAGCAATTTGCCATCGCGTTCGGCGACAAGGGCCTGTTGCTGGGGCCGGGCCGGGTCGCACAGGCGGGCAAAGGTGGTGTCGTAAATTTCCGGGCTAACGGAAGATTGGTAAAATTCCAGATAGCCGGTCCAAAGGGCGCGCCACTGGCTTTCATCCTCCGCACGGATCGGGCGGATGGTGGTGTCAGATAGGGGCGTGGTGATACTTGAGTTTGTTGTGCTGTCGGTCATGTTGGGGCCTTTGGTCATGAGGTGGCGGTTTGGTTGGTCATAGGCGGCGGGGGATTTTTACCCAAGGGCCATTTGGCAAGATAAGACCGGACCAATTGGGCCGATTGGCTGTGCAAGGTGTTGTGTCGGGCGGGGTGTTTGATCGATAAATAAACGCTGTTCAAAAAAGTTATTGAACAGTGTTTATTTTTACGCTATCTCTGTTATTGAACGATGTTCATAAATGAAGCCGAGAGAATGTTAGCGTCGATCATGACCCTTTATGTCGCCTTACGCTGGACGCGGAACCGCCTGCTACCCGGCTTCGTTAAGGTCAAGGCAGGCGAACGTCGCGTGCGCGGTAATAACGGCGGGACCAGAGCCAAAACCGGGACCGAAGGTCCGCGAAGCGGCGTGCAGGAAGGGGTAAAGATGCTGGCATATGCACCAGGTGGCTGACGCCTTTTTACGACAACTGAGTTTGGGCATCACAAGCGAGAGAGAATCCTAACCTTTTGCTGGCACGGTGCTGATCATGACAACCATTAAAAGAAAGTGCCGTGGCTTTTAACCCGGCTTTCTCGCCCGACAGGGAGACATCTTATGCAAGATAATCTGATGCGCTCGCGACAATTTGCGCCGTTATTCTGGACGCAGTTTTTGTCGGCCTTTAACGATAACTTTTTGAAAAACACGCTGGTGTTTCTCATTTTGTTTAACATGGCCGCTTCCGAGGCCGCGTCGATGGTCACACTGGCCGGGGCGATTTTTATGGCGCCGTTCCTACTGCTTTCCGCGTTGGGGGGCGAGATGGCCGACAAGTTTGACAAGGCCATCATGGCCGAAAAACTCAAAAAGGCCGAGGTCGGTGCCGCCTGCGTTGCCGTTGCCGGATTTATCCTGTCTTCCGTGCCGGTTTTGATGGTTGCGCTGTTTTTGTTTGGCGTGATCTCGGCTTTGTTTGGCCCGGTCAAATACGGCATTTTGCCAGACCATCTTGAAGCCCGCGAATTGCCGCGCGCCAATGCCTGGGTTGAAGGGGGCACCTTCATCGCCATTCTGGGCGGGACGATCTTTGCCGGTATTGCCGCGACTGATGGCATTAATCCGTGGCTGTTTGGCCCGATCATGATCGCCCTGGCGGTGATTTGCTGGTTTATCAGCCGTTTTATCCCCAAAAGCGGGGCAAAGGCCCCGACCTTGCATGTTGACCGCAATATCCTGCGCTCCACCTGGAATCTGGTGGCCGAATTGCGCAAGGATACCCGCATTTGGCGCACCGCCATGATGGGCGCCTGGTTCTGGCTCGTCGGCGCGATTATCCTGTCGCTGTTGCCGCCGATGGTGAAAAACCTGCTGGGTGGTACGGAAATTGTTGTTACCGCTTATCTCGCCGTTTTTGCCATTGCTGTTGGCATTGGTTCGGCCATTGCGGCCTGGATGTCGGCCGGGCGCATTGTTTTGCTGCCTGCTCCGGTGGGGACGGCGATTATGGCCCTGTTTGGCTTTGACCTGGCCTGGAGCGTTGCCGGGGCCAGCGCAAACGCGGCGACCACTACCCTGATGGCCTTTTTTGCCGGTGATTATACGATCCGCATTGCCATTGATCTGGCGGGGCTGGCCATTGCCGGGGCCTTCCTGGTGGTGCCAACATTTGCCGGTTTGCAGGCCTGGGCCCATGAAGATCATCGCGCCCGTGTTATTGGGGCGGCCAATGTGCTGTCGGCGGGCTTCATGACAGTGGGCGGCGGTGTGGTTGCGGCCCTTCAGGCTGCGGGCACGTCGATCCCGGTTCTGTTGTTCGGCCTTGCCATTTTGAATGTGATTGCCGCCTGGGTGATGTTGAAAACCCTGCCGACCAATCCGTTCCGCGATTTTATTTCCATCCTGTTTCGCGCCTTTTTACGCCTGGAAGTGACCGGGCTGGAAAATGTGAAAAAGGCCGGTCCCGCACCTATTATTGCGCTGAACCATGTTTCCTTTCTCGATGGGGCGGTTGCACTGGCCCTGACCGATGAAGAACCGATTTTTGCCGTTGATTACACGATTGCCCAGGCATGGTGGGCCAAGCCGTTTTTGAAATTATGCAATTTCCTGGCGCTCGACCCGTCCAAACCGATGGCGACCCGTACCCTGATCAAGGCGGTTGATAAAGGTGATCCGCTGGTAATTTTCCCCGAGGGGCGTATCACCGTGACCGGTGGTTTGATGAAGGTTTATGACGGGGCGGCAATGGTGGCCGATAAAACCGGCTCCAAGATTGTGCCGGTGCGTATTGACGGGCTGGAAAAAAGCTATTTTTCCCGTTTAACATCCAAACATGTGCGTCGCCGCCTGTTTCCCAAGGTGAAAGTCACTATTCTGGAGCCGGTTTCGCTGCCGGTGGCAGAGGAACTGAAAGGCCGCAAGCGTCGCCTTGCCGCAGGCTCGGCCCTTTATCAGGTGATGTCGATGATGCTTTTTCGCACAACCGACACCTCGCACACCGTGCTGGAAAAGATCATTGAAACCGCAAATGACCGTGGCTTTGGCGAACTTGCCACCCAGGACCCTGTCACCGGCTCGTTTTCCTATCGCAAATTGCTGACAGCCGCCGCCGTCTTGGCCGACAAGTTCAAAACCCGTTTTCCGGACGAGCAAAATCTGGGCCTGTTGCTGCCCAATGCGAATGGGTCGGTGGCAACGATTTTGGGGGTGATGTCGGCGGGCAAGGTTCCGGCGATGCTGAACTTCACCGGCGGGACGGCCAATATTCTTTCGGCCTGCAAGGCGGCTGAAATCCGCACCATTCTGACCTCGCGCATGTTTGTCGAACAGGCCAAACTTGGCCCGGTCCTTGATGAGGTGGCAAAACAGGTCAATATCGTCTGGCTGGATGATTTGCGTGAAACCGTCAGTTCGTTTGACAAGATCAAGGCGTATTTACGCAAGGCCCGGCCGCTTGCGAAGCGCAAAGCCGATGATGCGGCGGTTATTCTGTTTACCTCGGGTTCCGAAGGGACGCCCAAGGGTGTGGTGCTGACGCATCGTAATGTGTTGGCAAATACCGCACAGGCCGCCTCGCGCATTGATTTCAATTCGCAAGACAAGGTGTTTAACATTCTGCCGGTGTTCCATTCCTTCGGGTTGACGGCAGGCACGATTTTGCCGCTGACATCGGGGGTGCCGGTTTATTTCTATCCCTCGCCACTGCATTACCGCGTCATTCCAGAGCTGATTTACGGGTCCAATGCCACCATCATTTTTGGCACGGATACATTCCTGAATGGCTATGCCCGCACGGCACATCCGTATGATTTCCGCTCTATCCGCTATTGTTTTGCCGGGGCGGAACCGGTCAAACCGACCACCCGTGCCGCCTTTATGGAGAAATTCGGTGTGCGCATTCTTGAAGGCTATGGCGTGACCGAAGCCGCCCCGGTCATTGCACTTAATACGCCGATGTTTAACAAGCCCGGTTCGGTTGGCAAAATCATGCCAGGGATGGAATATCGCCTGGAAACCGTGCCGGGTGTTGATGATGGTGGCCGCCTTCATGTGCGCGGCGACAATGTGATGGCGGGTTATTTGCGCGCGGAAAACCCCGGCAATCTGGAACCCCTGCCCGAGGGCTGGCACGATACCGGCGATGTTGTATCGGTGGATGAGGATGGCTTTGTCACCATTCTGGGCCGCGCCAAACGCTTTGCCAAAATTGGCGGCGAAATGGTGTCCCTGGCCGCGGTCGAGGCCCTTGCCGGCGACTTGTGGCCGTCCAACCTGTCGGTTGTGGTGTCTATCCCCGATGAGCGCAAAGGCGAGCGGTTGATTTTGCTGACCGATGCCGAACAGGCGACCCGTGCCGATTTCCTGTCCTTTGCCAAACAAAAGGGCGCCATGGACATTATGGTGCCCGCAGAAATCCGGATTGGAAAGGTGCCTGTCCTGGGGACTGGCAAGGTCGATTTTGTTGCCGCCAAACAAATGGTCGAAGAGGGTGCAGCTGAGTTTCGGGCCGCTTAAACCGACCATCTAAAAAGCAGGGCCGCCCGGCTTTATGCCCGGGCGGCCCTGTTTGTTTTATCGGGTCGCGGTATTTTGTTTCGCCCTATTGCGGCAGTTCAACCTGGTCGATGTAATCGCCATATCCTTCGGCTTCCATATCGTCGCGATGGACAAAGCGTAAGGATGCGGAATTGATGCAATAGCGCAGACCACCCCGGTCCTGCGGCCCATCGGGAAAGACATGGCCCAAATGGCTGTCGCCGTGGCTGGAGCGGACTTCGGTGCGGACCATGCCATGCGAGACATCGCGCAATTCGCTAACATGAACCGGGTCAATTGGTTTTGTAAAACTGGGCCAGCCGCAATGGCTGTCAAACTTGTCGCTGGAGGCAAAAAGCGGTTCACCTGAAACGATATCCACGTAAATCCCCGGTTCCCGATGGTCCAGATATTTGCCCGTACCGGGGCGTTCGGTGCCGTTTTCCTGGGTAACGTAATATTCTTCCGGGCTCAGCTGGGCGATGGCATCCGGGTTTTTGCTATAACGGGTCATAGCGTCTCCTGTCCTGTGCGGTTATTTGCGGTGATCGGGGCGTGTGACCCCGGCCGACAATCGCGATTGGAATGGGTTTAGGGTTGCCCGCAATATAGGCGATGGTTTTGGTTTTTCCATCCCGGTCATCAATTGTGCAATTCGGGGCTCGAAAGATGACGGCTGCACGCCGCCTTAAAACACGAAATGCAGCAATTGCGAGGCCACACCCAAAATACCAAACAGACCCACAAAATAGGCAAGCGAGCGAATGCCACCGGCCGAAATACCCGCGCAATAGGTAATTGAATGCACCAGCCGGCCAACAAGAAACAGCACGGCGCCCAGTTCGGTGACAAAATTTGAAATTCCGGCAATGCGGGCCACCAGAACGACAATGGCAAAGGGCAGCAGATTTTCGAGATGGTTTTGATGGGCACGCAGGCCCCGCAAGGCCGCACCACGCCGTTCGGGCAGGTCTTCGCGGTTGCTCATCAAGGCTTTGCCGCCCACTTGCTGGCCATAATGCCAGTTATAAAAGAACGGGAAAAACAGGCCAAGAATGGTGCAAATCACCAAAATCCATAATTCCAGCGTCACGATAAATCCTTTCTGGCAAATGCCAATTCTGCGGGCCGACCAAGACCATTTGATATGCAGGCCTGATGAGTGATACGCAAAAAACCGCGCGTCCGATGATATAACGTTTGGTAAAGGCGGATGTTTTAAGGGGCAGGCATAAAATAAACGGCGCTGACCCTGCCAACGCCGTTTACATGCCCAACCAGGACACCAGGACACCGGGACGGGCGATTCAACGTAACACTTTTATGCGGGTTACTGGGTCGATTGTTCCGTCATGGCATCCCATGCCTTTTGCAGGCGGTCATTGGCCTCGCGGAAACGGCGGCGTTTTTCGTCGCTAATGTTGCCCTGGCTGTCTTTTATGTCGTTCCAGGCGGCGTTCATGTCGTCCCATGCCTGGATGACGGCGCTGGGCAGGGCATCAATCCCGGTATTGTTATCGGTGCAATAGCCGGTCAGGCCAAATTCCCAATCCTGGAATTCGCGCTGGATTTTGGCATGTTCGGGAATGTTTTTTACCATTTCGTACTCCTTGGCAGAGAGGGTGTTTTGCCCGGGGCCCAAAAAAAGAAAGGCGCCCTTGGGGGAAGGGCGCCGATGATCTGCGTGGGGGACGCAGGAAGGAAATCAGTTTCTGGACATCCGGGCTTTACGGTTTTTATGCTTTCACCCGGGCCTTCTACAGTCGCTCAAATGCGCTGTTGTTTTTATCTTTCGTGCTCGTTATCTGACAGCAGAACGCCTGCACGCAAAAGTGGTTCCCGAAAAAATCGCATCGATTTAAAAAAATCAGCCACGGGGTCTTTCTTGCCAAACAGGTATTGTGCCAGGCGCCAAAAAAGAAAGGCGCCCTGGGGGAGGGCGCCAATGATCTGCGAGGGGGGACGCAGGGAGGAAATCAGTTTCTGGACATCCGGGCTTTACGGTTTTTATGCTTTCGCCCGGGCCTTTTGCAGTCGCTCAAATGCGCTGTTGTTTTTGTCATTCGTGCTCGTGATTTGTCAGCAAAACGCCAGCATGCAAAACTGGTTCCCGAAAAAATCATTATTATTTCAAAAAAAGTTTCAGCCTACTTGATGCGAATGGAAGACAGAGTATTTTACCCAGATTGTCGCCGATGCGTTCATGTTCCTTTGGGTACCTTTTTGCGCCATTCAGGTGCCGCTATTTTTCTGAGAATCGGAGCTTCGTAATGTCCAGCCCGTCTGCCTCGCGCGGAAATGCCCCTGATCTGTCAGCCGCCAAAACGGCCCAAGCCGAGGCAAAGCCGGTTTCAAGCTGGTTGATTTTGTTTTTGGCAACGGCCTGCGGGCTGATCGTGGCGAATTTGTATTATTCCCAGCCCCTGGTGGGGCCGATCAGCGTGGAACTGGGGCTGTCCGCCCAGGCAGCCGGTTTGATTGTGACCATGACGCAGGTGGGCTACGGCATTGGTTTGTTGCTGATTGTGCCGCTGGGCGACCTGATTGAAAACCGTCGCCTGATCATGACGGTGATTGCCCTGGGCG
>JBNKVZ010000176.1:0-8594 GCA_050299455.1 Thalassospira sp.
TCAGGCAAGGTTTTCCTTGAAAAATGCCAGGGTGCGTTGCCAGGCCAGTTTGGCATCGGCGGCATCGTAGCGCCCGCCTGTCGGGTTGGCGAAGGCATGGTTGGCCTCGTACCAGAAAATCTGATAGTCGGTTTTGCCCGCAATTTTCAGCGACTTTTCAAAACCATCCACCATCGCCTTGTTGATGTTCTGGTCCAGGGTGCCAAAATGCCCCATCAGCGGCGCGTTCAGGGTCGCCAGTTGCTCTGGCGTTTTGGCGACATTGCCATAATAAATCACGCAGGCATCAATATCGGTGGCAAGCGCGGTATTAAGCGACCAACTGCCGCCAAAACACCAGCCCACAACGCCCACCTTGCCGGTGCAATCCTTATGATCCTTCAAATAGGCAACCGATGCCTTCAGCTTGGCCGTTGCCGCGACCGGGTCCACCGATGACATCAGCGATTTTGCACCTGCGGGCGTGGTTGCGGCGGGTTTGCCATATAAATCAACCGCCAGCGCAATAAAGCCCTGATTGGCATATTCCGCCGCCGTGGCGCGGATTTGATCATTCAGCCCCCACCATTCATGGATCATCAGCACCGCCGGGGCGGGCAACGTTGCCGGCAAAATAACCTCGGCAATCATTGTTTCGCCGGTTGGGGCGGTGATGGTCACCTTTTTCAGGGTTGCGGCGGCGGCATGCGCCAAAATCGGATCGGCCAGAACCACAGCCAGCGGCAAAACAGCCAGGCCTTTTAAAAACAGGCGCCGTTCCTGATCGGTCGCCTTTGGCGGCGGCCCCAAATGATCATTTGATCCACATCCGTCAAGCGTACACATCCTCACCTCCTGATTTTGCGTTAAAGGACGATGGCAGCAAAAGTAACACACGCCCGTTTTGCAACCTGGCCGTTAAAATTGCCTTCCGCTAAAATCCTTTACGCGCTTTTTTAAAATGGCAAGTCACAGTCCTGTCATGGGGGAGTGCCCCGTTCCCGCACAAAACCCTAACCTGTTGGAAAACATGAAATCGTCTAAGAACCGCCCGCCAAATAGCACCATGGGAATGTGAACATTTTCACCCCACAGCCACCAAACGCCGCCAACGAAGTCCCCCAAAGGCAGAAACACAATCGATCATGATCTGGCAACTTTCAAAACCGGCAGAACTTCACTAGGGTAGCTTCCAACAATGCCATAACAAAAGCAGGAAGAGATGCAGGAAATAGAAACCGTACTGTTTGATCTGGGTGGGGTGCTGGTGGATTGGGATCCGCGCCATCTGTATCGCAAGATTTTTACCGATCCGGCGGAAATGGAACATTTCCTGACCGAAGTGTGCCATCCGCACTGGAATTTCCTGCATGACAAGGCCGCGCTGGAATTTGAAACATCCATTCCCGAACAACAGCACCGCCACCCCGAATATCATGACCAAATCGCCGCCTGGCGCGATCGCTGGCCGGAAATGCTGGCAGGATCAATCATCGGCACCGAACGCGTGCTTGAGGAATTAAAGCGCAAAAACAATGTGCGCCTTTTTGCCCTGACCAACTGGTCACACCAAACCTGGCCCCATGCACAAGAAAAATTCGCCTTTTTGCAAAATTTCGAGGGCATTCTGGTGTCCGGGCAGGAAAAACTTGCCAAGCCCGACCCGCGCATTTTTGAACTGACCGCCCGCCGGTTCGGGCTTGATCCCAAAACCACGCTATTTATTGATGATTCTGAAAAGAACATCCAGCAAGCGCGTGAAATGGGCTTTGCCACCCATTGGTTCCGTGACCCGATCCGCCTGCGCAAGGATTTGATGGAACGTGGCGTGCTGTAAGGCACATCCCGCTACCCAAAAAAAGCGAAAACACAGCAGAAAACACACCCAAAAAGACACCAGGCCGGTAGAACACCTCTACCGGCCTGGTGTGATGATAATGCCCTATGATGGAATTATTTCTTACCCTGGCGCAGATAGGTGGCAAAAACCTCGCCAAAGACCTGCTGCCAGCCGGTAATGTAGCCATCACGCACGGCATGGGCGATTTCACCCAGATTTTCCCATTCCCAATGCACCAGCTTGATCACACTATGGCCAAAGGCATTTTGATCAAAGCTGACACTGACACGGGTATAATCGCCCGAATCCCAGCCCGGATGCCAGGTAAAGGCCACCTGTTCGCCCGGCAGCCAGATTTCGACCTTGCCCCAAATTTGCGGGGTCCGGCCCCGTGCGGTTTCAATAATCTCGCCGCCCAAACCAGGTTGCATTCTAATGCCGGTGCATTCTTCGCGGGCAATGGTATGGGTCGCACGCGGCCACCAGTCACCAAAACCTTCGGTAAAGGCAATAAAGGCGGCCTCCGGGTCACGCGGGACCGTAATTTCAACGGTCACAGGGTCCAGCAGAGCCATAGCACCCCCATTATTCGAGATCAGATTATCATCAGCCATATATCTATCAGTGCCTTAGGCCGGTTGTCCGGCAGTTTTCCATAATGCATCCAGCATATCGGGAAGTTGATCAAAATGATCAATCACGGCATGCGCCCCGGCTTTTTCCAGTGTTTCGCGTTCGTGATATCCCCACGCCACACCAATTGACAGCATCCCCGCTGCCCGCCCCATTTCAATGTCAAAGCTGGTGTCGCCAATCATCGCGCAATTGCGCGGGTCGGTGCCGGTTTCTGTCATCGCGGCTTCCAACATCGAAGGATGTGGCTTGGACGGATGGTTATCGCAAGTCTGAAGGGTGACAAAACGACGCGAAAGGTTATTGCGCTCCAAAACCGCATCAAGGCCGCGCCGTGCCTTGCCGGTTGCCACCCCGGACAACCAGCCGCGCTGGTCAAGGTTTTCAATCACCTCAAGAACACCCGGAAACAGGGGTTCAAAAAAATCCGGGCTTTGGCGCAAGGTAAAAAAGGCGGACTTGTAACTGTTGGTCACAGCCTGGATCAAAGAAGCATTCAAAACCGCAGGCCGCGCCAGGTGCGTAATGGCTTCAGGCAGGCTCAGGCCGATAATGGTCCGGGTTTTTTCCAGGCCGGGGCATTCCAGGCCGTGTTCGGCAAAGGCATGATCCATGCAATGGGCAATGGCGTGCTGGCTGTCTACCAAAGTGCCATCGCAATCAAAAACCACAAGTCGCAGCAAATCCGTTGTCATTCAGAAAACCTGTATTATGTGCCGCCATGCCGTTACATGACGCTTGGTCATCGCGTTTGTCGTGCCCCGTAGAGGTAGCCTGCCCGTCAGGTTTGGTCCAGCCAAAAGCGGATTTGGCGCCGAGTCTTCGCGCCAAATGGAACAGCGCGGCAGAGCAGCATGGAAGTCTTTCAACCTAAACGGAAATTTCCCGGACTATAAATAATTAGAGATATATAATATAATTAGGCGTCGCCCCGGGAACGAGGGGAGGAAACCATGCTAACCCTAAAGGACTGCTTTGACTTTAGCGACCTGACCGAAGACGAGATCTGCGCGATCGCGGAATGCGAGCACATTCCGATCATCAGTGCGCTGGAAGAAGGTGAAAATCTGATTCACAGCGCCCATGGACGCCAACGGGTTGCCAACATGCTGCTAAAGCGCGCACAGGAATGCGAATTGTCCGGCATGGACGTTCATGCCAGCCATCTGCGCTGCATTCACAAGGCCTTCATTGCCCGGTTCGCACCGTAAATTTCTTTGCCACACACAACGATCATGGGCAATCAACCTCACCGGCAAGGCCGCATAACGGGCTGCCCTGCCGGTGGGTTTATGTTCAAAGAAACGCGCCGTGCTTTAACGCCGGGAACTCGCCCGACGGGCCGGTTTCTTTTCTTTTTCGCGGTGAATTTCAGGTGTCAAAAACTTGGTTGCGGTTTTCGGATCAAAATTCAGCGTTTTCAGGCTTTCGGCAAAATGCGGCGGCACCGGCGCCTCGATCACCACGCGATGCCCGGTCACAGGATGCGGGAAATCAATCGCGCGGGCATGCAGATGCATCTGATTGGCCAAACCATCACGAAAGGCCTTGGCCCCGCCATATTTGCCATCGCCAATAATCGGGCAGCCAATGGCCTCGGTATGGGCGCGCAGCTGGTGGGTACGCCCGGTTAACGGTGACAATGCCAACCACGCGGCCTTGTGCCCCGCACGGGCAAGCTGGCGATACACCGTTTGCGCGGTTTTGCCCTGCTTTTCATCAATCACCATTTTTTCGCCGCCCTTGCCGCCCTGTTTGGCCAGCGGGGCATCGATCAAACCTTCGCGTTCGGCCGGGGCACCGGCAACCAATGCCCAATAAAGCTTGCGGGTGGTTTTATCCTTGAACGCGCGCGTCAGTGCCGCCGCGGCCGAGGCGGAACGTGCCAGCAGCAAAACACCGCTGGTATCCTTATCCAGGCGGTGCACCAGCTTCGGCCGTTCCTTGCTGTCGAGTTTCAGGGCATCAAGCATGCCATCAATATGCAGTGCCGTATTGGTGCCCCCCTGCACGGCAAGACCGGCAGGTTTGTTAATCGCCAGAACAACTTCGTCATAAAACAGCACGGAATCGCGCAAAGCCTGCAAATCTTCTTCGCTGGCATCCACACGCGACGGGCCGGTTTTGGCACGCGGTTCATAATTGCCATCCTGCCACGGCGCGGTGCCGCCACCTGACATGACGGGAACGGGCGGCACACGAATTTCCTGCCCCGGTTCCAGGCGCTGGTTGGCCTTGGCCCGTTTGCCATCAACGCGGATCTGACCGCCGCGCAGAAATTTTTGCACCTGACCAAATGTAAATTCAGGACAATTGCGCTTAAACCAACGATCCAGGCGTGTTTCCGCCTCGTCCGCCTTAACCCGACGCAGGGTAACACCGCTCATTGGAAAGCTCCTCGTACCAATGCCATTGCCCCAAACAGGGCCGAAATACCGATAAACACCGAAACCGTGACATACAGGGCCGCCAGGGCAAAGTTGCCCCGTTCATATAGGGTCGCCACATCAAGGGAAAAAGTGGAGAAGGTCGTAAACGCCCCCAAAAACCCGGTAATGATGATGGCACGCAGTTCCGGCCCGATGGAAAATTTAAGCGCGCCCAGCTCAATGATCAGCCCCATCATGAACGAGCCGACAATATTGACGGTAAACGTGCCCCACGGGAAACCATGCCCCAGCAGCGAATTCATCCAGTGCGAAACGACATGACGTGATATGGCGCCTAACGCCCCGCCCAGGGCGACACAGGCAAAAATAATCGGTGAAAATTGCATGGCGGGAAGCTAGTCCTTCATTGTTCAAATGTCACATGCGAAAACCGCACGGGCGATACGCGCCTCCGCACGGATCAATTGAAATGAAATTGCCGTCACGACTCTGCCGCGATCCAGCCTTGCAGCATTGACGGCCTCAGAAAAAGCGCTGCTTTGGGATGTAACAGAGGACGGGCTTTCAGGCAATATTGTCCTCTGCCATTCCGGTTGGCGCCAATGATAAACAGGAAACAAAACCGCCGGGAATAATTATCGCAAAAAATGCCTATTGGCTGACATGCACACCACGGGTCAACGCCGAAAGCTGTGCGATCAGCTTTTGCAGGCGCTTCTTATTGACCCCAAAATCATCAGCCCCCATAAACCGAGCGGCTATAGGCCAGAAGCTCGCTGCTATTATCTTCCACAGGGGATGCCTGCAAATCTACCCAGTCGGGAAAGCGAAACACAGAACTGCGCACAACAAAGCGAATATGCAGGGTTTCGCCATTGCGATAGGTCACCTTGCCGCCCATTGACGGCACCAGTTCTTCGATCCGGCTAAAAAGCTGCGAGGCACTGACAGAGAAAACCGGGCTTTCGATTTTGCGAATGGCCGGCGGACAATGCCCGCCCCCACACACCAGATAGAAATTGGGCTGAGATGGCAGGGTCATTTCCGGGGAAAATTGGGTGATTTCGGGCTCGCCTGCGGGCAGCATCGAGTCAAGCAGCCCGCTAAATCGCACCCCGGCGAATGTCAGGCCTGCAACCGCAACCAGCCACATGATCAGCATCACAAACCGCGACACACAATTCCCCTTAATTATCTCAAGATATTACCGGGCAGCACAAACGCTGCCTGACCCCCAACTATATACATAGAATATTAAATGACTGTAATTGCAAAAACAAAAGACCGGCATGCAGTCGCATACCGGTCCTTTATATCGTTCAACGCCCAAATAATCAGCGTCGAGATATTTTATTCAAGCAATCAGGCTGCTTTGGGCAGTTCGGCAGCTTCAACAGCGGCCAGGCCTGTTGCCATTGCCTTCTCCGCATCAACAGCAAAACCGGCGGCTTCGATCACGGTCACATCGGTGATGCCCAGGAATGCCAGGAACTGTTTCATATAGGGGGTGGCAAAGTCAGCCGGGCTGTTGACCGGAACGCCGCCGGTGGAAACAACCAGATATGCCTTTTTACCTTCAAGCGCGCCGACCGGGCCGTTTTCGGTGTAATTAAAGGTCACACCAACGCGGGCAACCATGTCGTTCCAGGCCTTCAGCGTGGAAGGAACGGCAAAGTTATACATCGGAACACCGATAACCACGGCATCCGCTGCCTGCAACTCGGCAACCAGCGCGTCGGATGTTGCCAAAATCGCCTTCTGGTCATCGCTGCGGCTGTCAGCCGGGGTGTAATAAGCCCCGACAACATCGCCATTGATGGCCGGTGCGGCATTGGCATCCAGCACGCGAGAGGTAACAGTGGCCGACGGATCAGCTGCTTTCATGCGCTCGATCAGTTTCAGCGCAAGCTGGCGGCTTTTGGAATTTTCACCGTTTACGGACGGATCGATATGCAAAATGGTGCTCATGAAAGAGTCTCCAGTCTGAGGAAATTAATATGTCCGCACCATATCAATTTCTCGATTTAGGACTATCCATTGAGTGTGCACATATTTGTTTCCAGAAATTGCCTAATCAATCTTCCGAACCGCGTTTTTGCCGTTCCCGGCGCAGTTTGGCGAAATAATCCACCCGTTTGCGCAAATCACGTTCAAAGCCCCGTTCGACCGGATCATAAAACTGCTGGCGGCGCATCCCGTCGGGGAAATAGTTCTGACCGGAAAAACCGTCTTCCTGGTCATGGTCATAGGCATATCCCTGCCCGTAACCAATTTCCTTCATCAATTTTGTGGGCGCATTGAGAATATGGGCCGGCGGGGTCAGCGAACCGGTATCGCGCGCAATGCGCGCCGAATGATTATAGGCATTATACCCGGCATTCGATTTGGGGGCCAAAGCCAGATAAATCACCGCCTGCCCCAGCGCCAATTCCCCCTCCGGGCTGCCAAGCCGTTCATAACTTTGCCACGCGCCGAGGCAAATTTGCTGCGCCTGCGGGTCAGCCAGACCAATATCCTCGATCGCCATGCGCAACAAACGCCGCGCGACATATTTCGGGTCCTCGCCGCCCACCAGCATGCGATTATACCAGTAAAGTGCGGCATCCGGGTCCGACCCGCGGACCGATTTATGCAATGCGCTGATCAGGTTATAGTGGCTGTCATCACCTTTGTCATAAAGCGGCATCCGCTTTTGGATCACGCGCGACAATTCGGCCACCCCCAGCGGACCTTCATCGCTGGCAGGCAACATAAACAGCTCTTCGGCCATATTCAGCAAATAACGACCATCGCCATCGGCCATGGCACGCAGGGTGGTGCGGGCCTCTGTCGTCAGTGGCAGGTCAAAGCCCATCTCGCTTTCGCTGCGTTTCAACAGCTCTTCCAATGCCGGATCATCCAGCCGCTTGAGCACCAGAACCTGACAGCGCGACAACAGGGCTGCATTGAGCTCGAATGACGGGTTTTCGGTGGTCGCCCCAATGAGAGTAATGGTGCCATCTTCGACATAGGGCAGAAAGCTGTCCTGCTGCGCCTTGTTGAAACGATGGATTTCATCGACAAACAGCAGGGTACTCGCCCCGGTCGCACGCCGACCGCGCGCACGCTCGAATACCTTGCGCAAATCGGCCACGCCGGAAAAAATGGCGGATAAAGGCTCGAACGCCATATCGGCGATATCGGCCATCAAGCGGGCCAGTGTGGTTTTGCCACATCCTGGTGGCCCCCACAGAATAACCGAGGGCACACGCCCGGTTTGCGTCATGCGGGTTAACGGCCCGTCATCGCCAAAAAGATGATCCTGCCCGACAATTTCGGTCAGTTTGCGGGGGCGCAAACGATCTGCCAGCGGGCGGGCAACCTGACTTTCAAATAAAGATACCATGCCTGCCTTATACCCTTTTGCACCCACCATCTGCAATTCCAGCAGACAAACGGGTCTTCCGGCACATATTAACGCCGGAAGACCCAAATTGTTTCATCACAGGGTATAATCTGCGGTCAGGGTTTTGCCATCACGTTTTACCGCGACAGACCATTTCCGCCCCTTTTCACCCTTGCGCAAGACCGCTTTCAGGTCTGCAACACTGCCGATGCGGGTTTTGTTGACATTGGTAATCACATCACCCGGTTTCAAATTGGCCTGGCGCGCCAGGCTATTGCCGGCAACGTCAAGCACAATCACGCCGGTTGTCAGGGTATCAATCCCCAATTCGTCGGCCAGTGCAGGGTTTATATTGGCAACCTTGGCC
>JBNKVZ010000177.1:0-8484 GCA_050299455.1 Thalassospira sp.
CATCACGGATCAACAGACCAACAATGCCCTGGGCATGTTCGGACGGAATGGAAAATGCCAGCCCCTCATTGCCGCCCGACCGGGTATAAAGGGCGGAATTCACCCCCACAACCTGGCCATTCATTGCCAGAAGCGGCCCGCCGGAATTGCCCTTATTCACCGCCGCATCGGTTTGCAGATACGGGTTATAGGCCCCCTTGGAAAGCTGGCGCTGCTTGCCCGAAATCACCCCGGTAGTCAGGCTTTGATCAAAACCATACGGATAGCCCAGGGCAAAAACCGGGTCGCCGACGGAAAGGGCACTGGAATTCCCCCATGACAGGGGCGCGATCCCTTCGGGCATGGCAACGCGCAACACGGCAAGATCGGTCAGGAAATCCTTGCCCAGCAATTCCGCCCGCATCCGACGACCATCTTTAAGCACAACAATAAACTGCACACCATCGCGCACCACATGCTCGTTAGTCACAATCAGGCCGTCATCACTGATAAAAAAGCCGGTTCCTGTCGCGCCATTGCGCTTGCGCTTTTGCCAGTCATATTTGGGTTCTTCGTTTTTCTTCTCGGTCTTTTTGCCGTCCTTATCGCTTTTGTCGTCCTCGTCACGATCCTTGTTGTGCGGGCCATCGTCGCGTTCGTCCGGCGGCAGGTAAAAGTCTTTGCCTTCTTCCTTTTTCTCGCGTTCCTCGGCGACAATTTCGGCGTAACTTTTTTTCAAAACGTTAATCCGCACAACACCCGGCGACACCTGGCGATACACCGAGGCCAGATTTTGATCGCCATGAGATTTTACCATCGGGCTTTGGGTTTCAGTTGGCGATTGTGCCGCCCCGGCATAAGACAGGGCCGGCGTCATCAGGGCGGTTGAAACCAGCATGGTCGCAAGCAGGGACGTGCGAAGCATCTTTTTCATTATATCACTCTCTTGATCGGGAGGTGCCAGAACGCATCCGCCGTTCTGGCGGTATCTGTGAACGGGAAATGTCAGTAGGAATAAGTCAGACCCAGCCAGACGGTTCGGCCCTTGCGGTACGGGGAACTCGACACCAGCGTGTGGGATCCTGCACGATTAAGAACATTGACCACGGAAACATTCATGGTCAGCACGTTCTTGCCCGCCGAGATCAGGTCGTAATCCAGCGTCAGATCAAGGTCGAAACGGGCCTTTTCCTGGCGTTCTTCATACACATCATAGCTGGTGCCACCGATCCTTTGGTTCGAACCGCTATCTGCAATAATCGTGTAGGGGAAGGTGTAGCGCCCGGTCAGCCCGGTGCGCAGGCGGTCATCATCAAATTGGGAATACAGGGCGATATTGATCAGCCAGGGTTCATCCAGATTACCTGTAATCAGGCTTAGGGCATCGGGTGACACAAGCTGGCCGTTATAGACAATATCCTCGTCTTCCTCGCTGCTGCCAAAATAGGAATTGTTCGATACCGACCTTTCCCCATATTGGCCGTTGATATTAAAACTGTGCCGCCCGCCCAAAAACGGTTCGTCAAATTCCTTCACCCATTCCACCGAATAGGACGTGTAGCGACTGCTACCCTCATTGCTCAGCGTGTAGCTGGTCGAGCCACGTTCACTAGCTTCACGCGAAAACTGATCGTGGCCTTTGCGTTCGATCATCTTCAGGCGGGTTTCACCGCCCAGAACCGGCAAGGGAAAGGAAATCGAGGCGGTTTTTTCATCGGTATAGGGCGTTTTTAAACCACTGCCGCCATAATTGGTTCTGGACGAACTGCGTTTGGAAAACGCCCCAACCTGATAAGCCGACCCGCCACTGCTGGCGATGGTCCGGCCATAATTCACCGTGCCAGGCGATAAATCACGCAGGGCATAAGACAACAGGTTCGACGCATAATACCGGTTCCAGCCAACATTAAAGTCGATGCCAAAATCGGTTTCATAGGTGGTGTTAAAACGCGGGGCCAGGTTGGTATTGCCCAGGAATGTATCGCGTTCCAGCCGCAGGCCCGGCTGCAGCTTGACCGCGCCAAACGGCACATCGTCAAAATTCAGGCCATATTGGCCATAAAGAGCCCCGGTATAAAAACTGACATCGCCGTTATAGGCCCCATATTCGGTCATAAACCGGCTGGCCTGCGCCCCGTTTTCACAAAACGGATCATTGGCAACCAGGCAGGTAATGGCAGCATTGGCCGAAGGACTGCGTGCATAATAGGCGGTTTCAGGGCGCTCGGCCTCGGCATGGAGACGGCGAATATCCGCCCCGAATGCAACATCATTTTGCCCGTGCTGGGCGGTAAAATCCGCCTGATAGGACACTTCCTGCTGGGATTGATAAAGGTCGCCCAATGTACCGATATTACAATTGGTGCTGTTGCAAATGCCGCTATAGGTGCCCCCGGCAGTTGACCGCACCTGGCGGGCAATATTGGTTTCGGCATCTCGCCCGACCTTGGAACTGTTTAGCGACAGTTTGCTTTCAAAGGTGAAATGCGAAAACCCGAAACCATCCCAGTCCAGCGGCGTATCCAGCCCGACATAGCCGTTCAGGCCATTGCCCAGAATATCCATCGCGCTGTCATAACGGCGGGTGGATTCCCATTCCTGCGCATAAGGCGTGTAAACCATTTGCACGGTCAAACCCAGGCCAGCCTCGTTTTCATAACGCAGCTTGCCCAGCACATTGTCGGCAACGGTTTTGGTTGTGACATCGTCCATAAGGTAATAATCGGCATTGGCGGAACGGGTGGTTTCTGCCGTGCGACGGCCTGCCGAAACCAGCATGCCCCAATTTTCGTTCAGCGGGGTGCTGGCCGATGCGCCATAGCGAAGACGTTCATATTTGGGCGGGCGGGCGTCAGCATCCGGCGCATCGCGGGATCGAACATGATAATCCGTCCAGTTTGATCCGCTGCGGGCAATATTGGCGCTAAATTCGGGTTCTTTACCGGGATTTTTGACCTTGTAATTAACAACCCCACCCTGAAAACCGCCATGCTTGGCCGAGACATTGCTGTCGATAATTTCGGCCTGTTCCAGAATATTGGCATCGATATATACCGATTGCGGATGGGCCCCATAAACGGAATCCGCATTGATCAGATTATCATCGTCATCGGGCATGTTGGACAGATTGTTGCCCTGGTTTTCCACCCCGGCATAGGTATTGATGCTGACCCCATCCAGCATGATGTTGTTTTGATCAATTTTACCGCCCGAAATGCTGATACCGGCGGGGCGCAAATCCTGTTCGGCCACCGCTGTATCACCGCGTTCTTCCAGACGGTCCTGATAGTTCGGGTTGTCAAAGCTGCTTTGAAACTGAACATTCGGGTTGGCGCGAAAAATCTTGCCGGGGTCATTATCCCCCTGCACACGGGCATGAATTTGTTCTTCGTTCAATACCGTCAGGCCGCTTTCAGCCCCGGCCCCCAGGGTGATGGTCGGCACGCGGTTGGCGGTTACCGTCACCGGGGTGGTGACAATACTGCCATCCTGCCCGACCCTGTTTTGTTGCGGCAGGACGATGACGGTATTGCCGGAAATCACAAACGATATATCGGTCCCTGCAAGCATCTGGCGCAGCGCATCGGACAAGGTAAATGCCCCTTGCACGGCCCGGCCACCCACCGCAATATTTGTGCCGCTTTGCACCGAATAGGGCACATCGGCTTGCTGCGACAAAAGGTCCAGCGCCTGCATTAAGGGCTGGGCCGGAATATCAAACGCATAAACCCGCTGGGATGCGGAAGGGGTTGCGGCATCGGAAGAGGAAGAACCAGGCGCACTCTTGCCCGGCTTCTCAGCTGCGCTTTCGGCAAAAGCCGCACCCGTTGGCACTGTCACCGCACATAACAACGCCGACGTTGCCACCGCCCGACATAACAGGGTCCGTACACTTTCGCAGGATTGCAGCCCTGCCGGCGATTGCAGCGATTTTAGCGATTTAGAAACAGTCATTTTGTGCGGCCCAATTGCGTTATTGCGTATCACTCGCATTTAAGGACGCAACAGGCCGGACAAACCGGACATATTTTTTCCACATTTTTATAAAAAGCCGGAAAACCCGCCTGCCGGCGCCTTATGCTCGCAGGCCCCACCAAAAGGCTTCATCGCGATCAGGACCGGTACAAAACCTGCTCGCCAAAGGGCAAATCAAGCAGGGAAAGCCCCGCTGTTTTGGCAATCAATGCCAAGGTCGCATCCGCATTGGCAACATTGAACCTGCCACGAATTTCCATATTCGCAATTCGCGGGTCGAGCCAGATATCCCTTCCGGTCTGGCGTTCAACGGCGGCCACCACATCGCGCAACCGGGCCGGCGCAAAAACCCGCCAGCCCTGCAACACCTGGTCAAGGTTCCCGGCATCCATCTCGCGACGGCGCAGGGTCCCGTCATCGGAAATATTCACCCCTTCCCCGGGATGAAGCAGCACTTCCTGCCCCTGCTCCTGCCCCGGTGCCGCCTGTCGTTGCGCCACACGCACCAGCCCCTGGGCAACTGCAATATCGCTGGCATCCTGATCATGGATGACGACAAACCGTGTCCCCACCACGGTGACAAGGCTTTGCCGGGTACTGACAACCATTGGCCGGGCACTATCGTGGGCTGCCTCTATCACAACGGCCCCTGCCTCCAGATTGATGGAGCGTTCGGCTGCCGAAAAATGCCAGGATAGCCGTGCTCCGCGCGACAGTGAAATAACACTGCCATCGGGCAAGGTGCGGGTAATGGCGGCATCCGTCCCGGCGGCAATTTCAACAGGCGCCCCGGCCCGTTCGACCGGCAGCACCACAAAAATTAAAATCATCGCCAGGCAACCCGCGAACCCCGCCCCCAGCAAGGATGCAATAAAAGGGCGCAGCGGCCAGCCACGGCCGAAAGACGGTATCAGGCGAAATCTGACTGGGCGGGCTTTATGATCGGTATGATCAACATGTCGGGCAGGTGCATCACGTTCAAGCTGTTGCAAGGTTTCGTTAAAGGCGGCATCCCCCAAAAACGATTGTACCTTATGTGCCGCGGCCTGATGGACCGGGCTTTGCGCGCACCATGTTTGAAAGGCATCATGGTTGGGATGGCCGGGCACATCAATCCCCTCACGCGATAGCCACGCCATCGCCTGATCGAGCAAAATATCAGCCGCGTCGGCAAAGGCAGGCGCCTGGGCCGGGACCCTGTTTTTGTCCGATATGTTATGCCCGGTATCAGTCATAGTCTTTCATCAGATCCCGGCAGGCCGTCATGGCACGATATAAATGTTTTTCAATCGCCGCCTTCGACAAACCGGTACGGGCGGCAATTTCATCATGGGTGTTACCATGCAATTTACGTAATATAAAGACCTCGCGCGATCTCGCGGGCAAGGATTTAACCGCCTGTTCAAAGGCCTGCATGCGTTGCCGCTGGTAAATGACATGTTCGGCCGAAGGGCTGGTCTCGCGCACCCATTCAACCGGGTCCTGCCCGGCCTGAATATCAAGTTCGGCATCACCTGTGCGCCCCCGGCGCTGATGATCGCGCACCAGATTAATCACAATCGTGCGCAAAAATGCAGGGGGGTCGGCAATGGATTGGTCCCGTACCGTGGCGACCCTTACAAAGGCCTCTTGCACAATATCCCTGGCCTCTTCGCTATTGCCCAGTTTTCGCCCTGCCAGACGCAGCAAGGCATCATGTTCTTTTTCAAAAACACGCAACAACTTCGCCGATATGTGCCCGGAAGCGGAAAATGACATTCTGCCAGAATATTGTAAGTGGTTGGAATTCAAATGCGATCACGATGATCGCCCCCAACCGACATACACGAGCCCGCACCAATTGCAAATAGTTATTAATAACTATTTATCTGAAATCCGGCCCTTCTTTCGCCAAAACAGCGCGACCCCACCCGCAAAAAGAGAATTGACTTTCTCCTCCACAAGCAAAAGCACCAAGGCGGCGACAAAGGCGAGATCACCGATCATCGATCATCGATCACCAGTCATCCACCGATCACCTTCATCAAAGCCAGATAAAATCAGTCGGGGCGAACATAGCGGCCCAAATCCACGTCATCGCGCTGATCGGGGCGAAGATAGGCTTCGCCATAAACGCGATATGCACCACTGGTTAAAAACAGTTCAAACAGGTCACTATCAATTTTGCCGTTATCCCGCATCGTGCCCAGGATCGCGATACATTCCGACAGTTTTTTGGGTTTTTTATAGGGGCGGTCAATAGCAGTCAGCGCCTCGAAAATATCGGCAATCACCATAATCTTTTCAAGCGTGCCCATCACATCGCCGCGCAACCCGCGCGGATAACCCGACCCATCCATTTTTTCATGATGGTTCCCGGCAATGCTCGGCACATTGCGTAACCCGGACGGGAACGGCAATTGTTCCAGCATATTCTGGGTCAAAACCACATGGTCGTTAATGATGGTGCGTTCTTCAGGTGTCAGGGTGCCACGCGGGATCGACAGATTGTAAACTTCACCATTGTTAAGCTGGTCATAAACATGATCCTGCCGGTCCGACAGCACGTTCTCGGCCCCCGGTTGGGACAATATGGCCGCGTCCTCCGCGCTTAGGCGGTTGTTTTCGGCCCAGGAAAGGCCAATTGTGCGGTCAAAATTACGCTGCCAGGTCTGTTCTGCAATCTCCCGAATACGGGCAATGGTCGCAAGGTCCAGGTTTTCACTGCCAATATTGCTTTGCGCAACCAGCTCAAACTGCGCGCGCAATTCGCTCCGCCGGTTTTCATAATCGGCCTGGCAAACGTCCTTGTCTTCACCGGCAAGCTGGCGGCGCAGCATGTCTATTTCCGCATCGCGCAACAAAACCTCGAACCGGGTGCGCACCTCGTGAATGCGGTTATGGATGGTTTCAAGTTTGGTCGCCTTTTCCACCACATGTTCAGGGGTGACGATTTTGCCAATATCATGCAACCATGCCGCCAGTTCCAGTTCGTACCATTCCTGGTCCGACAGGTTGAAGGGGGCAAACGGCCCGTTTTTCTGGTCCACTGCGGCCTGGGCCAGCATCTTTGCCAAAACAGGCACACGTTCACAATGTGCCCCGGTATGGGGCGATTTGGCGTCAATCCCGTGGGCAAGGATACGCACGAAACTGTCGATCAGGTCACGCTGGGACTGCATCAAGCGCCGGTTTTCCAGCGCCACCGCCGACTGGCTGGTCAATGCGGTAATAAGCGGTTCAATCGTGGGATCAAACGGGATCACACTGCCATCGCCATGCCGGGCATTGATCAATTGCAAAACGCCCAGCACACGGCCCTGCGCACTTTTAAGCGGCACGGCCAAAAAGGATTGCGAACGATAGCCCGTCGCCGCATCAAAACGGCGCGTTCCCGAGAAATCAAATCCCTCGGCGGCATAAGCATCAACGATATTGATGGTCTTGCCGGTCAGGGCAACATAGCTGGCAACATTTTGATGGTTCGGCCTTCCGTCCGACAGATAAAGCGGCACCGGCGGCAGCGGATATTGCTGCGGGTCGCCCGCATCGACATAACGTTGCAGCGTATCATTTGCCATGATGCGAAATTGAAGTTCGCTTTCATCATCATTTAGCAGATAAAGCGTGCCGCCATCCGCATTGGTAAAATCGCGCGCGGCCTGAAGAATACGCTGATTAAGGGCATTGGGGTCCTGTTCAGCCGACAGGGCAATGCCCAAATCAACCAGCTGGGCCAATTGGCCTGCGGCAAGATTATTGGGGGGCCGGATGGCATCGTGTTGATCGGAGATCACATATTCCGAACATTCCATATTGATTTTTCCTGTGCCAGCAGGCAGCGCTCAAAACAACAAAATATACGCCCAACCCTAGCCCATTCTTAAGTATAAGCAAACACAACTGTCACAGTGCCCCGACAGATATGAAAACCAACCTGCCAAATCAAAGGCCGAACGCCCCCGGCCCGGCCCCGTCATACAGCGTGCCCGGACACAGTCATATTTGGATGAAAGGCCGACATATCAACATTGTTATTCATCTTGCACAGGTTTACAGCCGGTAAAAATACCGGTGAAACGGTTGCGTGTATAGGGACGGTGATCATCCGACTCTTGCGGACTATATAATATGCCGCCTGCAACATGCCCGGCAACGCCGCCCCCAACACTCGTCAAAATCTTTCCCTTACCATCACCGAAGGCTCCGCCGACAAGCACCCCCGCAATCGCGCCCCTGTCTTCGCTTAAGGCTTTCTCGCAGGCATGACGGCTGGCATAGCTATTGCTGCAGGCCGCCAGCAGGAACAGGAAACACAAAGACAGACTATTTTTTATCATTTGTCGATTTTTCTCTATAATCAGAACGCATAAAGCCCACCCGGGACAAAACTAGCCTGATCGTTTTCATCAACAATCGGACGATCGCAAGACGCAGGGGCAGATGCTGAGAAGCTGTGCTCCCCACCCGTGTTCGCTGTTGATAAAGTGGATAATGGATGTCAATCTGCTGGCCGTGATGAACGCCGCGAACATCAAAAAGCGATGCCAC
>JBNKVZ010000178.1:0-8473 GCA_050299455.1 Thalassospira sp.
AGCGTTCCAGGGGCATGCCCCCATCATCCATCATGGAGGCATGGCTGGTGCTGATGATGCGGTTTTTCAGCCGAAGATGCTTAAGCTGAAAGGGCTGAAGCAGGGGGTCCCGGCGCGTTTTATGATCCGAAATGTGATCAGACATCGACATGGTCCTCACGGATATGATGGGGTGTTTGAAGACAAGCCTTTAGCCGTGATGATCGGTTGGAATGGGGACATTTTGTAGCTTCAAAAAATGTATGCTTGTTATACATTGAGCGTATGACAAAAAACCTGCCAGCCTTTATTCCGTTGCCCCGTGCGCTTCTTGTTTTTGAGGCGGCAGCACGTCATGGCAGTTTTACTGCCGCCGCAAGCGAGTTTAATGTTACTCAGCCGTCGATCAGCCGGACTGTCGCCCAATTGGAAAAGGATTTGGGGTTTCAGCTTTTCAAGCGCCATTCCAAAGGGCTGTATGTGACCGCCGGGGGGCAACAACTGCTTGCTTCTGTACAAAAAAGTATGGAGGCAATTGGGCAAACGATCCGGGCTATTCAGGGAAATACCGGCAAACGCCTGGTTACGCTTTCGATGTCAAACTCGTTTACCACGCAATGGCTTATTCCGCGGCTGAAGGATTTTAACGAAGCCTTCCCCGATATTGAGCTGCGTTTTGAACTGGCGGGCGGTGTTTTGCAGGATGTGACCAAGGATGTCGATATCGCAACCCGTATCGTGGTCGATAATGACCCGCGATACGAGATCCGCGATCTGGCACCTGAAATTATCCTGCCGGTTTCCAGTGCAGATTATCTGGCCCGGTATGGATCTATTGATGATGTTGCATCCTTGCCGCAGCAGGTTTTTCTGCATTTGACCGACCATAAACGCGATCAATGGCAACCATTTCTTGGCAATGCTGCCTTGAAAACCGACGGAATTGGCATTTGGAACCAGTTTTCCGACTATGCCGTCATCCTGCAGGCCGCCGCACAGGGAAAGGGCGTGGCCCTGGGATGGATCAGCGTTATTGCCAATGCCCTGCGTGACGGCACACTGGTTCCGGCTTCATCCAAACAGCATGCGACCGGGCGTATTCATCGCCTTGTGATCCCCAAAAACCGCGACGTGCCACCAGAAACACACGAGATTTGTGACTGGTTTCAGCGCGAAATGGCCGATGATTTAAAGAAACTGGGGCTGGCCGGGGCTTTTTAGGACCATCAACGCGGTGAGTCCTGCCACCGTGGCAGCAAATGGCGATCCTTTAGGCAAAAACGAGGGTTGGAATCGGTAATTTCGTCACCAGAATTACGATTTCGACCTTTAACGGAACCTGATTTTTCCAAATCGGTGTCCTATCCACTGCCTTTGCCAAATCGAGCAATCCTCAATATCGGCCGCGAAACCCGCAAATCGGCATGTCTGTCTAACGGGCGATAACGCGGGTGTGATCCTTCTAGGCGGCATTTTCACGTCAATAAAGCGCTGGTGACACGGAAAGATCCAGCCGAACGCCAGATAGCGCATTTGGGGTGAAACATTGAAGGGATCTGACCGTACAAATGCACGTTACGGCACGATCTATTGATGGCACGGAAGTGACCGTTCTAAAACGGTTATTCCAGTATTTTCCATGCTTTTTTAAGGTCCAACCATCGGTGTGATCCCGGCAAAAACGGGATGCTGCCATGTGTGATGCTCATGGGCATGGATCAATTATGGGTTGAATTTTTGAAGGGCGAAACGGGGCGGTTTTATCGTGTTCTGGTTAAATATGACGGCGTCGATGTCGGCGTTTTCTCTCACAATGCTGTGAATTTAAAGGGAATTATTCTCACACCGTGTTGAAGCGCTGTGCGCGGTTGTTGCGATGACGGGGTGCGTTTTGGTTGCTATCACCGGGATGTCACAGGGAACTGGAAAGACCGCTTGTGACATGTAACGTCGGGACATTTTTAACAGAGGGAAAAGCAAATGAAAAACGCACTTGTATTGGCTGCTGCACTGTCCGCCGGTTTGACAATGGCCGCTACGGACGCATCGGCCGCTGGAAATCAGGAAAAATGCTTTGGGGTTGCGCTGGCGGGGCAGAACGAATGTGCCGCAGGTCCGGGCACGACCTGTGCCGGTACTTCCAAGGTCGATTATCAGGGTAATTCCTGGAAGCTGGTGCCGGCTGGCACCTGCGAAGATATGACTTTTACCACCGCCGATGGCCGCACGGTTCATGGTAGCCTGAGCAAGCTCGACCGCGATCTGCCGGAAATGTAAGCCATTTCCCCGGTGTGCCAGTCCTCTGGTGCACCGGGCTTTTCTTTTCATTTTGGGCAGGGGCGCCACGTCATGACGGCATTACACACAAACGCAAATCATCCTGACCATCCAGACCATCCTGACCATCTGAACTATCCAAACCAACTAAACCAAGCGCAAAACCGCATTTTCAAGGCTGTCCCGCCTGCGGCCGGTTTGCCGCGCCGTGCCGGTGTTGGTTTCAAGGCCGAACATGCCAGCGACGTTTTTGAAAATGCCAATCCGGTTTCCTGGTTTGAAGTTCACCCGGAAAACTACATGGTGGCTGGCGGACCGCGCCTTAAAATGCTGTCGCACTTGCGCGAAAAATTCGACATATCCCTGCATGGTGTGGGCCTGTCGCTGGGCAGTTGGGAACCGCTCGATAAGGCCCATCTTGCGGCCTTGCGCACCTTGGTTGACCGGTTTGAACCGGCCCAGGTTTCCGAACATATCGCCTGGTCGGGCCATGATGGCAAATACCTGGCCGATCTGTTGCCAACACCGTTAACAAGGGCGTCGCTACGTCATCTGGTGGATGCGATTGATCAGGTTCAAAATGCCATTGGTCAGCGAATTTTGATTGAAAACCCCACCTCGTATTTGGCCCTGCCGCAAAGTTCGATGCCCGAAACCGACTTTATCATTCAGGCGGCACGCCAGTCGGGCTGCGGGTTGCTGATTGATGTGAACAATATTTTCATCAGTGCCCATAATCTGGGTTTTGATGGCCATGATTATGTCGATGTGCTGCCCGCCGATTTGATTGGCGAAATTCATCTGGCCGGGCATGAACAGGATGCCGATACCCACGATAACGTCTTGATTGACACCCATTCCCGCCCGGTGGCAGACCCGGTTTGGGCGCTTTACCGGCGGCTGGTGGAACGGATTGGTGCCACGCCAACCCTGATCGAATGGGACAATGACGTACCCGATTGGCAGACCCTTGCCAACGAGGCCCGGCAGGCCAATGCCATTTTGGATGGCCTTGATGATGCTGCCAATAGTGTGGCGCAAAGGGTGGCGTCATGACGGGCCCAAGCATGATGCAAGTCAGCGGTTTAGCGCAATCGGATATATCGCCCGATGCGGAAGCAGGCTTTCATCAGGCCTTTAGCACCGCCTTGATGGATCATGACCCAAAGGCGCATCTTCCGGGGTTGGCGGGCAGGGCTGCACGGCGTTTTGCCATTTATCGTAACAATGTTCATCGTGGTTTGCAGGAGGCCCTGGCAGCGGCCTATCCGGTAATCAAGTCACTTGTGGGGGATGCGTTTTTTTACGGGCTTGCGGGCGACTATATGCGAAGCGAAAACCATCGCCTGCCGTCGCTTGCACTTTATGGGGCTGGTTTCCCCGGGTTTTTGGCGGGGCATGCGGTGGCGGTGCAATTGCCCTATCTTCCCGATATCGCCCGCCTTGAACGCGCCCGCCTCGAAGCCCTTCATGCGGCAGATGCCCCCGTCATCACTGCCGCCTCCCTGGCCGGGCTGGAGAACAGGTTGGCATCGCTGTGTTTTTCCGTTCATCCGGCGGTGCGATGGGTGGCTTCGCGTTTCCCCATTCATGCCATTTGGCAGGCAAACCAGCCGGATCGGGAACGGACGAGCGCGGAAAACAAAGGGCTGGAAAATACAAGGCCGGTGCAAATTGCCAACCGGGCGGAGGCCGTTTTGGTTGCCCGCCCGCATTACACGGTAACGCTGGCCTGCCTTGACGATGGCGGGGCGGAATTTGCCGGGCACTTGCTGGCAGGGCAAAGCGTTGGCGCGGCCTATGACGCGGCACTGGTGCAGGATGCCAATTTTGATGTTACTCCGGTTTTTGCCCAATTGCTGGCATCGGGAATGTTTGGGGCCTTCACTCTGGCGGAAGGCGGGTCTTGAACATGCAAATCATGGCAAGGCTGGCGGCATATATGACCAAATGCGGGGATGACTTTCGCGCGCAATGGGACATGTGGCTGGGCGGATTGGCCGCGCGTTTGGTCTTTGCAGCGGTGTTGTGGCCCTATTATTTAAACAGTGCCATCACCAAGCCCGGCATGGGGCCGTTAGGTGTTTTTATGCCCGGACCCGGTGCCTTTGCCCAAATCATTCCGGCCGTGGCCGAGGCCCATTCCTATAACCCGGCGGAGATCGCCTTTTTCCCCTGGCATCTGATTGTCATTGCCGGTGTGCTGGCCGAATTCACCTTGCCGGTCCTGATTGTGTTGGGCGTGTTTACCCGCCTGTCGGCATTGGCCATGATCGGTTTTGTTATTGTTCAGTCGCTGGTGGATATTTATGCCCACGGGGCGATGTCGGGCGCGCTGTTTGATGGCGACCCGGCCAGCGTGCTGGACCAGCGGTTGTTATGGATTTTCCCGTTGGTGGTGTTGCTGGCAACAGGCGGGGGCCGTTTCGCCCTTGACCGCCTGTTGGCCCGTATTATGCCTACTTGCCGTCAATCTGCCAGACGATGACATGCGAATAGGTATCGCCGGGATTAAGAAACGGCGATGGAAAATCATCGCGGTTGGGACTATCGGGAAAAGTTTGTGGTTCAAGGGCGATAGCGCATTGTGGATGCAGTGCCTTGCCATCCTGCGATGTCATATCGTTGGTAAAGTGCCGGGCTAGGTAAAATTGTAATCCTGCCTCGGTGCTGGAAAGGGTCAGGCGGCGTTTGCTGGGCGGATGAAACAGGCTGGCAATTTTTCGCAAGGTGCCGCGCCGTCCGCTCAGGCAAAAATTATGGTCATAATCGATGATTTTGCCGACCTGCAATTCCTCGGGCGCGGCAATGGCGCGCGGGGTGCGAAAATCGAATGTTGTGCCTGTGACATCGGCACGACCGGGCAGGGGGATCAATGCATCATCAACAGGCAGGTAATGGTCGGCATGGATTTGCAATTCATGGTCGGCGGCACTGGCATCAAACCGGCCCGACAGGTTCCAGTAACTGTGGTTGGTCATATTGATGATGGTGGTCGCATCACAGGTTGCCGAAATTTCGCAACGCAGGCTGTTGCCCGCCAGTTCATAACGCACGGTGCAATGCAGGCTGCCGGGAAACCCCTGATCGCCATCTGGGGATGACAGGGCAAAGACCACATGGTTTGCCGTTTTTTCCATGATCATCCAATTGCGGGTATCAAACCCCTCGGGCCCACCATGCAACAGGTTTGCGCCTTCATTGGCGGCAAGTTGCACCAGATTACCCTGCGGGTCACGATATTGCGCCCCGGCAATGCGGTTGGCATATCGCCCACAGGTCGCTCCGATATAGCTATCGTGGCGGGAATAATCCGCCGGGGTGGAAAATCCAAGTGCGATATTGACGTCTGATTTGCTATCCTCTTTCAATGATAACGAGAGGATGCGTGCGCCATGCGGGCAAAAACAGACGCGAATCTTTTGATTTTCTAGGTTTACGAGAGTTTCTGGCGCGTATTGCGATGTCATAAAGGCATTTCCCGAGCTTTTTTTGTCCAGAAAAATCGCAGAAAACTGCGCTTTTCAATTGCCAGTTGTTGATGTGATTGTCTTCCTAACAATCATATTGTAATACTATATGGCTTTTAGGCAAAAGACCAATTCAGGGAGGGAATAATGAAAGGGCTTAAAAAGCTGGCGATTGCTGGTGCAACCATGTGCATTGGCATGGGGTTGTCGCTTGCAGCACAGGCGGAAATGATTATCGGGTTTTCCCAGATCGGATCGGAAAGCGGATGGCGCACCTCCGAAACGGCATCGATCAAGGCCGAGGCTGAAAAGCGCGGTATTGATCTGAAATTCTCCGATGCGCAGCAAAAACAGGAAAACCAGATCAAGGCGGTACGTTCCTTTATCGCCCAGGGTGTGGATGGTATTTTATTGGCCCCGGTGGTTGAAACCGGCTGGGACCAGGTTTTGAAGGAAGCCAAGGATGCGGGTATTCCCGTTGTTCTGATTGATCGCGGGGTTGATGCGGATCCGTCCCTGTATCTGACCAAGGTGGCGTCCGACTTCGTTGAAGAAGGCGCGCTTGCTGGCGCATGGCTGGCAGCGAAAACCAACGGCGTTTGTGACGTTGTTGAATTGCAGGGCACGGTTGGTTCTTCGGCGGCGATTGACCGCAAAGAAGGCTTTGGCAATATTATTTCCAACTTCCCGAACATGAAAATCCTGCGTTCTCAGTCGGGTGACTTTACCCGTTCGGGCGGTAAGGAAGTGATGGAAAGCTTCCTGAAGGCGGAAAATGGCGGCAAGGATATTTGCGCCCTTTACGCCCATAACGATGACATGGCCCTGGGCGCGGTTCAGGCGATCAAGGAAGCGGGTCTGGAACCGGGCAAAGACATTCTGATCGTGTCGATCGATGGTGTTCCCGATATTTTCAAGGCAATGGCGGATGGTGAAACCAATGCCTCGATCGAACTGAACCCGCATTTGGGTGCACCGGCCTTTGATGCCATCAAATCTTCGATGGATGGCAAGGAAGTGCCGAAATGGATCAAGGCGAATGGTCCGCTTTACCTGCCCGATACGGCAGCCGAAGAATACAAAAAACGCAGCGGTAGCTGATAATCGTGCCGGGTGAAAAACACCCGGCCTGATGGCTGACGCATTGGCGTGTCCTTTGAAAAAATGAAGGGCACGCCTTTTGCGCAACAGTTCACAGTTCAGGGAGGATCATATGGCAGATCAGGCACAACCCGTGCTGTCTGCGCGTGGTGTGGGCAAGTTTTTTCCTGGCGTCAAAGCCCTGCAGGATGTTGATTTTTCACTGATGTCTGGTGAAATTCACGCCCTTTTGGGGGAAAATGGCGCGGGAAAATCGACCCTGATCAAGGTGATGACCGGTGTGCATCCGCGTGATGCCGGTACCGTTACCCTTGACGGGCGCGAAATTCACCCCGGGCATCCGGGCGAAGCGCAGCAATTGGGCATTTCAACGGTTTTTCAGGAGGTTAATCTGGTGCCGACATTGTCGGTGGCGGAAAACCTGATGCTGGAACGCCAGACCCGCAGGTTCGGCCTTATTTCATGGAAAAAAACCGCCGAAGATGCGCGCGAGGCGCTGAAAATTCTCGGCCTGGATATTGATATCAACCGTGCGCTTGGTTCCTATTCGGTCGCCATTCAGCAATTGGTGGCAATTGCACGCGCCGTTGCGCTGGATGCGCGGGTGCTGATTTTGGATGAACCGACCGCATCGCTGGATGCGGAAGAAATCAAAACGCTGTTTGGCATCATGCGGTCGCTAAAGGCCAAGGGGCTGGGGATTGTGTTTGTCACCCACTTCCTGGACCAGGTTTACGAAATTACCGACCGCATCACGATTTTGCGTAATGGCGGGCTGGTGGGCACCTTTGAAACCGCCACATTGCCGCAAATTGACCTGATCAATCATATGCTGGGGCGCGAACTGGCCGAACTCAGTTCGCATCGCCATCACGCCAAAACCACGGCGACCGCGCGCAAAAATCATATTCAGATCAAAAATCTCGGCAAAAAACGCGTGCTTAAACCGGTGTCGTTGGAACTTTCCGGCGGGGAAATTGTGGGGTTGGCCGGGTTGCTGGGATCAGGCCGCACCGAGCTTGCGGAACTTGTTTTTGGTGCGCACCGTGCCGATAGCGGGCTGGTCTTTATGGATGACAAGCCGGTTTTGTTGCGCTCTCCGCGCCAGGCGATCCGTGCCGGGTTTGGCCTGTGCCCGGAAGACCGCAAACAGGATGGCATTGTCCCGGAACTGAGTGTGCGCGAAAATATTGCCCTGGCCTTGCAGGGGCGGCGCGGCTGGCTGCGCCCCATTCCCCGGGCCGAGCAGGACAAATTCGCTGACGAGATGATCAAGGCGCTTGGCATCGCCACCCCGGACCGGGAAAAGCCCGTGGGTCAGCTTTCGGGCGGGAACCAGCAAAAGGTTATTCTGGCGCGCTGGCTCGTGTCCAAACCGGTTTTCCTGATTTTGGACGAGCCGACACGCGGCATCGATGTTGGCGCCCATGCCGACATTATTAAACTGATCCGCGATTTGTGTGACGAAGGGCTGGCCTTGCTGGTGGCCTCCTCGGAGCTGGAGGAAATTGTGGCCTTTGCCGACCGTGTTGCCGTGTTGCGCGACCGCGAACTGGCAACCGAGCTTTCCGGTGCGGACATTACCCAAAACAATATCATCGAGGCGATTGCACGATGACGATACTGCAAGATACCAAAAAAACGGC
>JBNKVZ010000179.1:0-8418 GCA_050299455.1 Thalassospira sp.
GGCCAGCCACATCAAGGCCTGGGCACTTCCTTGCCTTGCGGCATTTTCATACAGAACCTTTATGTCGTGCATCGTACCCTGTGTCGCTTCCAGGCGCTTGGCCTGTAAAATCTGGGCACCGGGGTTACCGTTCTGTGCGGCCTTGTCCAGCATCTCCCATCCGGTTTCCGGGGCGGCCGCCATGCCGGCACCATTGATCATTTGACAGGATAACAAATATTGCGCGGTTGCATTGCCCTGTTGGGCCAGGGGTTGAAAAATACCGGCCGATTTATCGAATTGCCCCTGCTGATAGGCGTCAATGCCGCCCTCCAGGGCCGGTTGCGCAAAGGCGATACCAGACGAGAAAAGAAATACGCCAAAACTTGCAGCAACTTGACGAAACGATAATAAGGGCAATGACCGGGGCATGGTTCTTCCTGTGTGGCGTTCAATAGGGCGAGAATGCGATAAAAGTCGGTCTGTTGTTTTCAGGCGGATGGGGCAGGGTGTGAAGATGCCCCGTCATCGGCGCGGATGGAACCCAGAAATTCCCGGACCCGTTCCGAAAGATCATCCGACTGGTGGCGCAGGCGGGTGGTGGCCTGTTGCAGCCCGTCCATTGCCGAAAGATTGTCATTGGCCGATAGGCTGACCTGGTTAATGGTGTGGTTCATTTCACGGGCGGCCAGGGCGGATTGTTCAACATTCGAGGCAATTTCAGTAACAAATTCCTGCTGTTCTTCCACCGCTTTCGACATTTCGTTGACGGTGCCATGAATGCCGGAAATGCTGTTGCCGATTTTGGCAATCGCATCGACGGCGACATTGGTTGTTGATTGAATATCGTTAATGCGCCGCGCGATACGGTCGGTCGCCGTGCCGGTTTGCGTGGCAAGGTTTTTAACCTCGCTTGCGACAACGGCAAATCCCTTGCCGGCATCTCCGGCGCGGGCGGCTTCGATGGTGGCATTTAGGGCCAACAGATTGGTTTGTGCCGCCACATCCTGTATCAGGCTTAGAATTTCGCCAATTTCACTGGCACCGGTTTCAAGCTCGCGCATGGTATTGTTGGTGTCATTGGCGATATCAACCGCATTTTGCGCGGCAATCAGCGATTTTTGCGCCTGTTCGCCGGTTTCGCGCACGCGATCGGACAGCGATTGTGCCGCCTGTGATACCGAAGACATATTGATGGAAATTTCTTCGGATGCACTGGCAACGTCGGTGGCATTGGTCGATGCAATTTCGGCCCGGTCGCGCACATGGTCCGATGTTTGTGCAATATCTTCGGCCTCGTGCGAAAGCTGGCTGGCAACACTGGAAATGGAGGCCTCGAAGGCATCGGCAAGGGCCAGCATGGCGGCGCGTTTTTCCTCCTCGGCGGCGGCACGTTCACGGGCAACCTGTTGTTCGGCCTGGCGTGCGGAAAGGGCGGTTGCGCGAAACTGGCGCAAAATGCCGGCCATCACGCCAATTTCATCGCGGCCATGATCGCGAACTTCGGCTTCCAGATTGCCATTTGCCACCTCGCGCAGCCCGGCAATAACCCGCAATAATCGTTTGATCAGGTTGCCATGCACATAAAACACCAAAATCAGCAGTGAAATGACCAGCACACTGGTGCCGATAACGGCAATAAGCTGTTGGTCACGGGCAACCTTTGCCAGGGTCGATGCGGCCTTGTCGCTGATTTGTGTGCGTTTTTCCGAAACCAGTTGGGCAATCGCCGACCCAAGCTGTTCGGCACTGGCCCGCGTATCATTCAGGGTTTGTTGTGTTTGGGCCTGATTATCCCATTCCGTTTCTCGCAGGGTGAAAACACCCTCATCGCCTTTACCAAAAGCCAAAAGGGCCTTGGCAAGGGCACGGATTTTGCTGCCGTCATTGTTATCGGGCAGTTTTGCCAGCGCGTCGGTAATGCGCAATTCAGCCCAGTTCCATTTATTGCGCACTTCATCCATGGCGTCGCCTTCGGGCACGGCAATGGCGGCGGTCAACATGCCAAAGGCAAGGTTGATATTGGCGCGAATTTCGGCCAGCAATTGCGAAAAGGCAATAACGTCCTTCAGGCTCACAGCGGCTTCGTTATTGCCATTGGCAACCCGGCTGATGCCACGCGATACATCAATGTCGGTCACTTCGATCAGCGGGCTTAGATAATCCGACAGGTCTGCATAGGCGTAAACCATGTCCAGCGTCATATCGCCGCGCTGCTTTTGCAGGGCAAGGCGCGCTTCGGTTAAATGTTGCAAGGTTTCGCGGCGGGCAACAATTTCCTTTAATTGCGCGGACAGGGTGGTGAGCGACGCCTCATTGTTGCCATTGGCGATAATATTATCCATGCGGTCACGCGCACTGTCGATCAGGGCATCAAGGCGTTCTTCGGTGGCGGTGAGTTCTTCGTTGTTGCGCGATGCGGCAAGAACGGGGGCCTGTGCGGCCAGCCCGGTGCCGTCCATTGCCAGTTCCATTTGACCAATGATGGAGGGCAGGCTTTTGCTGGCAATTTCATCAACCAGCAACCGTGTATTCCCAAAGGAAATCCAGGATACGACAGACGAAACACTGGCAAGCACCAGAATGATGGCAAAAGACGCCATTAACCGGCCCTGAATGCCGATGGTGACACGGGCCGAAGATGCCCCTTTTGACGGGTTCTGTTTCCGAGGGGTTGGTGTCGATGGCGCAGTGGCGCCTGCCGCGCCCTTTGGGCGGCGGTCGGATTTTAGGAATTTCATTGGTTCCCTCCCTGTCGGGGCCTTGTAGGAAAGGCTGTTGGCCGACAGTCCCTGATATTCAGAGGTATGGCTGAATCCGGTTTTCCGGATTTCAAATATTTACGCGTTTTAACGAGATGAAGGCTGTCTTTGCGGGCATTTCAGGTCAGGAGAAAGACCATGAATGAAGAAAGCGGCGGAAGATGACGGTAATACGGCCATCTTCCGCCTCTTATATGGAGGGGCTGCGCGTTAGTTTACGCGGCCTTCACGCCAAGCCTGGATCAGATCGTCATATTTGACGGTCTCGCCCTGCGGCTTTTCATTGGCGAGTTTCGGTTTCGGTGCACCGGGCTGGTCAAACCAGTATTGTGCATCGCGTTCCTTGTTCAGTTTCGGGGCGCAATCGCCACCGATACCGGCACGACCAAGACGCTGCATCACACGGTCCATCGAGTTGGCAAGGTTGTCCATGGCTTCCTGCGGGGTCCGTTCGCCGGTAACGGCTTCGGCCACGTTCTGCCACCAAAGCTGTGCCAGTTTCGGATAATCCGGAACGTTGGTGCCGGTCGGCGACCAGGCCACACGCGCCGGGCTGCGATAGAATTCAACCAGGCCACCCCATTTTGGGGCGATGTCGGTCATGGCCTGGGTATCCAGGTCAGACTGACGGATCGGGGTCAGACCGGTCAGGGTCTTTTTCAGCGAAACCGATTTGGAGGTTACGAACTGTGCATACAGCCAGGCAGCCTTGCGGCGTTCAAGCGGGGTGGACTTCATCAGCGTCCAGGACCCCACATCCTGATAGCCCAGTTTCATGCCTTCTTCCCAATACGGGCCGTGCGGCGAGGGGGCCATACGCCATTTCGGGTTGCCGTCTTCATCGACAACAGGCAGGCCTTTTTTGGTCATATCCGCGGTAAAGGCGGTATACCAGAAAATCTGCTGGGCGATGTTGCCCTGTGCCGGAACCGGGCCAGCTTCCCCAAAGGTCATACCGGCAGCTTCAGGCGGCGCATAAGCCTTGAGCCAATCGATATATTTGGTCAAAGCATAAACAGATGCCGGGCTGTTGGTGGCACCACCACGGGTGACATTGGCACCAACCGGTGCGCAGCCATCAACACGGATACCCCATTCATCCACCGGCAGGCCGTTGGGCAGGCCCTTGTCGCCTTCACCTGCCATTGACAGCCACGCATCGGTAAAGCGCCAGCCCAGCGACGGGTCTTTTTTACCGTAATCCATGTGGCCATAGACTTTTTTGCCGTCGATTTCCTTTACGTCATTGGTAAAGAATTCGGCGATATCCTGATAGGCAGACCAGTTAACCGGCACGCCCAGATCGTAGCCATATTTGTCTTTGAACTGCTTTTGCAGGTCGGCACGCTGGAACCAGTCATAACGGAACCAGTAAAGGTTCGCGAACTGCTGGTCGGGCAGCTGGTAAAGTTTGCCATCCGGGCCCGTGGTAAAGGAAAGACCGATAAAGTCCTTCAGATCCAGGGTCGGCGAGGTGACATCCTTGCCTTCGCCATCAATGAAATCGCTCAGCGGAACAACCGCATTATAGCGGAAATGCGTGCCGATCAGGTCAGAGTCATTGATATAGGCGTCATAAATATTGCGGCCAGACTGCATCTGGGTCTGCAATTTTTCAATAACGTCGCCTTCGCCGATCAGGTCGTGGGTCAGTTTGATCCCGGTAATTTCCGAGAATGCCTTTGCCAGCGTTTTGGACTCATATTCATGTGTGGTCAGGGTTTCTGAAACCACATTGATTTCCATGCCACGAAATGGTTCGGCTGCCTTGATCAGCCATTCCATTTCTTTCATCTGTTCTTCTTTGCTCAGGCTCGACGGCTGAAATTCGCTATCGACCCATTTCTTTGCCGCGTCAGTATACTGGTCGGCCATTGCCGGATTGGCAAGAACTGCCAGTCCGAGTGCAATCGCAACAGCACTGCCCCTGATGACGGCAGAGGAGCCTTTGGCTTTAACGATCATTTCGTTCCTCCCTGTTGGTCTTCCGTTCACTTGCCAGTTTTGAAATCCGGCATACCGTAACGGGGGAAGACCGGTGCCCGTTGCGGCGAATTTGAAAAGCGGCACGGATGTTGTAGGACACATCCGCCACCACCTGGTTGTTAGCCCCAGCGCATCACAATAATCAGCCAAACGACTGAAATCCCCGATGCGATGAAAATCGTGGCATCGCTAAAGGCAAGCCATGCAAGGTGAATATAGGCCGCCCCCAAAAGGCTGATGAAAAGGCGATCGCCCCGGGTTGTTACCAGTGGCAGAAAGCCCCGGCGCGGAATGGTCGGCGATACCGCCTGCCATACGCCCATTGCGACAAGCATCAGCGCGATGCAGATAAAAAAGATTGCCGTAACCGGTGTCCAGGCCATCCATGACATTGTTCGTAATCCTCTTTCTTCCGGTTAGACCCGGCCCATCGCAAAGCCTTTGGCGATGTAATTGCGGACAAACCAGATAACGAGCGCACCCGGTACGATGGTCAGCATCCCGGCGGCGGCCAAAACACCCCAGTCCAGGCCCGATGCCGAAACGGTACGTGTCATGGTGGCGACAATCGGTTTTGCATCAACCGAGGTCAGGGTGCGTGCCAGCAACAGTTCCACCCAGCTAAACATGAAGCAGAAGAAGGCTGTCACCCCGATGCCCGACCGAATAAGCGGCACGAAGATGGTGGCAAAGAAACGCGGGAAGGAATAACCGTCAATATAGGCGGTTTCGTCGATCTCCTTGGGAATGCCCGACATGAACCCTTCCAGAATCCACACCGCGAGCGGCACGTTAAACAGGCAGTGCGCAAGCGCAACGGCGATATGCGTATCAAACAGCCCGACCGACGAATAAAGCTGGAAAAACGGCAGCAGGAACACGGCAGGCGGGGCCATGCGGTTGGTCAGCAGCCAGAAAAACAGGTGCTTGTCGCCGGTGAAGTTAAAGCGCGAAAACGCATAGGCCGCGGGCAGGGCAACGGTCAGCGAAATCACCACATTGATCGAGACATAGATCATCGAGTTGATATAGCCCGAATACCATGCCGGATCGGTCAGGATCGTGGTGTAATTTGCCAGGGTCGGGTTATCGGGGAACAGGGTCATTGATCCCAGAATTTCGGTATTGGTCTTGATCGACATGTTGAACAGCCAGTAAATCGGCAGCAACAGAAACAGGATATAGAGCAAAAGGGCGATGTGACGTTTCTGGAATTTCATTTTATTGTTCTCCCCGCTGTCCGGCGTTCATGACGACGGTATAGAAAACCCAGCACACCAGCAGAATGATCAGGAAATAGATCAGCGAGAATGCCGCTGCCGGTCCGATGTCAAACTGGCCTACAGCCATGCGTGTCAGATACTGGCTGAGGAATGTGGTCGCGTTACCCGGTCCACCCCCGGTCAGGACAAAGGGCTCGGTATAAATCATAAAGCTGTCCATGAAGCGCAGCAGCACACCAATCACCAGCACAGACTGCATTTTCGGCAATTGAATGAAACGGAAAACCGCCCAGCGCGATGCGCCATCAATTTTGGCGGCCTGATAATAAGCATCGGGAATGGAGCGCAAACCGGCATAGCACAACAGCACGATCAGGCTGGTCCAGTGCCACACATCCATCACCAGAACCGTCAACCAGGCATCAACCGAGCTTTGGGTATAGTTATAGTTAATACCGATCATGTTCAGAAGATACCCGCCCAGGCCAATGTCGGCGCGGCCGAAAATCTGCCAGATGGTGCCCACCACGTTCCAGGGAATAAGCAAGGGCAACGCGAGCAAAACCATGCAGGCCGACACCCCCCAACCCTTGCGCGGCAGGGTCAGCGCAATGCCGATGCCTAGGGGTACTTCGATCAGCAGGACACTTAACGAATAACCGATCTGGCGCAAAAGGGCTTCATGCAGGCGGGAATCGCCCAAAACCTGTTTGAACCATTCGGTGCCGACAAAAAAGCGCGTTTGCGGATCGAAAATATCCTGCACGGAATAATTGACGACTGTCATCAGCGGAATGACGGCACTGATCGCGACGATAAAGAAAACCGGCAGTACCAGGAACCAGGCCTTGTTATTGGTAATCTTGTTCATTTCACTGCCTCCCCTTACGCAACCAACTGGCTGTCGGCATAAATTTTGGTCCATTCCTGCGGAAACTGCAGGAAGCCACTTTGTCCGACAATTTGCTGATCCTCGCCGACCTTGACCTTCAGTTCGGCATTGCCAAAGCGTGTGGTGGCGATTTTGAACTGCCCCAGATCCTCGACCTTGACGATATTAACCGCAATGCTGCCTTCGGGGGCGGTGCCTTCGGTCTGAAGGCTGACAAATTCGGGGCGAATGCCCAGTTCCGTTTCGCCCGATACCTTGCCAAGCGCGGTTAACTGATGATCGGAAAGGGCGATGCGTTGCCCGTCAATCCAGGCGGCACCGCCGTCAATATTGCAGGGCATGATATTCATGCCCGGGCTGCCAATGAAATAACCGACAAAGGTATGGGCCGGGTTTTCAAACAATTCCTGCGGGGTGCCAAGCTGCACCACCTTGCCGCCATACATGACGACAACCTTGTCAGCAAATGTCAGGGCCTCGATCTGGTCGTGGGTGACATAAACCATGGTCGGGCGCAGCTTGTTGTGAATTTCCTTAAGCTTGCGGCGCAACACCCATTTCAGATGCGGGTCAATCACGGTGAGCGGTTCGTCAAACAGGATGGCGGAAACATCATCGCGCACCAGGCCACGGCCCAGCGAAATGGTTTGTTTTTCATCGGCCCCCAGGCCGCGCGCCTTTTGTTTCAGTTTTCCGCTTAAATCCAGCATTTCGGCAATTTCATGCACCCGGGCGTAAACGCGTTTTTCATCAATGCCGCGATTGCGCAGCGGGAAGGCCAGGTTTTCAAACACCGTCATGGTGTCATAAATAACCGGGAACTGAAAAACCTGGGCGATATTGCGCTGTTCCGGGGCCAGGTTGGTGACATCCTTGCCATCAAACAGGACCTTGCCATGCGACGGTGTCAGCAGGCCGGAAATGATGTTCAAAAGGGTGGTCTTGCCACACCCTGACGGGCCCAAAAGGGCGTAAGCGCCCCCGTCTTCCCAAACATGCTCCATACGCCGCAGGGCGTAATCCTCGTCGCCTTTCGGGTCCGGGAAATAGGAATGGGCCAGGTTATTAAGATCGATACGTGCCATTTTAAATCTCCGGGCTCAGGCGGCCTTGCCGTTTGCAATTTCAACAGGGGGCGCGGCTACCAGCCGGTTGTCGGCGGCAAAAACAAACAGGCGCGATGGGTCCAGGTAAAAAGTCGATGTTTCGCCCAATGTCGGGTTATGCACGCCTTCTTCCTGAATGACCCAGGAAACGTCATTGAAATGAACATGCACAAAGGTTTCCGACCCGGTAATTTCGGCCAGTTCAACATGCCCCTGCATGGCAATTGCGCTGGCGCCGGGATTAACCACCGCCAGGTGATTGGCACGTATGCCAATGCTGTAATTACCATTCTCAAGGCCGGAAAGATGGCCGGTAAGCGGTACCTGATGGCCGCTTGCAAGCGACAGCACACCATTATTGACCTGGGCCGAAATCAGGTTGATTGGCGGGTCCGAGAAAATAAGACCGGTTTCAACCGTGGCCGGATTATGGAAAACATTTGTGGTTGGGCCAAACTGGGTCAGGCGAC
>JBNKVZ010000180.1:0-8164 GCA_050299455.1 Thalassospira sp.
TTTGAGATTTGATCTTGGCGAAACCGCCGAAGCAATCCGCGAGAGTGTTTCTTCCTTTGCCGAGGCCGAAATAGCCCCGCGTGCTGCCGAAATTGATGCGAAAAACGAATTCCCCAACGATTTGTGGCGCAAATTCGGTGATCTTGGCCTGTTGGGCATGACCGTACCCGAGGAAGATGGCGGCACCGGCCTGGGCTATCTGGAACATGTGGTGGCGATGGAAGAAATCAGCCGGGCATCGGCCTCGGTCGCGTTGTCCTATGGGGCGCATTCCAATTTATGCGTCAATCAGATCCGTCGGAATGCCAGTGCCGAACAAAAGGCCCGCTATCTTCCGAAATTGATTAGCGGCGAGCATATCGGCGCGCTGGCCATGAGCGAACCCGGTGCTGGCTCCGACGTGGTGTCGATGAAATTGCGCGCCGAAAAGAAGGGGGATCGTTACATCCTCAATGGCAACAAAATGTGGATCACCAATGGGCCGGATGCCGATACCCTGGTGGTTTATGCCAAAACCGATGCCAGTGCCGGGCCAAAGGGCATTACGGCCTTTATCATTGAAAAGGGCTTTAAGGGGTTTTCAACGGCGCAAAAGCTCGACAAGCTGGGCATGCGGGGATCGAACACCTGTGAACTGGTGTTTCAGGATTGCGAAGTACCGGAGGAAAACATTCTTGGCAAGCTGCATGGCGGCGTGCGTGTGTTGATGAGCGGCCTTGATTACGAACGTGCGGTTTTGGCCGCGGGCCCCACGGGCATCATGCGGGCCTGCATGGATGTGGTGGTGCCTTATATCCATGAACGCAAACAGTTTGGTCAGGCGATTGGTGAATTTCAGCTGATGCAGGGCAAAATGGCGGACATGTATACCACCTTAAATGCCTGCCGGGCTTATGTTTATGAAGTTGCCAAGGCCTGTGACCGGGGCGAAACATCGCGCAAGGATGCCGCCGGGGTGATTTTATATGCCGCCGAAAAGGCCACCTGGATGGCGCTGGAAGCCATTCAGACCTTGGGGGGCAATGGTTATATTAACGAATATCCGACCGGCCGCTTGCTGCGTGATGCCAAGCTTTACGAAATTGGGGCTGGCACCAGCGAAATCCGCCGTATGCTGATTGGCCGCGAGCTTTTTGGCGAAACGGCATAATTTCACGAAATTCTCCGCATTAAACGCAATTTTCCCGAATAAAGGGGATATCCCATGACAAGTGACTCGATCGTAATTGTTTCCTGTGCTCGCACGCCAATGGGCGGTTTGTTGGGCGAGCTTGCCAGCCTGACGGCACCTGAGCTGGGCGGTATTGCCATTAAGGCCGCACTGGCGCGTGGCAATGTCTCGGCCGATGATATTGACGAAGTGATTATGGGCAATGTGCTGCCCGCAGGACAGGGGCAGGCCCCGGCACGCCAGGCGGGCTGGAATGCCGGTATTCCGCGTGCGGCGGGCGCGACGACGATTAATAAAATGTGCGGGTCGGGCATGAAGGCGGCGATGCTGGCCCATGATATTTTGCTGGCGGGCAGTGCGACGGCAATGGTCGTTGGCGGTATGGAAAGCATGACCAACGCGCCCTTCCTGTTGCCCAACATGCGCACAGGCAACAAATACGGTCATTCCCAGGTTTACGACCATATGGCGCTGGATGGCCTGGAAGATGCCTATGAAAAGGGCCGGTCCATGGGCACCTTTGCCGAAAGCACGGCCGATAAATATGGCTTTAGCCGCAAAGACCAGGATGATTATGCCATTGCCTCGCTGATGCGGGCGAAGGAAGCGATTACATCGGGCCAGTTCGCCGATGAAATCACCCCGGTCACGGTTTCAACCCGCAAGGGCGATGTGGTGATGGATACGGACGAGCAACCGCCCAAGGCCAACCCGGAAAAAATCCCGACTTTGCGCCCTGCCTTTCGCAAGGATGGCACGGTGACGGCGGCGCATTCGGCCTCGATCTCGGATGGGGCGGCGGCATTGGTGATGATGCGCGAAAGCGAGGCGGAAAAGCGCGGCTTAAAACCGCTGGCGCGTATTAAGGCCCATGCCACCCATGCCCAGGAACCCTGCTGGTTTACCACCGCCCCGATTGATGCCATTCGCAAGGTTTTGGCAAAATCCGGCTGGGATGTGCAGGATGTTGATTTATGGGAAATCAACGAGGCCTTTGCCGTGGTGGCAATGGCGGCAATGCGCGATCTGGAACTTGATCATGCAAAGGTCAACGTTAATGGCGGGGCCTGTGCCCTGGGCCATCCGATTGGGGCGACCGGGGCCCGCCTGCTGGTAACATTGATCCACGCGCTTAAGGCACGCGGCGGGCAAAAGGGTATTGCCTCGCTCTGTATTGGCGGGGGCGAAGCAACCGCAATGGCTGTGGAACTGATCTAGTCTGGCAATAAGAACATGATCGATTACTCCGCCACACCCGCGCGTCATGGCGTCAACGAAGCCATGGCGCGCGGGTATCTGTTCGACGGGTTTTGATGATAATTACTCGTGCAGAAATGCTTTTCTCCCGTTGCCTGGACGCTCACTCACATTTCTGATCGGAAAAGCCTTTTGGCCTGCCGGCGTACGTGGTGTTTGTGTCCAGCAGCGGAAGCTCGGCTGCATCGAAAACGTTTATTATTCTGGTTTCGATAAACGTCTTTCCAGACTCTCCCATCGGCCCGTAATAATCGTATGAAAGGGATTTTGTTTCCCCTGGCTCGACGCCGCCAGAAACAGAAAACGAGACACTATCTTTGTTGATTGGAACAGATCTGCCTTCCTGCTTTAGCACGTATTTAAAGTGAGCCCCGCTGATAGCAAATGAAAGATTGTTCGTAATATCGAAGCTCAAGTTTTGTGAGTATTTGCCTTTTTCCACATGAATATTTGAAATAACGATCCGGTCATTCAGGCATTTCTGTTGGGCTGCAAGCGCCTCGGCTTTCTTTTTCTTTTCAGCCTTTGCATTTGCAGCAGCGTCTGCCTTTGCCGCTTTTTGGGCCGCAAGTACGGTTGCCTTCGCTTTCACTTCATCGACCGTAACGCCTGACATCCAAACTCTCATGCCGGCATAGAACTTGTCACCGAGTTGTCCCATCGCCATGAGTTGGGGTAAGCCCGGCTCGGCTGCGCCCGTAATGGGGTTGTTCTCCATCAGGATCGCCAAGAGAGCTTGCACGAATGCCTTTTTATCGTCAGGTGACATATCCTTCGTCACCTCTTCAACAGACTTCTGCATCGTTTCAACTGACGAGAAATCCAATTCGTTGTTGGCGCCCAATGGCCAGGCAAGGGCGGGGCGGGCAAGCGTCAATAACAATACAAAGATGAGTGCGACAAGTCTCATGCAAATCCCTTTCTGATATTTAGAAAAACCATCCTCTACCATTGAGGTAAAGGGCCTCAGAGCCTGACCGAAAATTTAGTTAAGTGGTTTCAGTTGGTTATGATTTTCTGAAGTTTGCAAAGACGACGGAGGATGATTTGCCCTCGACCAAAACCACTTGCCGCCACTATGACCGGCGAGGCTTGGGCTATGCAAGTGATTGCACGGACCAGGAATGGAAAATTATAGCGGTATTTTGGGAGCGTACAGGTACGGTCGGACGTTCGCGCACGTATGATTTGCGCGAGACATGGAATACGATAGAGTATGTCAACGCGTCAGGTTGCCAATGGCGATTGCTATCAAACGATTTCCTGCCTTTTGCAACCGTGCAGTATCATTTCTACCGTCGGCGTGACACCAGCCTGCTTGTGCTGATTAGTGAGGCGCTGGTTGCGGCGAACCGTTGGATTGAAGGCCGGGGGAGGCAGAGCCTGCAGCCACCATCATCGATAGCCAGTCGGTGAAAACGACCGAAACTGGAGACGGCTTTGTACTCACATAGAAGCGTTGACCTTTGAAATCGTTAAAGGCTCTGAGAGTGCTACGGGCTTTGCCGTCTTGACAAAACGCTGGATCGTGGCGAGAACCATTCGCATGGATCGGGCGATGCCGACGACTCGCTAAAGACTGTGAAACTTCCGTCGCTTCGTTCGAAGCATGGATGTTCATCGCATCAATATGCCGAATGAAATGTTCTATCGCCCGAAAGGTGTGGTGAGTGATAATTTTGAGTCAGGCTCTGACGTGAGGTAATTCTGGAAACTGACTTTTGAGGGTACCCAAGCGGGCTAATTGCCCGTATTTTGGGGTCCTTGAGATTCATTCAGAATAGAGAACCCACATCATGGCGAAAAGCACTGTCGAGCGGATGCTGGCCGGTTTCAAAAGTTTCAAGGCGATGTATTACGAGCAGCGCCCTGAACGTGTTGAAGACCTGATGAATATGGGCCAGAAGCCCGAAGTGCTGTTGATTGCCTGTTCGGATTCCCGTGTTGATCCGGCCATTTTGACCAATGCCGAACCCGGCGAGATGTTTGTCATTCGCAACGTTGCCAATCTGGTGCCGCCTTACGAGCCGGATGAAAACTATCACGGGACGTCCTCTGCCATCGAGTTTGCGGTGCGTGATCTTAAGGTCAGGGACATTGTCATTCTGGGGCATTCGGCCTGTGGCGGTGTTCAGGCTCTGGTTGAACATGGCGAAGTGGGCAAGGTGCCGGAACGTGACTTTATTGGCGAATGGGTCAGCATGGCGAAATGCTGCCTTGAACACGGGCCGGATGTCGACAAGGTGTCGCGCCATTCGGTGCGCAATTCGCTGCAAAACCTGATGACATTTCCCTATATTCGGGAACGGGTTGCGACCGGGGATCTGTGCCTGCATGGCTGGTGGTTCGGCATGAAAGAAGGAATTTTGTGGCATTACGACGCCGCAACGGATGAATTTGTTCAGGGCGACGAATAAGCCCGGCCGATCTTTTGATCTTTGCGGTTTTGCCTTTGGTTAGGCCGCATGGCCGGCATAATCGCCCCCTCGGGAGGAGGCCGCCATGCGGTTGGAAGATTATCAGATCATGGTGCGCGATACGGCGCGCGAATTTGCTGAAAACGAGCTGAAACCCCACGCCGCCAAATGGGATATCCATCACAGTTTCCCGGCCGAGGCTGTTGCCGGGCTGGGCGAGCTTGGCTTTATGGGCATGCTGGTGCCTGAAAGCTATGGTGGGGCAGGCATGGACCATGTGGCCTATGCCCTGGCGTTAGAGGAAATTGCAGCAGGGGATGGGGCAACCTCGACCATCATGTCGGTGCATAATTCGGTTGGCTGTATGCCGGTCCTGAAATTTGGCACCGAGGCCCAGAAACAGGAATTTCTGGTGCCAATGGCGCAGGGCGAGAAAATTGGTATTTTCTGCCTGACCGAACCCCAGGCCGGGTCGGATGCCAGTGCGATCCGCACCCGTGCCGTGCGCGATGGCGATGACTGGGTGATCAACGGGGCCAAACAATTCATTACCTCCGGGCGGGAGGGTGACGTTGCAATTGTGTTTGCCGTGACCGACCCTGACGCAGGCAAACGCGGCATTTCCGCCTTTATCGTCCCGACCGACACACCGGGTTATGTGGTTTCACGAACGGAGGATAAGCTGGGGCAAAATGCCTCCGATACTTGCCAGGTCACTTTTGTTGAATGCCGGGTGCCGGCGGAAAACATGCTGGGCGCGGAGGGGCAGGGGTATAAAATTGCCCTGGCCAACCTGGAAGGCGGGCGCATTGGCATTGCCGCCCAGTCGGTTGGCATGGCGCGGGCTGCCTTTGATGCGGCGCGCGATTATGCCAATGAACGCGAAACATTCGGCAAAAAGATTATCGATCACCAGGCAGTGGCATTTCGGCTGGCCGATATGGCGACCAAAATTGATGCCGCCCGCCTGTTGGTCCATCGCGCTGCTCAATTGCGTGACGATGGTAAACCGTGTTTGACCGAAGCCTGTATGGCAAAGCTGTTTGCCTCCGAAATGGCCGAGGAAGTTTGCTCCAAAGCCATTCAAATCCACGGTGGTTATGGCTATCTCAAGGACTTTCCGGTTGAACGCATTTACCGCGATGTCCGGGTTTGCCAGATTTACGAAGGCACATCTGACATTCAGCGCATGGTGATTGCGCGCGCTTTGACCGATTAACATCACGCTCTCGGCAGGGTTGGACAGCCTTCGTGGCATGGCGCATCACAGGCGCAGTCTTTTAAACGGGTGTCAGCTTCCAGCCCTGCGCGGTGGCATATAATCGATCCGTCAGGTTCAGATTATTGAGAAACGCATCATCGTGCGAAACCACAATGAGCGTGCCGCGATAGGCCCGTAACATGGTTTCCAGTGCCTGCAATGACGGCAGGTCCAGATGATTGCTGGGTTCATCAAGCAGCAATATTTCCGGTGGGGCGGCGGCATAAAGGATGCAGGCCAGTGCCGCCTTCAGGCGTTCGCCACCACTCAGTGCGCCGCTGGGAATCGTGATTTTGGCGGCATCCAGCCCCAATTGCGCCAAACGCATTCGTAAATCTCCTTCGGCAGCGCCCCGATGGGCTGCTTGCAATTGTTCCAGCACCGTTTTGTCTGGATCAAGGTTGGAAAGCCTTTGGTCCAGATAGGCTGTTCTGGCTGTGCCTGTGTCTGTGTCGGTGGGAATATGGCATGTGCCCTTCACCGGTTTTAGCTGGCCTGCCAGCATGCGCAGCAAGCTGGATTTTCCGCAGCCATTTGCGCCGATAACACCGATGCGTTGTTGCCCGCCCAGGGTCAGGCTGAGGGTGCGGGTGGGGCCGGTTATATGGGGGATTTCCGCGCAATTCAGGTCTGCCACGCGCCGCTTTGCCGGTTGGCTTAGGTAAATGGTATGCAGGGCAATGTGCGCTTCTTCTTTAACCTTACGGGCGGCATCATGGACGCGCCGGTTAAGCGCCGCCCGGCTGGCGCCCTGTTTTTTACGCATCGCGCCAGATGATGTTTCGCTGCGTTCTTTTTGCCGATCCAGCAGGATTTTGGCCTGGTTGGCGTCTTTGCCCTGTCGCGTGCCTCTGGCCTGGCGTTTTTCCTGCCGTTCACGCTGTTTTTGCGCCGCCTGTTCGTGGCGATGGCGTTCCAGTTTGCGGTCATGCAGGTTTTGAAGGGCGGCTTGCTGTTCGTGGGTCTTGGCCGTTTCATAAAAGCCATAGTTCCCACCATAGCTGTGTAACCCATGCGCGGACAGTTCAACAATGCGGTCCATCGCATTTAAAAGTGCCCTGTCATGGCTGACCACAATCAGCCCGCCTTGCCAGGGTGTCAGCTGGTTGATCAGGGCCTGGCGGCTGGCGTAGTCAAGGTGGTTGCTGGGTTCGTCCAGGATCAGAAAATCCGCATGCAGAAGTGTCGCCCCCATCAGGGCGACGCGCATGGCTTCCCCGCCGCTTAGAATGGCGGTTGGTGTGTTGGCGGTCAGGTGGCTTAAATGGTTGCGCTCCAGTTCCTGTTCCAGGCGCTGGTTTATATCCCAGTGATCGCCGAGGGTATCAAAATCGGCAGGGTTTGTGCTGCCAGCTTCAATATGTTTCAGCGCCTCTAGAATATGCTTGATGCCGGCAAGCTCAGCCACGCTGGCGCCTGGCGGAGGACTGATTTGCTGGGCGAGATAAAAGACTTTTCCCGAACATTGGCAATGGCCCGACATTGGCTGTAACAACCCGGCCATGATGCGCGCCAATACGGTTTTGCCCACGCCATTGCGGCCAACCAGGCCGGTTGCGCGCAGATCAAATGTCTCGTTAATGTCGGAAAAAACAGGTCGGCCATCAGGCAACATGTAAGACATGCTTGTGATGGTAAGGCAGGTATTTGTCATGCGGTATGTCCACGATGCCGTGATCTCCCCCTTTTGGCAAGGGGGTGCAGGAGACTTGCCGTCAGAACGACGGCGGCATCATTGGCGCATTGGACAAATACCTCTCATATCCATCAAAATTCCGGGCTAAATTATATCGTCATCCGCAAGGCTGGACAATGCCGGAATGGACGAAATATGGTGACATGTTCAGGGTGGTTTTAACGGTGAAGGTGGTGCCGCACAGGCGGCTGAATTAAACGGGCGGCGGGCCAAAACGGTTTAAAAAACTGTTGGCCCGCGGCAGGGCATTGTGCAGGAATTGTGTCGGTTCCCGGAGCCACAGGCCTTCAATCTCGCGGGATTTTGGCTCCGAAATCAAGACATCACGCGGCAGTGTTTTAATCTCCGCATCCCACCCGGGC
>JBNKVZ010000181.1:0-8136 GCA_050299455.1 Thalassospira sp.
GCCCAGCATGCCAAGATATTGTTTATCCGACGCCGGAAAAGCCCCCAGGCCCATCAGGGTCAGCGTGATCGGTGCCCCGGTGAGGCGGGTAAATTCGGTCAGCAATTTGCAGGCCTGCGGGCCGGAATTGATGACACCGCCACCGCAATACAGAACCGGCTTTTTGGCCGATGCCAGGATTTCAACCGCCTGTTCGATTTGCGAACGGTCGCCCTTGACCGGCGGGTTATAGGTGCGGTGCTGCACCTTGGCCGGTTCGATATAGGGGGCCGGGCTGACCAGGATATCCTTGGGAAGGTCGATCACGACAGGGCCGGGGCGACCGGTGGTCGCAACATGAAAGGCCTCGTGCATCGTGCGTGCCAGGCGATCACTTTCCTTGACCAGATAGTTATGCTTGGTGCAGGGGCGGGTGATGCCGGTGGTGTCAGCCTCCTGAAAGGCGTCATTGCCGATCAGATGGGTGGGGACCTGCCCGGTCAGGCAGACAATCGGAATAGAATCGAGCAATGCGTCGGTCAGACCGGTAACGGCATTTGTCGCACCGGGGCCGCTGGTGACCAGGACACAGCCAACCTTGCCGGTGGAGCGTGCATAGCCTTCGGCGGCATGCACGGCAGCCTGTTCATGGCGCACAAGAACGTGACGAATGTGATTCTGTTTGAAAATCTCGTCATATAGCGGAAGCACGGCGCCGCCGGGATAGCCGAATACGACTTCCACACCCTGATCTGCCAGGGCCTGCAACACTACTTCTGCACCATTCATAATACGTTCTGCCATGATTTTACGAGCCTCTTACTTAGCGACAACAACGTGTCGCGTGATAACCGCGAGATTGCAACATGATCGATCTACCCTGTGATTGGGGTTGAAAAAGCCGCCGAAATGGCGGTTTTCCGCCATTTCATCGGCGAAGAGGCCAACCTATCGCCTCACTTTGGCGCGGTCAACAGAAATTGGTGAACAAGATTACGCAATTTGCTTGCCAGACTTTCCGAATATTGCGCATCAATGGTCTCGCGGTCCGGCATTTGGTGGCGAAACCATGTTAACTGGCGCTTGGCGTAGCGGCGTGTTTCCCGCTGGGCGAGGTGCTTTGCCTCCTCAAGCGATAAGGTTTCGGCAAGATAGGCGCCCAGTTCGCGCACACCAACCGCCTTCATCACCGGGGAGTCGTCAGGAAGGTTTTGGTTCAGTAAAAATTGCACTTCCTCAATCGCGCCCTGATCGATCATCAGGTCAAAGCGGCGATTGCAGCGATCATATAAAATGTCGCGCGGCGGCATATAACAGAATTTCAAAAAGGTCATGCCTTCGGGCGGGCGCAGCATACCGGCCCCGTGCCAATGGGCCAGGCCGTGGCCGGTTGCGCGTAAAACTTCGGCGGCGCGAATCAGCCGTTGGCTGTTGGCCGGGTCCAGATTGGCGGCAGTTGCCGGGTCCTGTTGCTGAAGTTTATCAAAAAACGCGGCATGGCCCAGGGTTTCCAGTTCGGCGGTAATCGTGGTACGTACCGATTTATCGATATCGGGAATGGGGGCAATGCCGTTGATCAGGGCATTTAAATACATGCCGGTGCCGCCGGTCACGATGGGAAGCTGGCCATTTTGATGGCAGGTGGCAATTTCGCCAAGCGCCATGTCCCGCCATTTCCCGGCAGAGCATGCCTCCGCCCCGGACAGAACCCCATACAGGCGGTGCGGCGCCTGTGCGGTTTCACTTTCGTCGGGTCGCGCACTTAGGACACGTAATTCACGATAAACCTGCATGCTGTCCGCATTAATGATTACCCCGTTAAATTCCCGTGCCAGGTCCAGTGCCAGCGCGGATTTACCACTGGCCGTCGGCCCGGCAACAATAACGACAGGTTGGTTGGAGGATGTTGCTGGCAGGGTCAAGGTAACGTCTTTCGGTTGGTGTCAGATCGGCAAATCGTCATTGGGGTAACGCGGTGTATGTTATGATCTTTGGGCAAGGGTAATGACAACCGGAGCCACAAGATGTTCATCACTTTGCACGGTTATCAATATAGCGTTTATACGCGGATTGTAAGAATGGTCTTGGCCGCCAAGTCGATTGCGTATCGCTATGTCGAAATGGATCCGTTTGAACCGACATCCGACCCCGCCGGTTGCGGCCTGCATCCCTTTGGCCGCGTGCCGGTGATCGCGGAGGATGGTTTTGTTTTATACGAAACCGCCGCGATTTACCGGTATCTCGATGAAGTTTCAGGCAAGGTAACGTTATGCGCCCAAACCCCGCGTGACCGCGCACGGATGAACCAGATTATCGCGATTGCGGATAATTATGGCTATTGGCCGATGGTGCGGCAGGTCTTTTCACAAGGGGTGTTTTGCGTGGCCGAGGGCGGCATACCTGATCGTGCCGTGTTCGAGGCCGGATTGGCAGCCTCTCGTCAGGTTTGCAACGCGCTTGAGGACCTTGCCAGCGGTGGCGAATTTCTGATCGGCGGCGGGTTAAGCCTGGCCGATTTGCATTTAGGGGCAATGATGGCCTATTTCACCGCCGCCCCCGAAGGTCAGGCGATGGTTGCCACATTTCCCAAGCTGGCGGCATGGTGGCAGGTAATGGGGAAAAATCCGTTATTGACGGCAACAGAGCCAGGCTTGCCCAACGGCCCCAAGGCCTAATTTTAAGGGCATAATTTCAAGGACATGATTTTTGAGGGCCGCCAATATTGCGTGCTGTCTTTTCATGTTTCGCGGCAAAAGCTGATGCCGTTACTGGCGCCGTTACTGGTGCCGGGTGCGAAAGGCTTTCGCAGGCAGGCACGCCACCACCTGCCAGTTTCGGCCATATGCCGGGGAACCTAGCCTTCCGGGTTGCAGGGGGCTTCTTCCGGCGCATCCCACGGGTTGCAGAGGGTCACACCGGTTGGTTTGAACTCGTCGGTATTGCGTGTCACCACGGTCAGGCCATGCACAAGGGCGGTTGCGGCCAGCAGGGTTGCCCCTTCCGAATGCCGGGTGCGGCTGTGGAACCGGGCAAAGGTACGTGCGACCTTTTCGTTGATCGGTAAGACGCGGCCATCAAAGGCCGGGATGACATTTTCATCAAGCCATTTGCGCATGATCAGGCCGCGTTCTTCATCCTGCCATTCCAGTTCCAGAATGGCAATTTCAAGCTCCAGGATCGTGATCGCGGATAGAAAGGTCCCGGCTGTGGGCACAGATTTCGCCCATTTCACGACATTGTCGTTGGCATATTCGGTGCCGGTTTTTCTGAGTTCGTCGATGACGTCGCTGTCTAGCAAATACATTATTTCAGATCCGTAATTTCGGACATGTTCTCGATACGCTGGGGATTCAAGTCGATGTCGGCTGTTTCCGGTTTTGCCAGCAAATCCACGATCGACGGAGCAAGCCCCAGAATTTTTTGATAGTGGTCGATCGACATAAGGACATGGGCGGGTTTTCCACGGTCAGTGATGAAAACCGGCCCGCGCAGGCTGGCCTTTTTTGCCTTGCTGGTGTCCTGATTGAATTCCCTGGAGGTGAATGTGCTTATTTCCATGATCGGCCTTTAAAATGGAAGATGAGCGGTGCAAAACCGCCAAAGTTAAGAGTAAGTCTTATTGTATCAATGTTTATACGCGCCGGATGTTCCGGTTTTGGCGAAACTTTTCTTGTCTTTGACCGGCGCAATCGGGATAAAGGCACCACTATTTCCCGCATATTCCTGCCAGCAAGGAGCCTGAGTTACATGGATCTGGTGTTGACCCTGATCGCGGCACCGCATTCCGGTGCCCTGAGTGATGATTTAATCGACCGGGCAACGCGCGCCCTGCATGAGGCTGGCGCGCAGATCGGGGAAACGCGCTGGCTGGCACCGGGCGAGGCCTGCGATCTGTTCTTTGCCGGTATCCCCTGCGAGCAGGCCGACAAGGCGCTGGAAACCTGTGATATTGACGCCGACCTGGTGGTGCAGCCGGTGCAGGGCCGGGTTAAAAAGCTGCTGATTGCTGATATGGACAGCACGATGGTGACCGGCGAAACCCTGGATGAACTGGCTGATTTTGCCGGCATGAAAGACCGGGTTGCCGCCATTACCACCCGGGCGATGAATGGCGAGCTGGATTTTGAAGCCGCCCTTGATGAACGGGTTGCTTTGCTTGCCGGGATGTCGGTTGCCATGCTCGATGAAGCCTGGAAGCGGGTGGAATATACCGGCGGTGCCCGTACCCTGGTGGCAACCATGCGGGCCAATGGGGCCTATGCCGCCCTGGTGTCCGGCGGGTTTGACTTTTTTACCCATGCCGTGCGCCAGGAATTGGGATTTGACTTTGACCAGGCCAATGTCCTGTTGACCGATGATGGCAAAACCCTGACCGGCAAGGTGAAAAAACCGGTACTTGATCGCCAGGCAAAGGTCGATGCATTGCAAAAGCTATCCGCGCAAAATGGCATAAGTGCAGCGGATGCCATTGCCGTTGGCGACGGGGCGAATGATTTGCAAATGATTGCGCTGGCGGGCACCGGCGTTGCCTTTCATGCCAAGCCATCGGTGCAGGCACAGGCGCGTATCCGCATTAATCATGGTGATTTGACTGCCCTTTTATATCTGCAGGGCTATGCCCGTGATCAGTTTGTCGGGGCGGTTTAATACCATCCATACGGCCCATATGGTCCATACGGTCTTGACGACGCCACCAGCCAGGGTGGTCGCAAATGCAAAAGGGGCGGCCCGTTCAGGCCGCCCCTCGTTTTTGTCCGTTACCTAAAAGGCAAAGGGCTTATTTGTCTTTTTTATCGAGCGTCAGACCGAAGTAACGCGGACCCGCCGAGGTTTCGATCAGCATCAGGATGGTGCGTTTGCCATCTTTCTGGGCTGCTTTCACGGCTTTTTCGACTTCGGCAACATCCTTGACCGACTGATGCGAGGTTTCGAGGATGATATCGCCCGGGCGGACACCCTTTTCAGCGGCATAGCTGGCGGTATCAACATCGGTAACAACAACACCTTCGGTATCTTCGGTGAGGTTGAAACGCTGGCGCAGTTCGTCGTCAACATTGGCGACTTTCAGGCCAAGCGCATCAATCGTGGTTTCGCCAGAAGGTTTGGTCTGTGACTGTTCCGGTTTGTCTTTGGTGGTGTTGTCAGCAGAGGTATCTTCCTTCAGCTCGCCCAGATCGACGGTGATGTCTTTTTTCTTGCCATCACGCCACAGTTCCACATCGACTTCTTTGCCGATTTTGGTTTCTGCAACGATGCGCGGCAGGCGACGCATGCTTTCGACCTTTTTGCCATCAAATTTCAGGATGATGTCACCCTGTTTGATGCCGGCTTTTGCGGCCGGGCCGTCTTTGGTGACGTCAGCAACCATTGCGCCATAGGCTTCATCTAGGCCAACGGAATCAGCAATATCGTCGGTGACGGTCTGGATGTGGACACCCAGCCAGCCGCGACGCGGACGGCCATATTCCTTGATCTGGTCAACGACCGACTCGGCAATGGCCGACGGAATGGCAAAACCGATACCAACAGACCCGCCAGAAGGCGAATAAATGGCACTGTTAATGCCGATGACATCGCCGTCCATATTGAACAGCGGACCACCAGAGTTGCCACGGTTAATGGCGGCATCGGTCTGGATGAAGTCGTCATACGGGCCCTGGTTGATGTCACGGTTGCGTGCCGAAATGATCCCGGCGGTCACGGTGCCGCCCAGGCCAAACGGGTTGCCAATCGCCATTGCCCAGTCACCAACACGGGCTTTGTCCGAATCACCCCATTTAACAAAGGGCAGGTCTTTTTTCGGGTCAACCTTCAGAAGGGCGACGTCGGTTTTCGGGTCCCGGCCAATCAGTTTGGCAGGCAGGGTTTCGTTGTCATGCAACGTCACCGAAATTTCGTCAGCGCCATCAATCACGTGGTTGTTGGTGACGATATAGCCGTCCGGGGAAATGATGAAGCCGGAGCCAAGGGCAGTCGCACGATGTTTGTGCGGGGCTTTTTTATCGCCATCTTTGCCCTGGCCGTTCCGTTCCATAAAGTCACGGAACAAATCTTCAAACGGGGAACCAGGAGGAAACTGGAAGTCCGGTCCCTGGCGGTCGGCGACAAGCTGGCTGGTAGAAATATTAACAACGGCGGGAAGCAGCCGTGCGGCCATGTCGGCGAAGCTGTCAGGGGCACTGCGGGCATCGGCACTTTGCGCCATACCCGCGACACTGAATAACACAATCACGAGCGCCGCAGACAGCTTGCGGGCCGGATTGTAAAACGCTTTTCGCATAGTATTGATCCTGTTTGTTGCCGCGTTCACGGAGATTTTTATCTTTTGTGCAGCAGGCGATGCATGGGACTGCATCGCACCCTTCCCAAATTAAGGGTGAGTTTGGCAAAAAAAGGGCAAGTCTGAGGTGGAAGTCTGTTTTTTGCAGCGGATTTTGTTTTAACGGGCAGGTTTGTGACGCGAGAGACGGTAATTACCCGTCATCAATTGGCGATTGTTGCCAAAAGGGGATTATTGCCAAAATTGGCGCATTGCCCAAATCGCCCCAACACAGATCACGGCAGCGATCAACCCGCCAATCCTGAGCTGGGTTTCGGAAATTTCCTGCATCAGTTCCATGACCCGTTTCGCCCCGCGCGGAAACAGTGAATAAAACATTCCCTCCAGCGCGATTGCCAGAAGAATGGCGGTGGCGAGTTCTTTCATGGGGTTGGACGTTCCGTTTTTTATTTATGAATCAAAAGGGCGACCGGCAGAGTATGCCGGTCGCCCCATCAATTTGTCTAGCGGCTTGCGTCGGGTTCTGACTGATTAAAGTACTTGAAGAATTCAGAATCCGGTGACAGCACCATCGTTGTTCCCGTATTAAGGGCCTCGCGATAGGCCTGCAGCGAACGATAAAACTCAAAGAACTTGGCGTCTTTGTTATAGGCCGCGCCCAGAATTTTGTTTCGTTCCGCATCCCCTTCACCGCGCAGGGTTTCGGACTGGCGGCGTGCTTCGGCAAGGATCACGACTTTTTCACGGTCGGCATCTGCCTGGGTTTTGGATTTGATTTCTTCACCCTCGGCGCGCAATTGCGATGCTTCGGCAATACGGGCCGACCGCATACGGTTATACACCGCCTGTGAAGTTTCCTTGGGCAAGTCGGTCCGACCGATGCGAACATCAATCAGCTGAACGCCAAAATCCTTTGCCGGTTCAACCAGGGCAGCCTGGATTTTCTCCATGATGCGGGCCCGGTTGTTCGACAAAAGCGAGATCAAGGGGGACTGTGCCAGTTCACCCCGGATGACCGAGTTCAGACGCTGGCCAAAAATCTGCACGAACTGCGCAGTGTTAAGCGCACGTTTACGGAACTGCAGCGGGTCAACAATCTTCCAGCGGGCAAAGCTGTCAATATTGACGCGCTTTTGGTCCGAAAGAAGAACCTGTTGTACCGGCGGGTCGAGGTCCAGAATACGGCTGTCGTAATATTCCACATTCTGGATCGGCAGTTTGAAATGCAGCCCCGGCTCGGAGATCGCCCGGACCGGATTACCAAATTGCAAAACCAGGGCCTGTTGGTCCTGACGGACGGTAAAGACCGACATGGAACCGACAATCGCGACAATGATCAGAATAACGGCAGCGGCAATAAGTTTAGGGCTTCCCATTATTTATTGCCTCCGGATTTCTGGGTGGCAGACTGTTTCTGAATTTCAGGTAGCGGCAGATAGGGGACAACGCCATTACCGTCTTTCTGATCCAGAATGATCTTGGTCGACCCTTTAAGAACTTGCTGCAGGGTTTCGAGATACAGGCGGCGCTTGGTCACGTCTTTGGCGGTCAGATAGGAATTATAAACCGATTCAAAACGTGCGGCTTCACCCTGGGCATCCTTGACGACCTGATCCTTGTAAGCGCGTGCTTCCATGATCATGCGTTCGGCATTACCCTTGGCCCGCGGGATGATGTCGTTGCGATAGGCCAGTGCCTCGTTGCGTGAACGGTCACGGTCCTGACGGGCACGCTGCACATCGTTGAACGCATCAATCACTTCTTTGGGCGGGTCCACTTTCTGCATTTTGACTTCAGAAATGAAGACACCCGATTTGTAGCTATCGAGGATGCTTTGCAGCAAGCTGCGTGTCTGTTCTTCAACTTTGACACGGCCC
>JBNKVZ010000182.1:0-7952 GCA_050299455.1 Thalassospira sp.
CTTCGCTAACAGAAAAGTCCGCAATCCCTTTGACAAAAAAGGCAATTTCTTCTTCGCTTAACACTTCGCCTTCACGTTTACGGCGAATAATTTCCTGCGGCAGCATATTGTTCCCCTGCTCGGCAGATGGTTGAAAAACCGGGCGGATATATCGATACAGCCCGCCCCGTCATAGATTTATCGCATAATCGCGTTATTTGGCCTCGGCAAAATAACGCAGCAAAATACGTATCAGGTTCGCCGATCCCTCTTTTGCCATTTCCAGGGTCTGGTCGTGGCTCAGGGCGGTTTTGCTCATACCGGCAGCTAGGTTGGTGATGTTTGAAACGGCAGCAACCCGAAAGCCAAGACGCCGCGCAAGAATATTTTCCGGCACTGTCGACATGCCAACAGCATCCGCGCCTAACACCCGCAAGGCGCGAATTTCCGCCGGTGTTTCAAAACTGGGGCCTGTACACCAGGCATAGGTTCCCTCAAACAGGGGAATGCCCAGCTCGGCGGCCGTATGATGCAGCCCTGCGCCAATTTCCGGGTCATAGGGCACATTCATATCCACGAAACGGTCCGCATCACGATCGCCAATCAACGGATTGGGGCCAAACAGGCCAATATGATCGGTAATCAGCATCAAATTGCCCGGTGTCGCCTCGGCCAGAAGCGAACCGGCCGCATTGGTCAGAATAAGCTGATCGGCCCCTAATTTGCGCAACACCTCCAGCGGCTCCGCCATCAGATCAGACCGGCCATGTTCGTAATAATGGGCCCGCCCATTCATGACAGCAACGAAAACCGCGCCAATGCGCCCTAAAACAAGCTTTCCGCCATGCCCCTGAACCGTTGGCTTGGGAAAGCCGGGCAAATCAGCATAATCGATATGGATGGCATCGCTGACGGCATCAACAACACCGCCCAGGCCACTGCCCAGGACCAGGGCAACATCCGCCTTAAAACCAGGGGCCTTTTGCGCAATCACGCCAAGGGCTGCGTCAATATTGCTCATGACAAATTCTCCGGTCCGAAGGAATGCGGAATTAATTCTTCGCGGGTTAAGGTCAGAAGGGTTTTACCCTCTTCGCTGATGACGTAAATCGTTGCGTCCGGACCGCTAAATTCGCGAATTTTCTGACGGCACCCGCCACATGGGGTACAGGCAACATCGCCGCTGCCCACCACCACAATTTCCGTGATCTTGCGTTCACCGGCCAAAATCATTGCCGAAATCGCCCCACCTTCGGCACACACACCTTCAGGGTAAGCCGCATTTTCAACATTACAGCCCGCAATAATCGCCCCGTTGTCAGTGCGCAATGCCGCCCCGACCAAAAATTTTGAATAGGGAGCATAGGCATTTTTGCGTGCTGCCTGTGCTGCCGCCACCAGGTCGGCAGGGGCAGTGCGATTTAGCGTATCATCGGCGCATGAAGCAGAATTATTGTCAGTCATCCAATATCCAGACAGGGCATAACCCAACGAAATCGAAAATCAGCGTTCCTTGACATAAGGACGTCCCAATGATTTGGGGGCAACAGCACGGCCAATAAAGCCTGCCAGCAAAATAACCGTCAAAATGTAAGGCAAGGCCTGCACAAGCTGAACCGGCACTTCGCCGATGCCAGGCACGGAAACCCCTTGCAACCGTGTTGCCGCCGCATCCAGGAACCCAAACAAAATACAGGCAAACATGGTCGGAAATGGGCGCCACTTGCCAAAAACCATCGCTGCAAGCGCAATATACCCCTTACCCGCCGTCATATCAGACAAAAACGATGCCCCTTGCGCTGTGGAAAGATAGGCACCGGAAATACCGACTAAAAACCCACTGCACAGCACGGAACGATAGCGCATTGCCACCACACTGATGCCGGCCGTATCAACCGCCCCCGGGTTTTCACCCACAGCCCGCAATCGCAGGCCAAACCGCGTGCGATACAAGACCCACCAGGATACCGGCACCGCCAGAAACGCCACATAAACCAGAATATTATGGCCGCTCAACAATTCGGAATAGAGCGATCCCAATATCGGCACATTGGCAACCGCATCCGCGCCTGGCAACGTAATGGGTTGGAACCGTGCAGAATGGTCCAGCGACGGGGTTTTACCGCCCCGGGCAAAAAGCGCAATGCCGACAAGGGCTGTTAAGCCTGACATCAAAATATTGATCGCCATGCCCGACACAACCTGATTGCCCTTATGGGTAATACAGGCAAAACCATGCAGCAAAGACAGCGCCATTGTCGTCAGGATCGCAGCCCCAAGCCCCAGCCATTGACTGTCGGTATAATACGCCACACAAGCCGCCGAAAAGGCACCGCCCAACATCATGCCTTCAAGGGCCAGGTTAATGGTCCCGGCCCGCTCGGAAAACATACCCGCAAGGGCAGCCAGAATAAGCGGGGTGGATGTCCGCATCGTTGCATCAAGCAACAGGACGACCATTTGGAAATTATCCATTATGCAGCCTCCTGCGCACGCTGGCGCAACCGCCAAGCCGTATAGATCCGTGTCACACGCGGGCGGAACATATGTTCAAGCGCGCCGGTAAACAAAATCACCAGACCCTGAATAACCACGACCATGTCATTGGTGATGGTCGGAATTTCAAACGAAAGTTCCGCCCCGCCCTGATAAAGCATGCCAAACAGCAATGCAGACAGGAAAATGCCAAGCGGGTGGTTGCGCCCCATCAGGGCCACCGCAATGCCAACAAAGCCATAGCCCGCTGTAAAATCGATCAACAAACGGTGCTGAACACCCATGACTTCATTTAACGCCATGAAACCAGCCAACCCGCCCGAAATCATCATGGCCAGAATGATGTAACGGCCCGGTTCAATCCCGGCAAAGGTCGCGGCTGCAGCATTCGCCCCCACGGTACGAATGGCATAGCCCCAGCGCGTGTGCCAGATAAACAGCCACACCAGCACACAACAGGCAATGGCGTAAACAAAGGAAAAGTTCAGCGGGCTGCTGGCCATGTTAATACCAAACCAGCCTGCCATATCGTGAATATAAGGCAGCGTCAGGTTTTCATCGATGGCGGCACTTTCGGGCGTCATCGATCCCTGCGGGCGTAAAACATTGACCAGCAGATAAACCATCAACGATGACGCAATGAAGTTAAACATGATGGTGGTGATCACCACATGCGACCCGCGCCGCGCCTGCAAATAAGCCGGGATATAAGCCCAGGCTGCGCCGAAAATGGCCGCAGCCAAAATGCTGACAACCATCATAACCGGAAACGGCAACCAATTCAGATACAAAGCCGCCAGCGTCACACCCAGACCGCCAATATAGGCCTGGCCTTCAACACCGATATTGAACAGTCCGGCATGAAAGGCGACGGCAAAGGCAAGCCCGGTAAAGATAAAGTTGGTGGTGTAATACAGGGTATACCCCACCGCCTCCTCATATCCGAATGCCCCATAGAGCATGATACGGACCACCTCGGTCGGGTTCTCGCCAATCGCCATAACCACGAGGCCGGAAATCAAAAAGGCCAGTATCAGGTTCATCAGCGGCAAAACGCCAACATCGATCCAGCGCGGAAGTTGGATGGTATCACTCATTTCCCGGCCTCCGCTTCGGCCTGTTTGGGATCAACACCAGCCATCATCAGGCCCAATACCCGTTCATTTGCATCGGCGGCATTCACCTCGCCAATTATATAGCCGTCACACATCACCAAAATCCGGTCCGACAGCGACATGATTTCATCTAGCTCGACCGATACCAGCAAAACCGCCTTGCCGGCATCACGCATGGCGACGATCCGTTTATGAATAAATTCAATCGCCCCAATATCCACACCACGGGTTGGCTGGCCGACCAATAACAGGTCGGGATCCCGCATGATCTCACGCGCCAGCACCAGTTTCTGCTGGTTCCCGCCGGAAAAATTCGCCGCCTTCAAATGCGGGTCCGCCGGACGCACATCAAATTCTTCCATCAGATGCCGGGTAGCATCGGCAATTTTGCCCCAATCAAGCAACGGCCCCTTCTGATAGGCCGTGTCATCCTGATAGCCCAGAATGGCAGCTTCTTCGGCAGAAAAGGCCGTCACCATCGCCATACGATGGCGATCCTCGGGCACATGGGCCACACCACGGTGGCGCAATTCAGCAGGGCCAACACCACGCCCCGGCGTCACATCCTGCCCGTTTAAAATAACCTGACCTTCGCTTACGGAACGAATGCCGCCCAATGCCTCAAGCAGCTCACTTTGTCCGTTACCCGAAACACCGGCAATACCAACAATTTCCCCGGCACGGACATGAAAGCTGGCATTTTTGACCTTGCGCACCCCGGCAGTCGTATCCACACACAGGTTTTCAACCTGCAAAATGGTATCGCGCGGGTTGGATTCGCCTTTTTCCAGGCGCAACAACACCTTACGCCCGACCATTAATTCAGAAAGTTCTTGCGGGCTGGTCTCGGCAGTATGGCGATGTGCCACCATTTCACCCTGGCGCATCACCGAAACATTATCGGTTGCCGCCATGATTTCCCGCAATTTATGCGTGATCAGAACCACCGTTTTGCCCTGCTGCTTCAGGGTTTCCAGAATGCGAAACAGGTGGTCCGCTTCCTGCGGTGTTAACACACCGGTAGGTTCATCGAGGATCAGAATTTCAGCCCCGCGATACAGGGCCTTCAGAATTTCAACGCGTTGCTGCAACCCGACCGATAAATCGCCCACAACGGCGTCAGGGTCGATATCCAGGGAGTATTCGCGTTCAAGTCGGCGCAGTTCTTCACGGGCCTTGTCCACACCGTCGCGCAGGACAGCGCCGCCTTCCACACCCAAAATCACGTTTTCCAGAACACTAAACGTTTCAACCAACATAAAATGCTGGTGCACCATACCGATGCCAACGGCAATGGCGTCTTCCGAACCCTTAATGTCGCAAAGCTTCCCGTCAACATGGATGGTTCCCGCATCGGCCTGATAGAATCCGTAAAGGATACTCATCAATGTTGATTTACCAGCACCGTTTTCACCGACAATGCCGTGAATCGTGCCTTTTTCTACTTTCAAATCAATTGAATTATTGGCGTGAACCGCCCCGAACCGCTTATCAATACCGCGCAGTTCAATGGCGGGCGGCACGGTACCGGTTACCCCGGCACCGTGCGCTGCGTGCATCGTATCTGACACGTCTAATCCCCGATTGTCAGATCGCTTACATCGGGCAAGCGCTGTCAGTCATGTAATCATGAACCTTCAGCGAGCCATCGATGATTTCTTCTTTTGCCTTGTCAACGGCAGCTTTCATGTCGGGGGTGATCAGTTTCTCGTTATTTTTGTCGAGAGCCCAGTCAACACCGCCATCCTTAAGGCCGAGAACCTTCGTGCCCGAATGCCATGTGCCATTGGCCGCATCTTGAAAGGCCTGATAAACGGCAACATCAACACGCTTGAGCATCGAGGTCAGCACCGAGCCCGGATGCAGGGCGTTCTGATTGGAATCCACACCAATACCGAGCTTGCCCGCGTCGGCAGCGGCCTGCAAAACACCCACACCGGTGCCACCCGCAGCATGATAAATAACATCAACACCACGATCGAACTGCGATTTCGCCAGTTCACCACCCTTTACCGGGTCATTCCATGCCGCACCGGTCGTGCCGGTCATGTTCACCAGAACTTCGGTATTGGGGTCGGCATGTTTGACACCCTGTTTATACCCGCAGGAAAATTTGCGAATCAGCGGAATGTCCATACCGCCAATGAAACCAACCTTGTGGGTTTTCGAGGCCATCGCCGCCAGGATACCAACCAGGAAAGAACCTTCTTCTTCCTTGAACGTAATGGACTGGACATTGGGTAGGTCAACAACCGAGTCAACAATGGCAAAATCAATATCCGGGAATTCTTTTGCAACCTTTTCAAGGGCAGTTGCCTGCGAGAAACCGATAACGACAATCGGGTTCATGCCACGGCGCGCAAAGTTGCGCATGGACTGTTCACGCTGGGAATCATTCGTGATTTCAAAATCGCGATACGCTGTGCCGGTATCTTTTTTGTACTTTTCTGCACCCTCATGGGCACTCTGGTTAAAAGAACGGTCAAATTGGCCGCCCAGATCATATACAATCGCCGGCTTGATTTCGGCAGCCGACGCTACCGTAGCATAGCACGCGACAGCCGCGACCAACGAGGTCAGAAGCTTTTTCATTCCGATGCCCTTCTGTTGCTTAATTCTCTTATTTTGTATCCCGCCAGTGCCCAAGACGGCGGAACTCCCTCATCGAAAAACAATGCCCGTTCCTTATTGGTTTATCCGGGTAATGTGCGCCTTTACCCCTTTAAACCGGATGCGGACGCCATATGGTAACTACAAAATATGGGCCTGTGTAAATAGGCGAGGAACATTATCGGGTGTAAAAGCTGTCCATCTGGTCAAAACAGAGCCCTGATAACACCTGCTTTCCCCTGCCCTTTCAGTGTTTTCCCTTACATTCGCCCCTTTACCGAAGCACTTTGGAAAATTCAAGAAAATTACCCGGCGCAAAAACAATTCCACATCACAAAACCTGTCAATAACCGTCAGATCCTGCGTTGCACAGCATCTGTTTCCAATCCGATTCTCTATTGCGGATAGTTTGAACCAACATCTTCACACTCGGATTACGTTGCCTGCACGGCCTTCATACCGGCAACAACAATATTGGCAACAGCGGCGCACGCGGGAAAAGCCATCCTCCTTTGACCGTCATGATAGTTTCAGTCGACATCCATCGGCCGTTGTTTACCATACGCATTTTAGACAGGACTTTATTTGAAACGCGTTTTCACACTTTTTCGCACTGTAACCGGAGCAAACAACATGAAACGGATGACGTTGGGTCTGCTGGCAGCCTGCTCGATGCTGGCCCTTGGGGGCGCACCCGCTCTTGCTGATTATCAATTGCGCATTTTACATACCAATGACATCCATGACCGCGTCGAATCGGTGACAAAATACAACAATACCTGCGATGCCAAGGGGGAGGCCGAAGGCAAATGCTTCGGGGGATATGCCCGCTTGGCAACCGCCATCCGCGATGCCCGTGCCGAAGGGGGCAATAATGTCCTTCTTGATGCGGGTGACCAGTTTCAGGGATCGTTGTTCTACACCACATATAAAGGCGATTTAACCGCCGAACTGATGGGCATGGTGGGTTATGATGCCATGACCATTGGCAATCATGAATTTGATGATGGCCCGGAAAACCTGGCACGCTTCATTGAAAACAGCAAAGTCCCGATTATTTCGAGCAATATTGTCGCTGGCCCCGGATCCCCCCTGCATGACAAGATAAAGCCTTATACGGTTCTTAATGTCGGTGGCGAAAAAATCGGTGTTATTGGCCTGACCACCGAAGAAACACCGGAAGCCAGCACCGTCGGCCCTGACCTGACTTTCATGAAGTCAGAAGAAGCCCTGCGCATTGCTGTTGCCAAGCTGCGGCTGGACGGTATCAACAAGATCATTGTGCTGGGCCATGACGGCTCCTATCGCGACTTTGAGATCGCAAAACGGGTTGACGGGATTGACGTCATTGTCGGCGGGCATGACCATTTGCTGTTTTCCAACAACGCCAAAAATGCCGCCTACCCCTACCCGGTTGTCGAACATACCCCAAATGGCGACCCGGTGCTGATTGTTCAGGCCTATGCCTATAGCCGCTATCTTGGCGATTTGCATGTCACCTTCAATGATGATGGCGTGCCGGTCAAATGGGAAGGAGACCCGATTGCGCTAGATAGCAGTGTAAAACCAGACCCGGATGTTCTGGCCGCGATTGATGCCAAACGCGGGCCTGTGGATGCCATTCGCAATCAGCTGGTTGGCGAATTTACCGCCCCGGCCGAGGGTGCCCGCGAAATTTGCCGGGCGCAGGAATGTTCGATGGGCGATTTGGTGGCAGATGCCATGTTGGCCAAAGCCGGCGACGGTTATCAG
>JBNKVZ010000183.1:0-7952 GCA_050299455.1 Thalassospira sp.
GTCGATCAACCCTGGCACCTACCCTTGCCTGGCTTGCCTACGGGGCTCGCCGTGCTGGGTATCGCCGCAATTTCAACCGCCCTTGCCTATATATTATATTTCAAGCTGCTTAATCGTGCGGGGGCCAGCAACCTGTTATTGGTAACGTTCCTGATACCGGACAGCGCCATTTTGTTAGGTGTCAGCTTTTTAGGCGAACACCTGCATATCACGGATATTACCGGCATGATGGTCATCGGACTGGGGCTGGGTATTATTGATGGCAGACCGATTTCCTATTTCTGCAAAAAGGCCCGCAAACCACGCCAATCATCCCTTTGAAAGGGAACATATAAATGGTCTTTCCCTTTCAATAGAAGGCCTTTCACAAGCGTGAAAAAACCGCCATGATGACGATTACATTCATGCCGCTACATTGACCGATAAATGTCACCAGGCACATTGTATTTTCGGTATTGTATACAAAATAAAGTCTGCACCATCTGACCAAACGCCGATCCCGAAGACTGAGACCCAAGGAAGCCGACCGTGCCTGAATGCAAGAAATGCGATACCACGCCCCCACCCTTTCCAAAGCACGGGCGACTTTATATATGGCCGCCCGTCGCCCATACCGGGGGCAAAATCATATCGGCAATACGCAAAAACGGGCTTCAGGTCGTCAATAATCTGGCTGTTTCCACCCTGTATACCGACTTCGATATCGCAACACTGCCCACCGTCATGCACGCCCTGAATGACGTTCTTTCGCCAGAAGAAATGCACGATACCAAGGCCCTGGTCATGGACAGCGCCACAGAACCGGCTGTGGATGACATTGCGCGGGTGACATCTTTATTCGCCATTCACGCCCGCATCGGCGCAGGCTGGCTGGTGGATGTCTTAAGAGAAAGCCGGCTGCGGTCCGTTTTTCAGCCTATTTTTGCCGCATCGGACCTTCAAAACCCGTTTTCCCATGAATGTTTGATCCGTGCCGTTGACAGCCACGGCAACACCATTTCGCCCAATCGGCTGTTTGGTGCGGCGACCTCGGCCGATCTTGTTTTTCAACTTGATCGGGCCGCACGGGCGGCAAATGTACGCAATGCCCATGCCGCCGGGATCGATAACATTTTTATCAATTTCACCCCGTCCTCGATTTACGATCCCAATTCCTGCCTTCGATCAACACTCCAGATCATTGATGAATGCGGGTTTGATCGCAGCAAAGTGGTGTTCGAGGTGATTGAAACCGAAAAAATCCACAGCACGGATCATCTTCGTGCCATTTTGAAATCCTATCGGGATTCCGGTTTTCGCGTGGCCCTGGATGACGTTGGATCAGGCTATTCGACCCTGAATATGCTGTCCCAACTGCAACCCGACATTATCAAAATCGACCGCGAGCTGATCGATTATGTCGATGAAGACATCTATAAACAGGCCATCGTCAGCAAATTGATCGACATTGCCAAACAAATCGGCATTGAAGTGGTGGCCGAGGGCATTGAACGCCAGGCAGAGCTTGATTTCCTGCTGTATCACGGGGTGGATTATATTCAGGGCTTTTTACTCGGCAGGCCAGCCCCCACCCGGTTTGGCGCCAGTACCGCCTAAGGGCAAACAGCCAAGCCGACAGGACAGGACAAAACAACCGCCTGAAACGGGCCGGTTATGAGATGCGCTTTACCTTAAAACCAATCAACAGACGCATGATGTAAATATAAACTGTTGCCAGAGCGGTCCCACCCGTTACAAGGACACCTGACCCTTTCGCGGCGGATCAATCTGCCGCCCCTGCAAACGAGGACCCGATGAGCGACGTTAAAGACAGCAATGGCACCGAACTGAATGACGGTGATTCCGTCACCCTGATCAAGGACCTGAAAGTTAAGGGAACTTCGACCACCCTTAAACGCGGCACCCTGATGAAGAATGTGCGCCTGACCAACAAGGACAGCGAAGTGGAATGCCGCAATGGCAAAACCACCATTGTGCTGAAAACCGAATTTCTTAAAAAAGCCTGATCTGACAGGCTTTCAAAACAGGGACGATCAAAGGCAGCAAGTCTGTCCATGATCGTCCCTTTTTTATGCCCGCGCGCGTTTACCTGCGGCTCATGGAACGGGCAATTTCCCGGCGGGCCACGCTTTCGGGCAGGCGAAGCGATACTTCAAGCTGCGCACGCGACAGCCCGGTCACATCGCGTAAAATCATTTCATCAAGCTTTTCCAGTGCGCGAATTTGGTTTCGGTCCTCGCGCCGCATCAGCCAGGATTGATAAAGGCGGCGCCAAAAACCAGCGGGCCGGGTCGCACGGGTTTTCCCCGCCGAAGGGGGGCTGTAAACCGTCGAAGAGGGTGCATTCATTGTCTGGGTCATCATCAATATCTCCTGTGTTGTGATCACCCTGACGCACGGCTATTGATTAATCAAACGAGAAGATTTAACCTTATCTATGAGGAAAACTCAAAAGAGGGAAACATGAACACGATAGCCCCCACCCTCCCCACGCTTCCCAATCTGGATCTTGATCTGGCGCGCACCTTTGTTGCCATTTGCGAAAGCGGCAATTTCTCGCGCGCGGCATCGCAGGTACATCGCAGTGCATCGGCGGTCAGCCTGCAGGTCAAAAAACTGGAAGAAATGATCGGACGGGAGCTTTTCTATCGTGAAACCCGCAAAGTGCGGTTGACCCCTGACGGGGAAGTCTTGCTGGGCTATGCCCGGCGGCTGCTTAAACTGAATGACGAGGCCTTTTCCAAATTTCTGCAGCCGCAATTTTCCGGCCGCATTCGTTTGGGCGCCCCCAATGATAACGGCATTGTTGCCATGCCCGAAATCCTGCATCGCTTTGCCACCACCCACCCGCATGTCGAGGTGGATGTATATTTGGGCCCTACCCTTAATCTGCGACGCCGTATTGCCCAGGGCGAGATTGATATTGCCATTTTCAGTTACGACCCGGAACTCGATACGCAACCGCCCATTCACGCCGAACCGCTGGTATGGCTGGCCGCACGCAATGGCACCGCGCGGGAAAAACGCCCGCTTCCCGTCGCACTCGCCGAACCGGGATGTTACTGGCGGGCGATGGCGTTAAAGGCTCTGGATGAGGCTGGCCTCAATTACCGGATTGCCTATACCAGCGAATTTTGCCAGGCGCAGATTGCCGCGGTGCGGGCGGATCTTGCTGTTGCGCCGCTACCCATCAGCGTCATTTCACCCGATCTGGTGCATCTCGGCCCAAGTCACGGCCTACCCGATATGGGGGAATATCGCATGACCCTGGCCAAACGCGAAGGTGCGGGCGAAATTGAAGATGTGCTGGCCGAACATATGGTGGCAGGTTTCAGAACCATTGCCGAACGTGGCATGCGGTTATTTGCCTGACACAGAAGAAAAGCCTCCACCCCAACAAAAAAAACGGCCAGATCAACCGGCTGGCGTTTCCTGATCGGAATAAGGGCCATAAACGCTTTCAATCACCGCATCGGTCCAGCCAATGCTGCGCATGCAATCGAGCACGACAGGCGCAATCGCCACTTTCTTTTCCGTGCCCTTCACGGCCTCATACTGGGCCTCGAATTTCTTGGGAATCTCGACTGTGCTGCCCTTGGCAACAATCGCCTCCAGCTCACGGCGGCCTTCGGCCTCAAGGCTCTCCCACAGCACACAGCGCGCAGGCGTCCAGGCCGTCGGACTGAAATTCTGGTTTTCTTCGCTCATGTGTCTACCTTGAATAACGTGATAACAGCCTAGTGATAGGCAGGCGGCCGGGGAATGTCCAGCGCATATAGACCTGCAAGATGTCCCCTCCTCATCCCCATATACGGCGAAAACTTCGGCAAGGACGTCCGCAGCGATTTTAAAACCACCTTATATCAACCTGCACTGATCGAAATCGATCAGTGCAGCCCTCAATTGGCGGGCGGGCTTGTCTGAAGCCCTTGCCTTTCGCGGCGCACGCCGCGCGGCGCCGTCGCGCCTAACCAGTTCTCTATGAGTTTTACTCAAAGAGAACTGGTATTATACGCTTTTGGTGCCTGCAATCACGCTCCATTCAAGGCCGAACTTCGAGAGATATTTTCGCAGTCGGTCAGCATCGTTCTGGATACGGCGTTTATCGCGGGATTTAGCATAAAGCATACGACCGGCTTCGCTAAGACTGGAGGATTGACGACATGTGCGGAGCACCAGCGCCAGTTGCACCATATCAAACGGGTCGATGTCATTTACTTCCTCCCCCATCAGCGCCTCCACAAGCTTAAAATCGCTGTTGGAACTGGCACTGGCCCAGTCGCGCTGAAGGGTTTCGATTTCCGCTTCCACCATCGCCTTGGTAATACGCCCGCGCGGCGAGAGAATGCACAATCGGCGCACCGAGCCTCGGAAATCGCGGAAATTTCCCGGCCATGTTGTGGCCGGACTCGTTGCAAATTTCAGATATTTATCACGGGCATCCGCATTGAAGCCCACCTGGTTCCCCAGTTCCTTTTCCGAGCGGGCCAATTCATAAAGCAAGTTCGACTCGACATCCTCGCGCCGCTCGCGCAGTGGTGGAAGTTCAAAGCGCCACATATTGAGACGCGACAACAGATCTGGCCGAAAACGACCTTGGGAGACAAGGGTTCGCAAATCACGATTGGCTCCTGCAATAATCTGAAAGCGGCTGGAAACCTCGTGGTCTGACCCCAACGGATAAAACCGTCCGGTCTCGATGGCGTGCAGAATGATCGATTGTTCGCTCCAGCCCAGCTCATCAACCTCATCAAGAAACAGGATGCCGCCATCGGCCTCCCGCAAAAGGCCGCGACGTTCCGAGCCGGCATGTCCGGTATAGCCACGCTGCTGACCAAAAAGCATGGCCACCGCATCGCCGCCATTCAGCGTCGCGCAATTCACATGCACAAGCCTGCCCTTCACCCGGCGGCGATCAAGCTTCAGATTATAGATGCGTTCAGCCAGTTGGCTTTTGCCCGTGCCGGTTTCGCCAAGAAGCAAAATCGGTTCGTCGGAGTTGCTCGCGACCAGTTCGATCCGGTCAATCAGGGCATTATATGTGTCATTGCGCGTTTCGATACCGCCTTTCAGTTGGTCACCATATTCACGGGACAGCTTATCGAAACGCTGTTGCAGGGCATTATAACGGCTGAGATCGAGGTCGATGATGTCAAGTTTTGGCTGGTTGTCATCCTCTCGCGGCGGCCCGGTCTGGATCAGGCGTGCCGGTACGTGCCGGCTTTCCGTAAGGAGAAACCAGCAAATCTGCGCCACATGAGAACCCGTGGTCAGATGCACATGATACCGCTCCCGGTGTTCATCAAACCCGTAGGCGCGCGCGAAATCAAAAAGCTTTCCGTAAACCTCCTGGAAGTCCCAGGGGTCCTTCAGGTCGAGATTGCGCAGCAAGACCTCGGTATGCGGGGAAACCTCCTCTACGGCGCGCTTCACCTGCTTGGCCAGGCGATTAAAATTCATGTCGTAAAGGATTTCCAGCCGCTCGACCGGAAAGTCTGCATGCTCCACCAGGCTAACGGTGGGACGCCACCGCCGTCTTTTACCCATATCGAGCTGCGTTCCGAGAAAACCTATGACAACATTTTTCATGACCGTATCCAAATAGATATATAGCTATAAAAAATTATATTAAATGAAAAAACCAAAATACGAAAATACTAATTTTATTTACTAAAATCAGTAACTTATACGATTTTTTCTTTTTTCTTTTTTCTGCGCATCCGTCATGGCAAAACTTGGGACATCAAAACAGAAGGAACAAGCAAATGGCGAACAAATCCGTGTTTGCGACGATCGTGGGAAAACTGCTCCCGAAGGCAACCGACACCAACATGCATGGCGCCAAGGCCTATGCTTATGAAGATGAGCACAAGCTGGCACAGCTGGCTGTTACGGGCACTTTTGGCGATCTATTCTATCAGGATGCCCAGAGCGAACTGGACAAGGTTCTCGAACTTGCCGAACGCATCGACCCTGATTTTCTGGCGCAGACCGCAATCTACGCCCGCAAGAAGGGTCACATGAAGGATATGCCGGCCGTGCTTTTGGCGGTTCTGGCACGCCGTGATCCTGCGCTCTTTCGTGCGGTCTTCGGCCGTGTGGTCGATAATGGCAAAATGCTGCGCAACTTCGTGCAAGTGGTTCGTTCCGGGCAGACCGGGCGCAAGTCTTTGGGAAGTGCGCCCAAAAGCATGGTGCAGAACTGGCTTAATAGTGCATCAGACCGTGCATTGCTGCAGGCCAATATCGGGAATGCGCCATCGCTGGCGGATGTGCTGAAGATGGTTCACCCGAAGCCGGCCAGCCGCGAACGCGAAGCCCTGTTTGCCTGGATCATCGGACGCCCATGCGACGTAGCACTTCTGCCGGAAGCCGTTCGCGAATGGCTGACCTTCAAGGAAACTGGCGAAGGCAAAGTGCCCGATGTGCCGTTCCAGATGTTGACCCAGCTTGATCTGTCGACCGAGCATTGGGCCGGCATCGCGCGTAAAAGCTCGTGGCAGATGGTGCGACAAAACCTGAACACGTTTGAACGCCACGACGTTTTCAACGATCCGGAAAACGTGAAACATGTGGCAAAGCTGCTTGCCAACCAGCAGGCAATCGCCAAGGCACGCGCGTTTCCCTATCAGTTGATGGTCGCAGCGCAAAACGTCATCGGCAAGGTGCCGCGCGAAATTGTGGACGCACTGCATGACGCGATGGAAATCGCAGTGCAGAACGTGCCGCAGGTCGAAGGGTCGGTTGTTGTTTGCCCTGACGTGTCAGGCTCGATGACTTTTCCTGTCACCGGATACCGCCACGGTGCAACTTCGACCGTGCGTCATGTGGATGTTGCCGCCCTGGTTGCGGCCGCGTTCCTGCGGACAAACCGGCACTGCCAGGTACTGCCGTTCGACTTTGACGTGCGAAACGCACGTTTGGAGCGGCGCGACACGATCCTGACGAATGCCGGACGCTTGGCAAAACTTGGGGGTGGCGGAACGGACTGCTCGGCACCGCTGAAGTGGCTGAACAAGCGCAAAAAGACGCCGGATCTTGTTGTATTCGTCTCGGACAATCAGTCCTGGATGGACGACCGGAACGGTTCGCGCTCAACGGGCATGGCTGAGGAATGGGCTGTTTTAAAACAGCGCAACCCGAAGGCCAAGCTGGTGTGCATCGACATAGCACCTTACGGCACAACGCAGGTGAAAAACCGTGAAGATGTGTTGAACATCGGCGGATTTTCCGACGCGGTATTCGATCAGATCGCCACCTTCTCCAACGGCCAAAATGGCCCGGAGCACTGGGTGGAACAGATCAAAAAGATCGAGATTTAAAAACAGGTCTGGCGGAATGCTCATGGGACTACATCCTGTCCTTTAGCACATGATCTCATGGACGCCTTGTCCGCCAGACCTGACCAGACTCCTTGCGGAGATGCGGCGAATGCCAGTGGAACTACATCAATTGTAATGCCCATGTCGCGGGTTCGAGTCCCGCCGTGGTCACGGCCACGTAGCTCAGTCGGTAGAGCAGCGCAAATACGTTTCACAACACACTTGTCGCCGCGGCTTTCCCAAGGAAGGCGAAAACACACAGGAGGAATGCCTGTGGGACTACATTGGTAACCAGCCTGTTCGAATCAGGCAATGTCTCACAATCCCTTGTCCTCCATCTGACGATGTAAAAGGAATGTCCTGGCGAATGCCGAAGGAACTACATGGCGCAATCGGGAAGGTGTGTGGGTTCGACTCCCCTCCAGGCCAACGCCCAGACGGCAAACGTGCAAGCCAAAAGCTTGTGCGGGGCGGCCTCCCAAATGTTTCTTCTCCCTTGTCGCCGGGACCCCTTTTTAGAAGGCTTTGGGCCTCTATTAATCGGATTAATGAAACGATGAAAATTGCACGCGGGGATGGCCGCAGGACCACAGATAGACGCACGCGTCAAAACCAGAACGGGAACCAAGC
>JBNKVZ010000184.1:0-7850 GCA_050299455.1 Thalassospira sp.
ATGATGTTGATGTTCGGCTTCAAAGCCATGCCCGTGGGCGGGTTCAAAGCTGTCACCAATTTGAAGGGGGACAGCCACCCCGATAACGGCTTCTTCGTGGTCGGCAAACATGTGGCCGTCCTTGAGGCCGCCGGACAGATAATTAACGAATTGCGCGGTGGAACCGACAATGCTGTGATCCTGCCAGGAATCACCAAAGGCCAGCGGGGCGGCAAAATCCACCCGGTCATCGTTTAGCAGTTTGGACCATATCGGCCCTTCAAGCAGGTTTACCGCCGAAGGGCGCAGAAAGATCGTATTCATGACAATGTCGGTTTGGCTGCCCGGTGCGGCGACAAGGATGTCAAATTTGTCGGCGGCGTGGGCGCTGCCCTGACGTAACGCACGTTCCTGGGCGGTAATGCCAACGCCGATGGCCACGGCAACGGCGATCAGGGCGATAAACAGCAAATTCATGACCCAGTGTCGGCGCAGGCTGGCAAAAACAATTGGAAACGGGTTCATGCGGCCTCGTTTTCAGTCAGAAGTTGGCCCTTGTCGAAATGCAGGACACGGGGGCAACGATCAATGACGGTATGGTCGTGGCTGACAATGATCAGGGTGCGGTTATTGTCACGCGCATTGGCAAACAGAATATCCGCGCAGTTTTCGGCCGCACTGCTATCAAGGCTGGCGGTGGGTTCATCGGCCAGAAGAATGGGCGGATCAAATAACAGGGCACGGGCAATGGCCACGCGTTGTTGTTCCCCGCGCGATAAATCCGTTACCGAACGGCGATTGCCAGGAACACCGACAAGGTCAAGCAGGTTTTCGGCCTGTTTGCGCAACGAAGCCGGGATATGCCAGCCATGAAAACCGGCGGGCAATAACACGTTTTCCAGCGGGGACAGCTCGCCGATCAGGTGGAAATCCTGGAAAATGAAACCGACATGCTTGCGACGCCAGCCATCACATGCCCCTTCGGACAGGGCTGTAAGGTCGGTATCGCCCCAATGGATGGAGCCTTTGCTGGGCCGTAACAAACCGGTCAGTAGATAGAGCAACGAAGATTTGCCCGACCCCGATGGCCCGGCAACACCGAGGAGGGTGCCCGGTTCGATCTTGAGATGCGGCAGGGTGAGGATCGGTGTTTCGTTTCGCTCGAAGCGAAGGGAAAGCCCGTTGATTTCAAGGGCGGGGCTGTTGCCTGGTTGTGATGTTTTGGTGCCGGGGGCTGAATGTGCCATGTCAGACGATCTCGAATGTTGCGTCAACAAGGCGGACCATGCTGACAAAGCCGGTTTCAGGGTCTTTGGCAAAACCGAGTTCGAGGATGCCGCTGGTCATGATCGGGCGGTTAAAACGCACCGCATCAAGCTTTTCGCGCATCCGGACAAAAACGATGTCATTGGGCCAGTCGGCACTGGTTTCGCAAAACGGGCAAACCGACATCGGCATTTTGGTCAGAACAAAAAAGTTGGCATCGGCCTTAAGCGGCGGTGCCATAAAGCCGGGAATGTCGATATGTTTGCCCTGAAGGTCGCGTGCGCGCTGGGAAAACTCGTCCTGGGTTTTATAAATATCGCGAATTTTAAGGCTTTCGGCAGCACGGGCGATGTTTGTCGTGGCGCTGGCGGCAAGGCCCATCAAAGCGACGCTGCCGGTCAGGAAATGGCGACGGTCAATACGCATGGGAACTCCTTGAAAGCAGAAAGCCGGTCGCAACGAAAAGGGTGCGACCGGCCTGAAAAGATGGCGTGCGACCGGTTTAGTCAGCCAGTTGCTTTTCGATTTCGGCGGCGTGATCCATGACGTGATAGATCAGGTTCTGTTCAACAACGCCGTGGAACAGATAGGCCGACGGACCGGTGGCAAAGATGGCGACATCATCACCGGCGTGGGTTTCGCTGCTCATCGGCACCAGGGCCTGCTGCAGGAAGTCCGGGTCCTGGGTGTCAACATTGGTCAGGTCGGCGCGCGGTGCGTCCACCAGGGCACCCGGGCCGTTCATGTAGCCAAGGGTGGTGTAAGGCTTGCCGTCGTCACTTTTGCCTTCCGACAGGCCCAGGATCGGGTTGCCGCGTGACGAATAGCCAGACATGGTCATGGTGTGGCTGTGGTCGGCGGTTACGATGACCAGGGTGTCGTCGGTTTTGACCTTGGACAGTGCCATTTTGACCGCGTCGTTAAGGGCCACGGTGTCGCGCAGGGCACGGTAGGCATTGCCGGCATGATGGGCGTGGTCGATACGACCGGCTTCCACCATCAGGAAAAAGCCCTTGTCGTTTTGCGACAGCATATCGATGGCTTTTTCGGTCATTTCGGCCAGGCTGGGTTCACCACCGGCATCTTTTGCGCGGTCGGCTTCATATTCCATGTGCGACCGGTCAAACAGGGCCAGAACGTGCTTTTTCTTGGCCGGGTCGAGGGCCTTGAACTGTTCTTCGTTCCAGACATAAGCGCCTTCATCACCATAACGCTTGACCCATTCGGCGGTCAGGTCACGGCCATCGGTACGCTGGCCGGTTTTGCCCTTGTCTTCGGGGTCGGCCATGGTTTTGTCGATGAACATGCGGCGACCGCCACCAAAGGCAACTTCAAAACCGTCACCGGCCGGCCATGCGATCAGCTGGCTGGCAATGTCCGGGCAACCATCTTTGATGGCTTCTTCGGTCAGGTCGGCGTTGCTTTCCCAGTTACGGTCGGCGGTGTGGGCATAAACGGCAGCCGGGGTGGCATGGGTCAGACGTGCGGTCGACACGATACCGGTGGACATGCCCAGCAATTCGGCCCGTTCGGCCAGCGAGGTGGTCGGCATTTTAAGCTGTGCCGCACAGTCTTTGCGCTTTACATCGCCCGAAACACCGATGGTGCCGTTATTGGATTTAACGCCGCTCATCATTGCGGAGGCCGTCGGTGCGGAATCGGCGATCTGGCCGTCATTGGTGTAGGTTTTCGACAGGGCCACATTCGGGAACTGACCAAAAACCAGGCTGTTGGTTTCACCTTCAACACCGCGCATCTGACCTTCAAAAATGCGGGCTGCGGTGACGGTCGGAATGCTCATGCCGTCGCCAACAAACAAAATAATGTTTTTTGCCTTGTTGGTATTGGGCTTGTCCGCCAGTTTCATTTGCAGGTCCTGTTGGGCCTGCGTGTAATAAGGATTGTCAGCCTGCGGCAGTTTGTCTGTAGCGAAGGCCGCGGTCGAGCACATGGTGCTGGCAAGGGCCGTGGCCCAAAGAATGCGTTTCATCAAATAACCCCCTTTGTGAAACTATAAAGAGAGAACAGATCTCCCTTTATTCGAGCCGGGATTATAGAAACGCTATGAAACAGTTCTGTGACGGAATGGTTATCGGATCGTGACAATAAATGGCGTTATTGTTCAATTTAATTTCTGTATGGCTTTGATGTGTGATTGAGATTTTCCCGATAGAAAATAACATTAAAATCAATGTGAAAGCCGCATATTGGCGCGAATTCCTTCGCGAAAGCCGGATGCTTTTTTGTCATTCAGGCCGCTTTTTTGGGGCCGTGTTGCTGCCTGAAAAGGGGACGTATTTTAAACATTTTAACGTGATTTTTGTACAATGTTTTATGAATTACAGGTTGCTTTGTGCATCGGGTGATGCGCAATGAAGCTTTGTTTTCGGCCAGGATGTGCGGCTTGGTTGTTATTATTTTATGTCGAAATTGCACGTCGTTTGCATGGTAGTGCTGGTCTTTTCCAACAAAATTGCCATATATCCTAATATCGTCCTTTTCATTGCACATGTTTAACACGACTTGACCAAACGCGATCATGATTCTGTTTCAGCTAAAATGTGACCATGACCATGAATTTGAAGGCTGGTTTCGCGATAGCGCAGCCTATGAGGAGCAATCCTCTGGCGGTGAGCTTTGCTGCCCGATATGTGGATCGGACAAGGTTGGCAAGGCCCTGATGGCCCCGCGATTAAGAACATCGCGCCAAAAGGAAACCGCAGCAGAAAACCGCCAAAAGGCTGCCATTGCTGAAGCTACCCACAAGGCCCTGAGCGAGTTACGCCGCCAGGTTGAAACCAATTGTGAAAATGTGGGTGTCGGTTTTGCCGAGGAAGCCCGTAAAATCCATTACGGTGAAACCGAAAAACGCGGCATTTATGGTGAAGCCACCCTTAAGGAAGCCACGGAACTGGTTGAAGAGGGCATTGATGTGCAAGCTTTGCCGTGGATTGAAGACAAAACGAAGAAAAACTGACAGCAGCGCATTTGTCATCAGGTTGTCGCAAGTTGCCGATTGCCGAGCGGGTTTGGACTTGTTTAAAAAACAAATTGAAGCTGTGTGAATAATTTCTGTGTTGTTGCGCGGGCGAAGATGGTTACCGTTTTGGGGCGGGGGTCTTTGTTGGTATCAAAAACCGGGTGTTGCCGTTTTACCGGTATGATGCCGGTGCGGAAAACCTGCCGGTTTGGCCCCTGAGGATACCAAGTTCATATGGCTTGTGTTTGTTTTGCAAATGGGGGTGCGCCCCACTGGATATGCTGTCACGTCAGTTGATGTCGCACATCATCTTTCCGGAAACGGTATTCATTTTTGGTTTATGCCGTTTCGGGGCGGCACGCGCTAGTCAGGGGCAGGCTGTTGCAGGAAACAAAGTCGTCAGTTCGGGATAAATCACCACGGAACCTGTATATCTCTTATATCCAGGGGCCGGTGATTGTTGCTGCGATTGTTTTTGCCCTGTCGCTTTTTGGTATTCTGACGCGACCTGATAATATGCTGGCGGCACTGTGGCCTGCCAATGCGATGTTATCGGCCATTCTGGTGCGCAATCCACGCCTTAATCACTCTTTTGGGTGGCTGGCGGCATGTATTGGTTATGTCAGCGCGGATTATCTTACCGGAGCGACCCTTTGGGTGTCATTTTTGCTGGCTGTGGCAAATTTGTGCGGCGTGATGGTTGCCGTGATCATGCTGCGGCGTTTGTCGTGTGACGATATCAGCCTGTTGCGTCCCCGGTCGATCAGGCATCTTAGCATTATCGGCTTTTTGTCGGCTTGTACTTCGGGAAGCATCGGCGGCGTTGTTTCGCACATTTATTTTGGCAGCGCGCCGTTCATGGGGTTCGTGTTTTGGGCCAGTGCTGAATTTGCCAATTTTGTCGTGATCCTGCCTTTTGCGCTTACGGTGTCGGTTCGCCCCCGTGTGTTGCGCGAAATTGTTGCCATGTGGCGTAATAGTGCAACCATATGGGAAAAAATAAAGCCCTATATGCCAGTACTTGCCCTTTTCGGCAGTTTGCTGCTGGTGGAATTTGTTGGTGGGCCGGGGGCTATTGTTTTTCCCGTGCCCGCCCTTTTATGGTGTGCGCTGGTCTATCGCTTACAGGTCACAGCCTTTATTATTTTTCTGGTCTCGCAGGCCCTGATTTATGTGCTTGAATTCAATCTCGCATATAATTTTCCTTCTCATATGGATGTCTATCGGGCGGTGATCTCGACCCGGATGGGCATTGCGCTTTTGGCAATCGGGCCCTTGACGGTTGCCAGCATCAATGCGGCGCGCACCGTGTTGCTGCGCCAGCTTGACCATGCCGCCAACCACGATTTTCTAACCGGCCTTTTATCGCGGCGGGCCTTTGTGACCCAGGGAAAGAACCTGGTAAGCCGTCTTGCCGTGCAACAGGATCGCCTGAGCGTTGTTTTGATTGATATTGACCATTTCAAGCAGATCAATGACAGCTATGGGCATGCCACCGGCGATTTTGTGCTGGCCGAGGTTGCAGATGTTATTCGTCAGCATTTGCGGGAAAATGATGTGATTGGCCGATTGGGCGGCGAGGAATTTGCGGTGTTGTTTCCCCATATTTCCCCGGAGGCGGCCGAGGAAACAGCCCAGAAAATTCGCAATGCCATTGCCGGGGCGCGAATTTTCGGCATTGGCGGCATGGCCGATACCCGGATTTTCATTACCATTAGTGCCGGCGTGGTCAGCCGTGACATGACATCCTCTTCCAGCCTGGACCAGTTGATTTTGGAAGCTGACAGATTGATGTATGAAGCCAAGCGGGCTGGCCGCAACCGGGTTTTAACCGACTGACGTTACCGGGCAGTATCGGGCACTATCGGGCACTATCGAGCGGTGGGGATCGCATCTTAGCAGGTAACAGAAAAACGCGTTATTTTTCCCAATCGGTGCGGTTGATGCGCACAAGCGGAGTGCCGTGGGCGTGATAGGCTGCTGTCATGCCGTCATCGCGCAGGCCGCATTTTTCCAGAACGTGGCGGGATGCAGTATTTTCGGCATCAAAGGTGGCGGTGATGCTGGGCAGATTGACAGTCGCAAAGCCGTAATGGATCAGGGTGCGGGCAATTTCTGTGGCATAGCCCTTGCCCCAATGGTCAAATGTCAGGCGGTAGCCCACCTCGACATCGCTTTTATCGGGCAAGGGGCGCAAAATGCCCAGGCCGATGACCTCGCCGGTTTCGCGCAGGCGCACGCCCCAGACCCCCAATTCCCCATCATCCTGAAGCAGGATGTTGCGAATGCTTGTTTCGGCGGTTTCATAATCGGGGCTGGCTTGGCGAATATAGCGCATCACCCGTTCATCCATATTGGCACGGGCCAGGGTCGGAACGTGATCTTCGCCAAACGGTTCAAGAACAAGCCGGTCTGTTGTCAGGCAGGGTTGTTGGTCTGACATGGGAATTCCTTTTGTGTCTTGTTGCAGGCAGGCTCAGTTTTGCGCCGCAGCCCCGTGCCATTGTTCGCGGGTCAGCATCATGACAGGCTTGGCCGTGCCCCCATGCACATCTGTTGTGCCTGCATCGATCAGGCCACATTTTTCCAACACCTGGCGGGAGCCATGATTACCCGCCTGATAAACACCGCAAATGGCGGGCAGGTTTAATGTGGCAAAACCATAATGGACAACCGCCAGGGCCAGTTCGGTGGCATAGCCCTTGCCCCAACTGGCGCGTGACAGGCGATAGCCAATTTCAACGGCACTGTCGTCGGGCAGCCAGCGTAGCAAAGCCCGGCCGATTACGGCATTCCCCGCCTTTTCGCGAATGCCCCAATTGCCGACAATGGCGGGGCCGTTCGTATCGGCATCCTGCAGGCGTTTGCGGGCCAATTCCATCGTCGGGCTGGGCGGGCGGATATGACGCATGATGTCAGCATCCATGTCCATTTCGCACCAGGCCTGGATATGCTCGGCACTGCCGAAGGGTTCAAGAACCAGACGCTCTGTTTCCAGGGAGGGAGTTGTCATGGGGCTCGCCTGTGACGGAGGGAAGATCAGTCCTGTGCCGGTTTAACGGCCATCGCCAGATAATTGATATCAAGATCACGCGGGGCCGGAAGCCATTTATCCTGCATCGGGTTATAGGCAATGCCGGTAATCTCGGTCAGTTGCAGGCCGCAATCGCGGATATAGCGTGACAGTTCTGACGGTTTGACGAATTTGCGCCAGTCATGCGTGCCTGCCGGAACCCAGCGCAACACATATTCCGCACCGACTTTTGCCAGCGCGAGCGATTTGATGGTGCGGTTCAGGGTGGCAATAAACATGATGCCGCCGGGCTTAAGCAGGGCGGTACAGGCCTGCATGAAAAATGCCGGGTCATCGACATGTTCGATGACTTCCATATTCAGCACCACGTCAAACTGGCGGCCTTCATCGACAATCGATTCCGGGGTGCCAAGGCGATAATCGATGGTGAGGCCACCCTGTTCGGCGTGGATGCGGGCGACATTGATGTTGTTTTCCGCGGCATCAAGGGCGGTCATATTGGCACCCAGGCGCGCCATTGGCTCGGACAGCAAACCAGCCCCGCAGCCAACATCAATAATATCAAGCCCCTTGAGCAGATTGATGTCGCTG
>JBNKVZ010000185.1:0-7839 GCA_050299455.1 Thalassospira sp.
GTTCGAGAAAGCCGCCCGTTTGAAGCCCTGGATCAAAGCGCCGACCATACCACCGGCAACCCCTGCGCCGGTAAAGGCCCCGTTAAAAATACGATAAAAGGCATCGCCGACATGCTCCAGGTTCATGCCAATAATCACCAGGCCGGACAGGACATAAATAACCGCCATAAACGGCACAATCTTTTCCGTCACCTTGGCAATCGATTTAATGCCGCCAATAATGACCATCCCGACGATTGCCGCCATGACAAGGCCAAACAACCAGCCATTGCCAGCGAGAAAGCTTTGCTCCCCACCGGTGACATTGACAATTTGCTGAAAGGCCTGATTGGCCTGGAACATATTACCGCCGCCAACGGCACCGCCAATGCAGCAAATGGAAAACAGAATGGCAAGCGCACGGCCAATGCCGGGTTTGCCCTGTTCTGTCAGGCCTTTGGACAAATAATACATCGGGCCACCAGAAATGCGGCCATCGGCATATTCGTTACGATATTTAACCCCCAGCGTACATTCGGTAAATTTTGAGGCCATGCCCAAAAGACCGGCCAAAATCATCCAGAAGGTCGCGCCCGGGCCACCAATCGAGATGGCAACCGCCACCCCGGCAATGTTACCCAGCCCGACAGTGCCTGAAAGCGCGGTGGCCAGCGCCTGAAAATGCGAGACCTCGCCCGCATCATTGGGGTCGGAATAGTCCCCCTTGACCAGCGAAATGGCGTGGCCGAACATGCGAAATTGAACAAATCCAAAATACAGGGTGAAAATGGTCGCCGCGAGAACCAGCCAGCCGACAATCAGGGGGAATTGAACATCCCCGAGAGATACGCTGTAAAAAATCGCACCGGCAATGACATTGGAGATCGGCGCAACGGTTTCGTTAATCACCTGATCCATGCCGCCGCCTTCCTGGGCTTGCGCGACCTGTGTAAAGGATAAAATGGCCGCACCCGCCACCGAGGCGGGAATCCATTTTTGTAAAAACATGAAGAGCTCCTGATCTTGTCTTTTTATTTCCCGTTTTTACGGCTTGATGCCGTTTGATGTTGTGGTCCCTGGTGGGGTAGGGCTCATGGCACAACGGTAACAGGCAATGGTGCGGCCTGAACCAGGGTCAGGGCGAGGCTGCCAAGCAAACGTGCCCCCAAGCCTGACCCGCCTTTGCGGCCAATAACAATTTGGCAGGCCTGTTTTTCCTTGGCGATTTTGCACATCAATTCGCCCGAATGCCCGTAACGGACTTCGTGGGTGACGGTGATGTTGCGATTACGCAGGATTTCAAGGGCAGGTGTAAGGGTGGCTTCCGCGCGGCCAAGTTCTTCGGAGCGGCGTTGATGGCGTTCTTCAAGTTCCTGGGCGGATAGAAAGCTGTAGGGCGACCATTCAAGAATATAGGCGATATGAATGGGGCACCCTGAGATTTCGGCGCGGTTTGCGGCAAATTCAACGGCGCGGTGCGCCGCATCAGTGCCGTCAAACCCCACAAGAATGGGATGATCGGACATGGCTTTTGCTCCATAGAGGATGGTTTTCACAGCGTTCCGCAAAGTATTGGAAAAGCCCGATATCCACTGGTCGGATAACCCCAGGAGTTAGACAAACGGCACCTTTATCTGTCCGTTTGTTTTTGCCCTGCGACCGGTCCGATTGTGTTTCAATCACGATCATCTATGCCTCCCTTACTTGCGGGATGTGCCTTGCGCTGTTCATCGACCGATGCCGCGTCGGATCGCGGTAGGTGGTGTGCTGCGGACATTGGCATCGGCAGATTAAAACCTTAACACTTTGGCCTTTGGGTTGTTCCGAAAATATCGTAATCAATTCAGGATTAGGCGGGTTTTAAGGTGGGTTTTGCCCAAACAGCCTGAAATGACAGTGTTTTTCCTGGCAAAAAATAGGCGGATTTTTGGGGGTAAAATTAATCTTGACCAAATGATCAGGATTGATCATGCTGTAAAGGTCAGAGAGAGGCTCCTGACCGTGTTGACAAAGTGACAAAGACAAAACACGGCGGGATAAAAATAAGGGATCGACGGCCCTGATCGCAAAAAATGCGGCGGGTTTGTTGAAAAACGCCAGGAATACACATTGCCGGATATGTCAGGGGTGGCCGCGTTTGTCGTGCCATCAAGGCCCGTGATGTATCTGTATGCTGTATTTCTGTCGCATGTCTCTCGCTGGCGCAGGAGAGGACGCCTTTAGCGCAGGGAGACATGAAATGACGACCCAGCAGGCAAAGCCCGCTTTGCAATCCGGCCAAATGTCGGCAGGAGCCATTGCCGATAATTTTTCCGATCTGCACCCCCCGTTTTCCACCTTGCAGGCCATGGCCGAAAGCAACAGGTGCCTGTATTGTTATGATGCGCCTTGTGTCACGGCATGCCCGACATCGATCGATATTCCCGGCTTCATTCGCAAAATCAGCACCGGCAACCCCGACGGGGCGGCAAAAACCATTTTGTCGGCCAATATTATGGGCGGCACCTGTGCCCGGGCCTGCCCGACAGAAGTGCTGTGCGAGCAAGCCTGTGTGCGCAATGTCGCCGAAGACGAAGCCGTTGAAATTGGCAATTTGCAGCGTTACGCCGTGGACCATTTAATGGCGCGAAACCTGCCGCACCCGTTCAAGCGCGCTGCGGCAACCGGCAAAAAAATTGCCGTTATTGGCGCAGGGCCGGCAGGGTTAAGCTGCGCACATCGTGCCGCCATGCTGGGCCATGATGTGACGGTGTTTGAAGCCAAGCCAAAGCCGGGCGGCCTTAATGAATATGGCCTGGCGGCCTATAAAATGACCAACGATTTCGCCCAGCGCGAAGTTGAATTCCTGCTCGGTATCGGCGGGATCACCATCGAATATGGCAAGGCGCTGGGCCGTGACATAACGCTTGGCGATATCAAAGCTTCCTTTGATGCGGTGTTTGTCGGTGTTGGCCTGGGGGCGACCAATAATTTGGGCCTTGCCGGTGAAGCCGCCAGTGGCGTTGATGACGCGATTGATTTTATCGAGGAACTGCGCCAGGCCAGTGATAAATCCACCATGCCGGTGGGCAATTCGGTTGTTGTAATTGGCGGGGGTAATACCGCGATTGATGCCGCCGTGCAGGCCAAGCGCCTGGGCGCGGATGAGGTCACATTGGTCTATCGTCGCGGGCCGGAACATATGTCCGCCACCGAATTTGAACAGGAACTGGCCAAAATCAATGGTGTTATCGTGCGCTATTGGGCCAAACCGGTCGAGATCAAGGCCAATGGCCGCCTGATGGGCATGGTGTTTGAAAAAACCGCGCTGGATGACAGCGGCAAGCTGGTGGGAACCGGCGAAACGTTCGAGGTCAAAACCGATCAGGTCCTTAAGGCGATTGGTCAGAAGATTAAAACCGATGATCTGGCCGGGATGGAAATTTCCGGTGGCAAGATTGTGGTTGATGACACTTACCAGACAACGGCACCGGGCATTTTTGCCGGCGGTGACTGCATCAAAAGCGGCGAGGATTTGACCGTGCAATCGGTTGAAGATGGCAAATGTGCCGCCATCGCCATGGATGCCTTTTTGAAAACCGCCTGAGCATTGCCCGCCGAGGAGAGAGAACATGGCTGATTTAAGCTGCAAGATTGCCGGTATTGATAGCCTTAACCCGTTCTGGCTGGCTTCTGCGCCGCCGACCGACAAAAAATACAATGTTGTGCGTGCCTTTCAGGCCGGCTGGGGCGGTGTTGTTTGGAAAACGCTGGGCATTGATCCGCCTGTCGTTAATGTATCGTCACGCTATGGCGCGCATCATGACCAAAACCGCCGTCTTTTGGGCATTAACAATATCGAATTGATTTCCGACCGCCCGTTGGCGCTCAACCTTCAGGAAATTCGCGAATGCCGGGCTGAATGGCCCGATCATGTGATTATCGGGTCGATGATGGCGCCGATTGAGGAACGCGCCTGGAAGGACCTCGCCCAGCAAATTGCCGAAAGTGGTGTGCATGGCCTGGAACTTAACCTGGGCTGCCCGCATGGCATGTGCGAACGCGGTATGGGGTCTGCCATTGGTCAGGTGCCGGAAATGGTTGAACAGGTCACGCGTTGGGTTAAGGAAGCGGTGGATATTCCCGTTTTCACCAAGCTGACGCCGAATATCACCAATATTCTGTGGTCGGCCGAGGCCGCGTTAAAGGGCGGGGCGGATGCCGTGTCGCTGATTAACACGGTTAATTCGATCATTTCGGTCGATCTTGATCAGATGGTGCCTGAACCGGTGGTGGATGGCAAAGGCACGCATGGCGGATATTGCGGATCAGCGGTGAAGCCGATTGCGCTCAATATGGTGGCGGAAATTGCCCGTGCACCGGAAACCCGGGCGTTGGAAATTTCCGGTATTGGCGGCATCACCACCTGGAAAGATGCCGCGGAGTTCATGGCGCTGGGGTCCAATGCGGTGCAGGTGTGCACAGCGGCGATGATTTATGGTTTCCGTGTTGTCGATGACTTGATTGATGGCATGTCGCAATGGATGGATGACCAGGGCTACACCAGTGTTGACCAGTTTACCCGCAAGGCGGTGCCCAAGGTGGCGAACTGGAACGAACTGAACATGAATTTCGATACCAAGGCCGTAATTGACCCGGATAAATGTATCGAATGTGGCCGCTGCCATATTGCCTGCGAAGATACCTCGCATCAGGCGATTGCGATGAATGCCAAGCCCGAAGGCGGCAAGGAATTTGTGGTTATCGACGAGGAATGCGTGGGCTGTAACCTGTGTTACCACATTTGCCCGGTGCCCGATTGTATCACGATGGAGCCGGTCAAAACCGACAAGCCCTATATGACCTGGCCGCAACATCCGCTGAACCCGATGCGTGACGCCGCCGAGTAGGCGCAGCACCCCGCAAGTTTTGCATTTATATGCCCCACATATGAAAGGACTTTGATTTATGACTGCTGCGTCAACCGCCCGTAACCTGAATATCAATGCGGACCGCCTTTGGGACAGCCTGATGGAAATGGCGAAAATCGGTAAAACCGCCAAGGATGGTGTCTGCCGCCTGGCCCTGACCGATCTGGACCGTGAAAGCCGCGATTTGTTCATCAAATGGTGCAAGGACGAAGGCTGCTCGATCCGGATTGACAAGATGGGCAATATCTTTGCCCGTCGCGAGGGCAAAAACCCCGACCTGCCGCCGATTGTCGCCGGGAGCCATCTTGATAGCCAGCCGACCGGCGGCAAATATGATGGTGTTTATGGGGTGTTAAGCGGGTTGGAAGTGATCCGTACCCTGAACGATGCCAAATACGAAACCGAAGCCCCGGTAGAAGTTGTGTGCTGGACCAACGAAGAAGGCTCCCGCTTTGCCCCGGCAATGGTGGCATCGGGCGTGTTTGCCAAGGTGTTTGACCTAGAATATGGCCATTCTCGCGCTGATGTCGATGGCAAAACCATGGGCGAGGAACTTAAACGCATCGGCTATATGGGTGAAGACGAGGCGACGATTGATGCCCATCCGATGGGGGCCTATTTTGAAGCCCATATCGAACAGGGGCCGATCCTGGAAGATGAAGGCATGGATATCGGCATTGTCACCGATGCCCAAGGGCAGCGCTGGTATGAAATCACCCTCACCGGGGTGGAGGCCCATGCCGGACCAACGCCAATGACCTCGCGCAAGGATGCGCTTTTGGGGGCGGCACGCATTATTGAACTGGTCAATAAAATTGGCCTCGATCGCGGGCCGCTGGCCTGTGCCACGGTCGGCATGATGCAAATCCACCCCAATTCGCGCAATGTTATCCCCGGTCGGGTGTTCCTGACGGTCGATTTCCGCCACCCGGATGATGCCGTTCTCGCCGATATGGATGCCGCCCTTCGCAAAGGGGTAGAGGAGATTAAATCCGGCATCGGTCTTGAATGCGAATTCGAGCAAATCTTCTATTACGCACCGGTGCCGTTTGATCCGTCCTGTGTGGATGCGGTGCGCAAAGGCGCGGAACGCGGTGGTTACAAGGCCCGTGAAATCGTCTCGGGTGCCGGGCATGACGCCTGCTATCTTGCCAAGGTCACGCCTACCGCGATGATCTTTATCCCCTGTGTCGATGGTATTTCCCATAACGAGATCGAGGAAGTCCATAAACACTGGTCAGATGCGGGCGGTCAGGTGCTGCTGGATGCCGTTCTGGCCAAGGCGGATGAAAAACCGGCGGAAACCGATTGAGTTTTAGCCGAATACCTCAAGATCATTTAGTTTACTGTTGTTGCGGGCGGTCCGGTTATCCGGTCCGCCCTTTCTTTCGGGGCGGGGGTATTTGGGCCAAAAGTTCATGGATTGACGGGATGGATGACCTTGGTGAAGGGTTCCCCCTGTTTTTCGGCAAACCAGTTTGCCCAGTAACGCGGGCGCTCTGTGTTCTGGTCGGGTTCAAGGCTTAAGAAGTTACGTGCCCCGACAAACTTGGTATCTGTGCCGGGAAAGATACCCATTCGCGAAAGGATACCCGGATCAATTTCTCTTTCTTTGTCCAACAGGTGGGTTAAGGCAAACAGTACCATCTTGCTGGGGGCAGGGTGGACAATGGCAGATGATATCAACTGATTAATCACCCGGGTATGTCCCTTATATTCGGTGCGGTTATTCTCAAGCATGCCAAAGGCCGCGACGTGAACATCGCCAGATAGGATCGTTACCCTAATACCCCGTTCCTGAAACTTAAATAGCCGATGAACCATTCGGTTTCGTTCACCTTTGTGGCTTCGGCTGCTCCAATGGTCTTGCAAATCGTCTTCAAGTTCCTGCTGTCCCGGTACGGCACCCAGGAAGGATTCAAGTATGTTAAAATCGGGGTAAACCACAGGGATGCTCGACATGACGAACAAGTGGTCAATATTGGAAAGGCCGGAAAGCCACGCATATATGTTGTCCCAGTGTTCGGGCGACAATACCTGTGTTTGACTGCGTTCGGAGCGCATATCAATCGACAGGATTGCAGTAGAGCCCACAACATGACCCACCGAAAATCCGTGATTTGGTGCCAGATAAGGGGCGGGTTTTTGAGTGTTGGGTGCAAGGTGTTGTTGAAAAACGCTAAAGGCGTGTTTGGCGATGTCGCCTATACCTTGAAACACATCACAGTTTTGCCGTTCTGCGGGATATGATCCCCAGCCATCGAAAATGTCGTGATCATCCCACATCGAAATTGCCGGAATGCTCGCCATCATTTGGGCCACTTCGGGCTGTGCCCACCTTTCTGTGTAAAGGTCGAAATAGAATTTGGTAAGTTGGCGGTGCATTGTTTTGGTGAAGGATGCCTTATTGGCCTTGGCGTTCGGCAAACTGTTCCATTTTTTAATGGCGGGGACGACTTCCCAAACGGAATCGGCATAAACCTGATCTCCGCCCAAAAGCATCAGGTGATAGGGCATCTGATCATGGCGTGCTGCCATCTCCAGCCACATGCGATTTTTAACCTCTACCCCCTTCATGACCTTTTGCGATGAAAATCCGTTACACGACGCATAGGCCATAAAAGGTGCTTTATTGCGTGCAGGAAGATGAACATCAAAGTAGGTATTTTCCGCCGGGCTGTAGGTTAGCCTGGTTGGCGTGTCTGAAAGGGGAGCTTCAAAGGAAAATTTATATGCCGCGCGGTTGCCGACTTGCCAAAGTAACGTTGCGGATGCCGGGGGAACTTGAATATTCCCGGAAAAGTATAGGTCGCGGGGTGCGCCATCTTCAGTAACAACCAAAGCACTCAATTTCCAGCTGTTTGATTGTTCGTCATAGCCGCGAAATGAAAGTACCGGCCCCATTAGCGTTTTCATTGTCAATTTCCCCGCTATGAACTGTGTGTTGTGT
>JBNKVZ010000186.1:0-2076 GCA_050299455.1 Thalassospira sp.
CGCACCCGGTCTGACGAGTTCAATGACCGGCGGGTTTTGATCATCAAACGCGATGAAGTCAGCGGCTATGAAGAAAGTGCCATTCTCAATGTCGATCTTTCGCCGCTCGGCGACCCGTTGCGCTTTTACCGCTCCGGTCCTGACGAAAACAAACTCATGGAAACCTTGCAAAGCCAATGGGGGGACGCATGGCGCAACCACCTCTAAGCCCGCCTGCCTTTTTTCACAAGGCAGACACACCCAACACAGCCCCGATTAATCTCACCGCGCCCAAAGCTGATCTGGTGTTCTTGCTCGCAACACTGGCCGGACTGGCATTCACCGCCAGTCTGCTGGTGTTCGTACCGGTCGCCGGGTTCATTCTGCTGGGGCTGCAATTGTTCACCACGCTGCTGGTAGGCCTGCGCTGTTTGTTGATCTGTCGTTTTAAACGGGGGATGAAATGAACAGGAAATATCTGCGCATCCTTGCCGTGGCCGGGCTTTTAACAATGACGAGCCTGCCTGCCTTTGCGACCTATCCGGTGTTTGATGCCACATCGTTTGCCAAGATCACCGAACAGTTCAACAAGCTGCAACAGCAGTTTGACGAACTGATGAAACAGACCGAAATCCTTGGCAAGATCAGCAAGACCGCCCAGGACCAGATCAATGCCATTGGCAAGCTCGGCCAGGTCGCCGTGCCAGTGCTTAATCTTGCCAAGCTGGGCCAGCAGATCAATCGCGATATTTCCTGTTTGCTGCCGGATTTTTCCAAGCTGATGCCGGGTGTCAATCTTGATGATGTGGACTGGAAAAGCATCTGTGCGCGGCGGTTTTTCTATAACTCCACGCTGTGGTTTGATCCCAAGGACCCCGATAGCTGGAAGTTTGGTGAAGAAGGCAGCCCCGATGACTGGGCCATGCCCGAAGGCGGTTCCTGGGGCGGTGAAGGCAATGCGCCCGACTGGAAAAACCCCGATAGCCCGACAGAGCAGCGGCTTTATTTTGCCGCCCGGGCCGCCGCCCGCAAGGCAACCGAAGCCCGCCGGGCCAAAATGGCGCGGGAAGCGGTCAATACCGGCCTCGCCCAGGCCGACCGCACCTCGACCGAGCTGGCCGAAATCAATCAGGACATTATCGAAGAGCTGGAATCACAAAGCGATCAGGCGGTTGATGTCAAAACCCTGCTTGCCACCCTGCTCAAAGCCTCTCTGCATCAAACCCGCATTCAGGTGCAGCAACAACAGCAAATGGCGCAGCTGATCCGCATCCAGGCCAACATGCTGTTGCAGTTCCGCCCCTCAGGGGATGGCGGCGAGCAGGAAGGAGGCGATGAATGAGGATCGCCTCTTTGAATAAACTATTTCTTACGCTGAATTTCTTGAAATTTGGCCGTATCAGCCGCCGCCAATTCTTCTGTGCGCCAGTCGGGCAGATCAAAACACTGATGCGTAAAAATATTACGCATGATTGTTACGTTACATGCGAGGCTTTTCGGCGCGACATTACCAGCAGCATTATTGAAAGAGCCGTAAGCTCTTCCCGGCTGCATTTCTACTGCCGGGATCCAAACACCGTTATACGCCAAATCCAGATCATGCCCCTGCATGACTTGCTCTGCGTTAGGAAGCACCTCAATTCGGGCGCGAACTTCTTTAACTGTTCCGTCAAAAACACCCTGCTGTTGTGCGGCTTCGTATTGCGTCCCGACACGCGCCCATTCTGCTTCCAACTGATCTCGCGTCCGCAATTCAATCCACATGCGCTTGGCATAATCGAAGTCAAAAAACTTATTTTCCGTTGCGCATTTTCTGCACGCGGCCTGCGCTTCCCCAGGAAACGGCAAAATCAACATGGCAATTAACAACACCCCAGCAGAAGCCGCTGTTAGCTGCTTCATGTGCGAACCGATGGAACGGTATCTGGATGCTGCCGCCGGATATACCGATGCTTTAAGCAATGTGCTGACCACACCGATGGTGGTTATCTTTGGTTCTGTCGTCGCCATTTGGTTTATCGTCCACGGTATCAAGATGGTGATGGCTAAGTCCGATCTGATCGGATTCTCGCATGAGTTGTTCTTCATCACAATAGG
>JBNKVZ010000186.1:2410-3273 GCA_050299455.1 Thalassospira sp.
AGTATTTTCCGCGTCATGATGCTGGCCGCGCTGTCGCCCTATCTGATGATGGGCATCGGCTTTGGCTGGAGCCGGGGCATGGTCGTGCAGGCGCTTAAATCCCTGCTCGCCGCCTATATGGTGCTGTTTGGGGCCACCCTTGCCATCGGCCTGGTGCTCTATGCCGTCGCCGCCCTTCAGCTTGACGGTTATGTCGATGCCTCGGGCGATCTTCAGGACATGAAGGTGATTGTTCCGGTCGTGCTCGGCTGGATGGGTTTTGCCTTTGTCACCGAAGCCACGGGCATGGCCAATTCCATTACCCAGTCGCAATTCACCAATTCCGCCGTGGCGGCCCTGACGGGTGGGGCGCTGGCAACCGGCATGACGATCTTCAATAACGTCAAAAGCGGTCGCCTGCTCAAGGCTGCACGCGGGGCCAGCGGGGCCGCCGCCAATGCCTTTGGCGCGGGACAGTCCTTTTTCGCCGATCCCAAGGGCCATGCCAGTTCCTTTGCCGACCGGTTTAACGCCCATCGCGAACGGGTCGCCGAACGTCTCAAAAATCCAACCTCGTCAAGTGCCTTGGGCGGAGGGCCGACAGCTTCCGCCGATGTCAACCGCGCGGCCCCCAATTCTGACGCTCGCACCAGAGCTCACCGCAAGGCTTCAATCGGCCAAAATTCCAAACCCCAGAACAAGGTTCGGTAAATGACTCTGAAAATCCTTCTGCGCCAATGCGGCCAGCATGCCCATCACATCCTGCTGTTTTTGGCCAACCTTCTCAAAAGCTACTGCCTGCTCGGGCTGATCAGTTTTCATTTCGTCCTGATCTGGTGGGCGGTTTTTGAACCCGAACTCCTGATCCAGACGATCAAGTCTTT
>JBNKVZ010000186.1:3316-7655 GCA_050299455.1 Thalassospira sp.
GCGCTTGCGATCTGGTCGCAGCTTTTTGTCCTCGGCTTTCTCTTCCTGCTGCTGTTGGGCGTGCTGCCCTTCTGGCCTGCAACCCCCAGCCACTCTGTCAAACCGCTTTCCAATAACGCCCCCAAATCTACAGGAGCCCCGCAATGAAACATCTCTCCCCCCTGCGTCTTGTCTGTTTTGTCGCCGTCACAACCTTGTTGGCTGGCTGCGCCTTTGATGACATCGAACTGCCCAAGGATGGCACCGGTGTCGATAAGCTCAAGGAAAGCCCGTGTGTCTGTGATCCCGTCGAGTTCAATAGCGAGGGATACACATGGCGCGGCTAACCCTCCTGAAGCGCAAGCGCAAAGACGCCCCGCCCCTTCCCAGGGGGCGTCATGCCAGCATCGCCGAACATGATCCTTACGGCTTTCAGGCCAGCCATCGCCGTCTCGCCTGGATGTGTCGGCTACTGACCGCCTCGGTCGTGGTGCTGGGTGCGGGCCAGGTGGTGTCGCTGCAAACCATCTCGGCCCTGGTGCCGCTCAAGGAAAAGGAATTTGTCTTTGTCCGCACCTATGGCGCGGATGATCGCACCTATCAGATCGAACCAATCTCTAAACAGGTCGATGGTTTTGACCTGTTCCTGGAAGCAACCGCCCGGCGCTTTATTCGCATCCTGCTGGCGATTGATCCGGTGACGCAAGAGGAACGCCTGCGCGAAGCCTCCAAACTGTCGTCATCAGCCTATTGGGAACAGTTTCGCAAGGAACGGATTGCCAGTGGTGAATTGCGCGATGCACTGGATCGCGGGGTTGTGCGCAAGATCGATGTCGAAACCATCAACCGGGTGGCCAGCCTGACCGATGATTACAAGTTCGCCATCGATTTCATCCAGACCGACACCATCAATGGCCGCCCGCTGGGCCAGCCCCAGCGCCTGCGCGCTTACCTCTCGCTGATCACGCGACCGCAAAAGGATGTGCCGGTCGCGGAAAAATACACCAATCCCTTCGGCCTTACCGTGACCGGACTGGTCTTGCGCAAACGCAACCCGTCCGGTGCAGGAGAATAGATTTCATGAAAAACCGTCTTCGCAAATTCGCCTGGACTTTGGCACTCGCCACCCTGCTGGTGGGGCTGGCTGCCGTTTTTGTCATCCATAGCGCCCGCGCCCAAACTGCGGCTTTTACATCCGCTCGCCCTCCCATGCCCGGGCAGCGGCAAGGAACCAACACCCAAACCAATGCGGCCAATACAAACGGCCAACAGGCCGATGCCGCCACAAGAGCCAACCCCGCCCCGAAAGCCCCTGCCATGCCGGTCCCTGATTCGGTTGTCAAACAGGCCAAGGACCAGGCCGAAGGGCGCTTTGGCCCGATGATCCGCCCGCGTACCAGCGGACAAATTCAGGATGCCTGGGATTATGCTGAAAAAAGCGACGGGGTTTATGTCACCGACATGTGTGAAACCTGCACCTATCGGGTGCGAACCCGGGAATATCTCGTCACCCTGATCGAGCTTCCGGCGGGTGAAGAAATCACCCGCATCGATGTCGGGGATCCCCGAAGCTGGTCGGTCAATAAACGTGATGAACGGCGCATTGCCATTCGCCCGGCCAGTTATGGCTATGACACCTCCATGATCGTTTATGGTGGCTCGGGCCATGTCTATCCCTTCTATCTGCGGGCCGAAGGGGTCAATTCGATCAATATGCCCGATCTTCTGGTGCGCCTGAAAGGCTCGGTCACAACCCGCGACGACATGACCGTCGCAATGGTCCGTCCGCAACAGCGGATGCGCTATGGCAGCGGGGTACAGCGCACCAGATTGCAAAACGAGGCCGGAATTATCCTGCCCGATGCCGGTGCCAGTACCGGTCAGTATGGCGACATTCAGGAAATCCCGCTTGATGCCGACGGTCACCCGATCCAGCTCACCGGCCCTGATGGCACGCCGCTTAAAGGAGCCTATCAGGCCCGTGTGACGGGCTATTATCAGGGCCGTCCGATTATTGAAAACATTCCGACCGGCACGCCTGGCGCACCAGGCAGCACCAGCCGACCCGATCTGGTGGCCGGACGGTTTGACAGCGATGGCAATCTGATTGATCCGCTTTCTTACGACGGCAGCATGCCGGTTTATACCGATGAAAACGGTCAGATCATTGCCGGACAAGCCGCCAATGGTGAAGGAACGGCAGGTCAGACTAATAACAATGAAGGCGCGGGCATTTCAATCACCCGCACCCGAAACGGTATTGTGACCCGTGCGGGCGGCACAGCAAGCAACCAGATTGTTTCCAAAGCGGGTCAATCAGGCGCAACATCTGACACTCTGGACAGTGCCACATCCGATACCGCCAACGCCGATAACAGCAATAATAGCGAACGCGCCGCTGCGGTTCACGATCTTGGCGATACGACCCCGGCACGCCCAAAGATGACTTTATCGCCGATGCCGGCTTTGATCCCAACAAGCTGCGCGGCTGGGGCGATTATGACCTGTGGGGTGACGACGAACTGCGCCCGGTCACGGTGTTTCGCGATGATTATTTTACCTATATCCGCTTTGGCGACCGCTGGAAGGATCTTGAACTGCCGACCGCCTATGTGGTGGTCGATGGCGTGGACGAGCTGGTCAATACCCGCATCCAGGGCCACACCTATATCATCGAAAGCACCCAGCGCCTGATCTCGCTTAAAAGCGGCAAGAAGTTCCTCTGCATTGAATATGAGGGGGACTGATCATGTTTCTGTCCTCCATAACATCATCGCTCCTGATCACCATTCTTTGCGGGATGGTGATCATCAAAACGGTCCCGCTTGGCGGTTGGCTTGTTTTTTCCAATGTTTATTTTTGGTGTGTTGCAACCTTCATTCTGAACGGCTTCGGACGCAATCACCGCCAAATCAAGCCGCTACAAGCAGTATCGCATTTCTTCCGTTCACTTTGTGGCGAACTGCACGGCACCCGACTGCCTTTGGCCATCTGCGCCGCCGGTTTCTCCATGACCGGTAACGACGAAAAATTCATCATTGCCGCTGGCTTGTGTGCCACCGGATGCAGCCTTGTCTGCATTCTGCGTGATCTTGCCGTTTTCGCCCCCATGCTCCCCCGTTACAGAGGAGGCCGAGCATGAGCAATATCTCCAAAACCCCAAATAGCACCCCGTCGGGTTCCGAATGGGGTCAAGTCCTCAAAACCCACTTCTCTCATGACTCTTTTCGCTTGGGGACGCTGTTGAGCCTGTCTCTGATCTGTTTAATACCGCCGTTACTGGAAGCTGACAGTCTGCAAGAAGCAATTCTCTGGGCACAGACAGCAGCACATCTTTCAACCGGTTTGGCCGTGACATGGCTGGCCCAGTCATTGCTGTTTTTAGTCGGCATCGAAGGATGTTTAACACGCTTTGGCAATAGCTTTCCGAACACCATATCGGTGCAGTCGATTGACCGTATTTATACTGGCACGGCAACAGCACGCCTGATCTTCGTCATTATTGCCGTTATCCTTGCCTTGCCGGATTTTGCGACCTTGGCCACCCCGTCCGCCCCCGTCCGGTTGCTTGTCATTATGACCGGAACATGTGCCGCCATCGCCGATGGTTGTGCAACCGCACTGAAATTGCGGAGGGCAATGCCATGAGCAGCGCATTTTGTGACATTGCCCTGGTGCTGGGCCTGACCTTTGGCGGCACCTGTGCCGATCCGGGCGCACTCAAAACCCCGCCGCAACTTCCGGCAGACGACAAATCGGTGTGGGGCGTGCCAAGCGCCCCACCAGCACCGCCCAAAGCCCCGGAACCGGCTCCGAGCTTTCCGCCGGTGGTGGTGACAAAAAAGGTCTATATCGAGCGCCCGGCACCACCTCCCCCGCCGCCTCCAGCTCCGGTCGTGCAACCGGCGCCGCCGCCAAAACCGGACCCCTACCGGCTGGCCCTCGAAGCCGCCTGGGCGCAAGCCGTGCCTGCCAACTGGCAGGTCGCGGGTTACAGCCAGCCCCCGGCTGCCCCGGGCAGCCCGGCACAGCGGGTTTCACTCACCCCCGGGCTGGGCGTAACGCCACAGCAAGACGAGACCTTAACGGTTTTTGTGCCCGACATGGAGCTGTCCAAAACCAGGAACGGTGCCGGTAACGCACACGCCCCCGCCGGTCACACGACAACAGGTGGAAACGCCTCACTCACGGGTCCTTCTTCCCTGCCGTCCTCACCGGGACAGGCGGTTGCCCCTGACGGGCTGGTGCCGGTCGGCAGCAATCGCGGCGCATCGAACGTAAGTGCCCCGGATGCGCCAGGCACATCGCCCCGGCTTGAGCCAGGGATGGGGACGACAGGAGAACAGGCTCCGACCGTACA
>JBNKVZ010000187.1:0-7574 GCA_050299455.1 Thalassospira sp.
ACGGCTTTGCGACAATTGCAACGCAAAAGAACCTTCCCCCAAAGATAGCTTTCAAACGCGCCCGCGCCATTGCGCCGATACAGAAATTTTAAATGCTGCGCCAAAACGAAAAGAAAACCCGGCACCCCGAGTCAAAGGAGGCATCTTGGCAGATAATGCGTTAGCCCTCCCCGTCCTGACAGAATGCTGTCAGCAGGGCTGCATTAAGACATGACATTCCACATAAGGGACATGCCATGTCGATGCCATCCACCAAAGAAACATCCCCCTCCGGTCGCGGTTTTCAGCTGGTGTGCCTGTCCGCCGTTATGTTCAGCACGATGGGTGTTTTTACCAAAGGGGTCGATGCCGACGCCTGGAGCATTATTTTCTGGCGCGGCTTGGTCGCGGCCATAGCGGCAATTGCCTTCCTGATCCTGCGCGGCGAATTTGCCCGCGAAATCCGCCATTTTCGCATGCCCGCCATTTTGGCAACCCTTCTGATGGCAAGCGGCACGGCCGCCTTTGTCCCGGCTTTCAAACTGACCACCATTGCCAATGTCGCGATGATTTATGCCGCCGCGCCGTTTATCGCAGCCCTGTTTGGCTGGTTGTTTTTACGCGAGCGCCCCTCGGCCACGATCCTGATGGGCAGCCTGGCCGCCCTGTCCGGGGTGGTGCTGATTTTCGGGGGCTTGCCCAGCAAAGGCGATATGTGGGGCAACCTGTTGGCAGGCTGGATGACGCTGGTTATGGCCGGGATCAGCGTTATTTACCGTCGCTGGCCGGAAACACCCACAACGCTGCCCGGTGCGGCCTCGGCCATCCTGCTATGCCCAATTGCCGCCGGCCTGGGCACAACCACCGCCATATCCCCCAACGAAATGATGATACTCACGGCATTCGGGCTGTGTTTTGCCATTGCCTTTGTTCTGCTTTCAACCGGTGCCCGGCACCTTCCCCCGGCCGAGACAGCATTGCTCAGTGCGCTGGAAACACCACTGGCCCCCATTTGGGGTATTTTGTTTTTTCGAGAAATCCCCACCGCACACACCGTGCTGGGTGGCGGGTTAATCATGATCGCGGTTTTTGCGACATATGGGTATCAATGGCACCACAAACGCAAACAGGCCCGTCTTGCATCGGCAATCGGGCCTGTATAACGCGTCATTACACGCGTGAAATCAGATAGCTATCAAATCACGCCCGCCGCACGCAGCCGCGCAATCTGGGCATCGTCCAGCCCGCCAATGTCGCGCAAAATGGCTTCACTATGCTGCCCTAACAGGGGCGGTGCGGTTTCATCGCAAATCGGCGTTTGCGACAGTTTGAGCGGGTTGGCGACCGTCGGCACCTTGCCCGCTATCGGATGATCCAGATATTTCACCGTGCCCCGATGTTTGACCTGCGGATTTTCAAAAACGCGGTCCAGCGTATTGATCGGCCCGCAGGGCACATTGGCCTTTTCGAGAATGGCAATCCAGTCATCGGTGGTTTTTTGCACCATGGCCTGGCGCACCATTGGCACCAGATCGGTCCGGTGGGCAACACGGGCACGGTTGGTGGCAAAACGCGGGTCCGCACTGGCATCTTCCAGGCCCGCCACCTTGCAAAAGCTGGCAAACTGGCTGTCATTACCAACAGCAAGAATGATGTAGCCATCTGCCGTCGGGAAGGCTTCGTAGGGCACAATATTCGGGTGTGCATTGCCAAGGCGCCCCGGTGCTGTCCCCGTGGTCAGATAATTCATCGCCTGATTGGCAAGAATGGCGGTTTGCACATCCAGCAAGGCAAGATCAATATATTGCCCCTCGCCCGTTGCATCGCGATGGCGCAGGGCAGCCAGAATGCCAATGGTGGCATAAAGACCGGTGAAAATATCGGCCACCGCCACACCGACCTTCATCGGCTGTCCGCCCGGTTCATGGTCCGGCGCACCGGTCAGGCTCATCAGCCCGCCCATCGCCTGGATCATAAAATCATACCCGGCGCGTTTGGCATAGGGGCCGTCCTGACCAAACCCGGTGATCGAACAATAAACCAGCCGGTCATTCACCGCCTTGAGGGATGCGTAATCCAGCCCGTATTTCGCCAGCCCGCCAACCTTGAAATTTTCCAGCACGACGTCAGATTGTGCGGCCAGGTCACGAATGATTTTCTGGCCTTCGGGCGTGGTCATATCAATCGTCAGCGATTTTTTGCCGCGATTGGCTGAAAGGTAATAGGCCGCCTCGGAGGTATCATTTCCGGCTTCGTCACGGGCATAGGGCGGGCCCCAGCCGCGCGTATCGTCACCATTGCCTGGCCGTTCAATCTTGATCACCTCGGCCCCAAGATCCGCCAATGTCTGGCTGGCCCACGGCCCGGCCAGAACACGCGAAAGGTCCAGAACACGAATACCGCTTAACGCGCCGGTCATGGGAAATCATCCTTCAAAAAGGTATTTTGGCAAAAAAATAAATGGAATACAGGCGGAGGAAACAGAAAACGGGCCACCCGCACCCGATGCGAGCAGCCCGTTTTTCAAATCATGATCAGGCGGAGAAGGCCTGAATGCCGGTCTGGGCCCGGCCCAAAATCAGGGCATGCACATCATGCGTCCCTTCATAGGTATTGACCGCCTCAAGGTTCATCACATGACGGATGACATGATATTCATCGGCAATACCGTTGCCGCCATGCATGTCACGCGACACACGGGCAATATCGAGCGACTTGCCACAGTTATTACGCTTCATCAGCGAAATGGCTTCCGGTGCTGCCGTTCCGGCATCCAGCATCCGGCCCAATTGCAGCACCCCTTGCAGGCCCAGGGCAATTTCGGTTTGCATATTGGCCAGTTTTAACTGGATCAGCTGGTTTGCCGCCAGCGGACGACCGAACTGACTACGATCCAGGGTATATTGACGGGCGGCATGCCAGCAGAATTCCGCAGCCCCCATCGAGCCCCAGGCAATGCCATAACGTGCCTTGTTCAAACAACCGAACGGACCGCCCAGGCCCTTGGCATTGGGCAGCTTGTTTTCGTCAGGGACAAAAACATTATCCATCACGATTTCACCGGTGATGGAGGCGCGCAGTGAAAACTTGCCTTCAATCTTGGGCGCGCTTAAGCCTTCCATGCCTTTTTCCAGGATGAAACCCCGAATAACACCCTCGTCATCCTTGCCCCAAACAACAAACACATCGGCAATCGGGCTGTTGGTGATCCACATTTTGGCACCGGACAGGATAAAGCCGCCATCAACCTTGCGCGCACGGGTTTTCATGCCGGCCGGGTCGGAGCCATGATCCGGCTCGGTCAAACCAAAACAGCCAACCCATTCGCCAGTTGCCAGTTTCGGCAGGTATTTTTTACGCTGTTCTTCGCTGCCATAGGCATAAATCGGGTGCATCACCAGCGAGCTTTGCACCGACATGGCGGACCGATAGCCGCTATCGACCCGTTCCACTTCACGCGCCACCAGGCCATAGGCCACATGGTTGACACCCGGCCCGCCATATTCCTCGGGGATGGTCGGGCCCAACAGGCCCAGTTCACCCATTTCGCTCATGATTTCGCGATGGAACACTTCGTGGCGGTTGGCTTCCAGCACACGCGGCATCAGCTGTTCCTGGCAATAATCGTGCGCTGCATCGCGGATCATGCGTTCTTCTTCGCTTAATTGGGCATCAAGCCCCAGCGGATCTTCCCAGTGAAAATGTACGCGGCCTGCCATGTGTTTCTTTCCTTGTGACATGCGAAATCGGAAATGCCGCTACGGGCACGAGGCCCCGTGGGCGAGACGGCGGCATTTCCGAAACCTTGAAAACTGTTATCTCAGGCTAGGCATTGGCAGGCGCTTTCGCAAATGATAAATATGTTCTACTTCATGCAAAAAACTCATAAACTTTAAGGCAAGGCGAATATTCATGGCGCGGCGCATTCCCGGAACCAAGGCCCTGGCCTGCTTTGAACAGGTCGCACGATATGGCAGTGTTTCGCGCGCCAGCGAAGAACTTTACCTAACGCAAAGTGCGGTCAGCCGTCAGCTCCAGGGGCTTGAAAACTGGCTGGACTGCAAATTGTTTATGCGAAAAAAGCAAAGACTGATCCTGACACCAGAAGGCGAGGATTACCTGCAGGCCATTCGCCCGGCCCTGGACCAGTTGGAAACCGCCACCTTAAAGCTGCTGTCAGGCGGCAGTGATGGCGGGGTCCTTACCATTGCCGCCCCACCCACCTTTGGCAGCCGCCGCCTTATCCCCTATCTGCCGGATTTTCGCGCCCGCCACCCGGACATTGTCATCAATTTCATTTCGCGCATTGGCATGCCCGATTTTGACCGTGAACAAATTGATATTGCCGTTCTGTTTGGCAGCGGTGACTGGAACGGCCTGGAGGCCCGCCGCCTGGAGGGGGAAAACATGGTGCCGATTTGCAGCCCCAACCTGATCGCCGCAATGGATCACGCACCAAAGCCCGATGATTTGCGCCAGTTTTCGCTGCTTCATATCGCCACCCGCCCCAATGGCTGGCGCGACTGGTTAAAGGCGGCGGGCCTTGATGGCATTGATGGGGAAAACGGCCCGAAATTTGAACATTTCACCATGGCGATGCAGGCCGCCATTGCCGGGCTGGGCGTGGCCCTTTTGCCGACCTTCGCCATTGATGATGAAATCGCCAGCGGGCGGATTATTGCGCCCTTTGGCCCGCCGCGCGCCAGCCCCTATCATTATTTTGCCACCTGCCCGCAAAACCGGGTGCGCACGCCCAAAATTCGCGCCTTCATGAAATGGCTTGCCGACCATAGCCGCAGTGAAAACCCCGGCGGCTAGTGCCTATCTATGACTTGCGTTCTTCAATCGCGCGCAAGGCCGACATACCGCGGCGGCGCAACAGGTCGGCATCTTCGGGGCCATCGATAATTTCAAGCAAACGCACAATCGCCATCAAATGGCGCTGGGCATTATGATAATCGGACATACCCAGCCGTGCCATGCTGTCCACCCCGGCACGCCCGACCTGGTTGAGCTTTTTCTTGATCTCGACCACCGCCTTGGTGGCAGAGCTTTGGGCCGCCAGAATATGGGCAAGGCTTGCCATCTCGGCGATGGCTTCGGCGGCCTTTTCTGCCGCCAACACCTTGTCACCATCAAAGGGCAACGCAAATAAGGGCGGTGCGACGGCGCCCCGCGCGGCGGGCCCCTGTGGGGGCTGTGGCAGGGCCTCGGTCACGCGTTCGGGGCTGGCCCCAAACATGGTATTGGCAATCGCCTGGCTGACACGGCGCCGTGTCCCCAACAACCGTTCCCCCCACGGGCCATCCTTGCGAATGTGCAATTCGCGGGTAATACGCACAAATTCCGAGGCATACCAGCGCGCCAGGTGCAAAATCTGCTGTTCATCGCTGCCCTGGCGAATGCCATCCTCAATCTTGGTGACAATCTCGGCCAGCATGTCGATCACCATGTCACCGGCACTGGCAAGGTTTGTGCTGCCCAGCGAGCGATCATCGGACTTGCTTGACAGCACCCGGATCACCTTGAAAAGCTCGCTCGGGCGCAGCAGCCGGGCCAAAACGGCCGACATGAAGTCTGTTTCATAGCCGGGCTTTTCTTCCGACACTTCCAGAAACTTCTCGCGCAGCCACACCAGGTCCGAATTGCTTAAACTGCGGATCGGGGCGGAAGGGAAACGCAACCGCATTTCCGTAATCGGCTCTGCCACCCGCAAGATACGGGCAATGGCGGCAAGCGGCTTTAGATGCACGCGCGTGCCCAAACGCGTTGCCAGTGCGCGCTCCTGCTTTACCCCTTGTTCGGAAATGGCGATTTGCTGTTCGATGCAGGCCGCAGCCTCCATCCACAATATGCGTTCGGCGCGATACAGGTTTTCACGATGGTTAATTTCTGCTGCCGTCTCAAGATCCTTGCAGGCTTTATGAAACGCGTCCGACGCGCTTTCGCAGACCACTTTCCAGATCGGGGCTAACGCTATTCGACTGATACGAATACTGGTTTCCGCGGGCATGTCAGATTGCAGCAAATCCTCGAACGGGGTGCAAAACTGCCGCATCGGGGTCGGATATCGCTCCGGCTTTAGCGATGCCAGCCGGGGCCGCAAGATCTGCAAGATCTGATCATGGGGCAAGGGCAGACGCGGCGCGTTACGATCGCTTTCAATCGCACGGGTAAATTTGGTGATTTCGGCGGTACTCAGGGAATCAAAAAGTTGTTCAAGCTGATGGATCGATGGTCCGGTTTCCGTAGCGGCGCTCATTGCCCGCCCTCCCGGAAACGTTCCAGACGCGTCACCATTTCGGAATCCATATCACCCGATCCCAATTTGCGTACCTCGGCGGCCCACATCACCTGATTAACCCGGATATCGGTCCAGAACTGGTATTCTTCCGGCTCCAATTCATTAATCGGAATAATCGGCGAGAAACTTGCCAATTCTTCAAGCGCCTCGCGTTGCTCTGTGCGGCCAATCTCACGGGCGGTTTGCCAGCGGGCAATCAGTTCTTCCCAACCATCAAGCAACCACCACAAACGGTTTATACTATTCTCGATGCCCTTTTGCGCCCGCGACCAATTCACCAAAACAGAGCCCAGATCATTGCTCCAGCGGTCAATCGCGCGCAGCCAGCGCACGGCATGATCATAGGTCGCCCCGGCCCCATTCACCACATGCGTCGCCATAAAGCGCATATTCGACATTTCCGATGTCGACCATTCTTCCAATTCGGTCGACAGCTTGCGCAAACCACTTACCAGGTCCCGCAAGGGGCCGGCACAGCCATCGGCCGCCAGGCCAACAGGGGCGGTCAGAACACTCCATTCTTCCAGGCTGTCGATAACCGACTGGTTTTCCGCCCCGGCATTGCGGGCAAAGGCATTCAGCGCGGCACGGGCGCGTTTTTGCCCTTCCAGGGTGGCAAGATCAGACATTTTCATGTCCTGCACGTCATCACCCCCCAGCTTGCGCAGGGCCTGATAGACCAATGTCAATTGGCCGGTATCGCGGTTGGCTTTTTCCTGCTCATCAAGACGGGTGGCCTCGCGGGCCAAATTGATACCACCAACCCCCGTACGCGCGATATTGCGCGAAATACGGCGCAATATTTCGGGGTTGGGTTTGGAAACCGGGGCCAGTTCTTCAAACAACATGCGGTCATGTACCGACAGATGAAAAATCTGGCGCATGGTTTCAAGCGGCATTTCATAAGTACCCAGCCCGCCAGACAAGCCCGGCAGATTGATAACCAGCTTGTTATAAGGATCACGCACCACACGCGCAAATCTGAGCGGACGCGTTGTAAAAGGTGTTCTGACACCACGCGCTTCAAAGGTCTTTGGGAGGGACGACAACGGGTCTGGCTTCCCCGAAAGAGAACCGGATGATCCGTTCTGCCCCTGTTGCAGATTTTGCTGTCTGTTCATTATGCCTGTCGATCAGTCCGCTTCACCAGAAGCGATCCTTCATAAGTATAATCGATCCTGTAAAGAAGATTACACCCGCTACCCTCAAAAACATATTTCACAAAAGCCCACATCGCGACAACCCAAATGCCACGAAAAAACAGCCACATTCCAAATCTTTTGTAAAAGTG
>JBNKVZ010000188.1:0-7536 GCA_050299455.1 Thalassospira sp.
CCCCATCCCCAATAAACTGAGGGAAAGGAGGATGGCTTTGTTTTTGCCCCTTTTGCGTAATGACAGCAAACCGCGCCTCACCTGCACTGCCTAGTTAACCGGTGAAACCACAAGGCGGCCCATCGCCCCACGGGCAAAATAGGCCGGTTTATACATATCCTCGACAAACGGGGCCGGATGCACATAGTGCCCCGGTGTGACCGCCCGCACCACGTAATAAAGGCGGTATTTCGCCCCCTTGTCATCACCATAACGGTCCGCGCCCAAATCCACCGCTGCGACGTAACGATCATCGCGTTCGGCAACAAATTCGGTTGCGGACAGGTCATTGGGTTTAATCGACAGCTTCTTTTCCAGTTCAGGGAAACGGGCATTGGCCTCGATCTCGAACCCGGCGGGCAGGAAATCGACAATCAGCGCACGATGCGACAAGCGGTCTTTTGCCGCGCCAGACAACACCACGATAAACCGATCGCCGGTTTTCACCTGGTCCAGCTTGGCCGGTTTGCCACTCATGTCAAAATACTGCCGCTGGATCGTCAGCCCCTGTGATGCGGCGGGCTGGGGCTTGGCTGGAATGCCGGTGGCCGACCATGTGACAAAGGCAACACCCTGCCCGGTATTTTCAATCCGGTAATGGTCCTGCACCTGGCCTGGCGTTAAGCCCACCCGGTAGCTTTGCACCGTTTCTGCCGGCTGGTCATTCACCCGCAGGGACAGGCTTTTGCCCGCCCCGGTGGCAATCGATGTTGCCGCCTGTAACAGCCACGCCTTTTCCTGGGTGCTGGTATAGCTCTGGGCTTCGGCCTCATCCGTCACGGTGGTTAACAGGGACAGGCGTTCGCTGTCGCTGGCAAAAATGCCCGCAGGCAAGGTCAAAATTGCCGACAGATCGCGCAAGGGGGAGCCATAGCTGTGATAATAACGCTGGTCATTGCCAACAAAACGGGTGAAATCATCCAGCGTAAAGCCTTGCACCGTGCCGCCCGTTATCACCCGTGCAGCCGCAAGCTGTGCCGCGCCCAACGAGCCGATTTTGCCGTTTAAAATCCGGCTGGTTTCATAATCCAGCGCCGATTTTGAATAACGGTCATTGCGTGCCAGCACCAGCACCATATAGGCCCGGGCTTCGGGAGAATATTGCCCGGAGCGCACCACATTCTGCATCCAGTCCAGCGCGCTGTTAAACCGGGCATCAAGCACGTCATAGCCTTCGGCCCGTGCCTTGGTCAAAAAGTCGGTGGCATAGGCGGTCAACCACGGTTCGGCATCGCTATGCCGGCTCCAGAGGCCAAAGCTGCCATCACTGCGCTGCTTTGCCAGCACGCCGATAATGCCATCGTGAATTTTGTCATCAAGGTTGTTTTCATCAAACTTAACCCCGGCAAACCGGTCCTTGGCATCGCGGAAGGACAGCAACGGATAGGCCCGGCTGGTGATTTGCTCCAGGCAACCATAGGGGTAACGATCCAGTGCCGTGATCAGGCGTTGCACATCAATTTGCGGTACCGTGGACAAAGCCACATCAAGCGAGGCCGTTTCCGGGCGGAACATATCCAGATAGGTCCCGTCCAAATCCAGTGTTTCGCCCGGTGCCAGTTTTTGCTGGCCGGCATGGGTGCTCCAGGCCTGGGCCGGGCGCACTTCCATGTCCCAGCTCCGCACCTGATGATAGCTATCAGGACCGTCAATCGTCAGGGTCAATTTACCCTGCCCGACATGCTGTGCCGTGACATCAAACCGGTTTTCCACCTGCTTGCCGCTGGCAATATCGCCCTGCCAGCCCGGGTTTTTAACACTCAGCACGGCATTTGTTGCCAGGCGCACCTGATAGGTTCCGGCAGGGCCGCTTAAATTGCGCAAACGCAGGGCAAAATCAGCCTGATCGCCCGGTGCCATGAAACGCGATGGCAGCAGCTCCGCCACCACAGGCGCACGCACCAGCATATTAGTCACACCGCTGCCAATGGCGCTATCGCTATAGGCCACGGCAAAAACGCGCAATTTGCCGTTAAAATCGGGCACGTTAAAATGCGCCACACCTTTGCCATCGCCATCGACCAAAACGGTATCGCTGGCAAGGGCCACGGTTTTAAACACCCGCGATTTAAGCGAGGCCTGATTGCCATCGCCCATTTCATCGCCGCCGGATCGCAAAACCCCCATATCGCCCTTTTGCGGCATAATCAGATGCCCATACAGGTCATGATAGGAAAGCTGCAAAAGCTGCTGGCCCAACAGGGCATCTTCGGGTTTGGGGGCCTTAAAGCCGGTCAGGCGCAAAATGCCCTCATCGACGGCAAAGACATTGACCCGGACCTTTTCCCCCGCAGCAACGGCCTTGCCCGTCACCGTCACGGGTACATCAAGCCGTGTATCCGGGCGGATTTCGCTGGGCACATCCAGCCCGACCTTTAAGGTCCGATCCTGTTTGCCAAAGCTGACCCACTGTGCCGCGACCGAGCGCACCGGCCCCATCGCCTCCGCAGATCCAACAGCTCCTGCCGCCCCGTTCTGCTTCTGATCCTGATCCAGCCCGGCGCGATAGGCGGTTGCCAGCACATAGGCCCCGTTGCCCCATGTCGGATCAACAGGGATATGAAATTCCACCCCGTCGCCCGACATTTTATATTCATGCCGCCACAGCACATTTTTCTGGGCCACCGTCACCACCAAATACCCGTCAAACGGGGCCTTGATGAAACCGTTAATCTGGCCGCTGGCCGCGATGTCATCGGATTTAAGGCTCATATTCAACTGGTCGGGGCGGTCGGGCGACTGGCCATTGGCCCACCAGCCGACACGGAAAGTATGGTCCGCCGCACTGCCGGTAATCGGGTCGCGCACAACCGCGCGGTAATATCCCCACCGGTCAAAGGACTGGGCGAAATGCACCTTGCCATCGGCATCGGCGGTTACATTTTCATGCCCGACCGAGATATCATATTTATCGTAGCTCGATTGCCACTGCCCGCCCTGATAATACCAGTTATAGGTTCGTTCCTCGCGCACCCAGTCGATAACAAGTTTACGATTGGCAAGGGGCTGGCCCTTGGCATCCACCACAATGCCGTCAAAACCGGCATCCTGCCCATATGCCAGGGAATCCCCGGTAAAATCGGGACGAATTCCCACCAGGCTGTCATTGGCCTGCAAGGGCAGGCTCAGGCGGGTGCGCGACGGGCGGCCATCAATATCGGCCACCTCCACATTCAAACTGACCTTCAAGGGCGATGACAAATCCACCCGGGCAAAGGCCGGCACACGCAGCTCGGCATGGCCGCTGGCATTGCTTTTAACGCCCTCAAAATTCTGGCGAACCTGGGCAACATCGTCCTGCAAGCCGAAATAATAGTTTTTCAAATCAGCAAAGGGGTGATGGTCCACCTGCAAAAAGGCATTGCCCCCAGCCATAAGGCCACTGCCCGGCGCACCAAACAGATAATCGGTTTGCACATCCAACGGCATGGCCTGCCCAAAAACCATATAGGGTGCTGTGGTGCTGGCCTTTACATCAAGCCGTTCGGGCACAAATTCCTCGACCTGTAGCGCCAAATTGCCAATCGGTTCGCCGTTCGGGTCACTATAGGCGGAAATATGCCATTTTCCGGTCGCCGCCGCATTGGCAATGGGAATATCCAGCGTGCCACCCCCGGCATCATCGGGCTGTTGCACGGTTTTATAGGCTTCCTTGCCATCGGGCCGATACAGCACAATCGTCACCGGAACCCCGGTTTGTGCGGCCGATAAATCATTCCGCAGCAAATAGCCAAGATGGATTTTCTCGCCCGGCCGGTAAATACCGCGATCGGCATATAAATAGGTTTGCAGGGCACCGGGCGGTTGATGGCCCGAGACACCCCGATCCGACAGCTCCAGCGGGGATTGATCCAGCGAAATAAAGGAAAAATCGCCATCCTTTGTTGCGGCAGTTAAATAAAGCGGCTGCTGGCCGCCCTTACCTGCCAGCAATGAACCGGGGAAATCGGCCCAGCCATCATCATCGGCAACAGCCTCGCCCAGCACGGCATTATTGCGCGCCACCAGGCGTACATTTGCCCCGGCAACCGGCTTGGCGGTTTGCAACGAACGCACCTGAAGCGACAGGCCCTTTTCCCCGTTATAGGCCGACAGGCCCAAATCCGTGACCACCACCCATTGGGTGGCTTTGTTGCCCCAGCGATCATCATCATCGGGGGATGTTGCGACCAGCGCATAAAGGCCGGGTTTGAAATCCGATACCATTTCGCGCAGGGGAATTTGCGTAACTACATCCTGGTCAGGCACATTGCGCACATCAAGGGTGCCGGCCCATACTTCCTCGCCGGTTTTATCCTTCAGCGTGTCCATATCCCAGTGATCAAGGCGATGGGCCAACAGGTTCGATGTCAGGGTATTGACCAGATTGCGCTCGACAATTCTGAAAAACCGCAAATCCACATGGTCCAGGTTAACCGTGGTTACCGGAATGACCGGGGTGTCGCTTTTGGGCAGCACATAATTATTGGTGCCCAGGGTAATTTCCGCCTTGCGTGCGCCCACCGTCACATTCCGCGACACATCTTTTGCCAGGGCAAAATCATAAATGCCCTGCAATCCCTTGCGCAGGGTCACTTTGGTTGTTTGCGAATGGGGCAGGCCCATCAGGCACAGCTTGCCATTGGCAATACGGGCGGAATAATCGCGCGCCGGCGCAAGCTCGATATAGGATCGCACATCAAGCTTCTGATCGGCACTTAGATCATGATCAAAGGCAAAGCAGGTTTCGCTCACCGCCTTGTCGGCATTGGTCGTAACCTTGGTAATCTTCAAATCACCCTTTAAATCCGCGCGCAGGTCCGCAATACGGTCCTGATATTTTGTGCGCAGGCATTGCGCTGTTTCGGGGCGTAGATCATCGGGTTTTTCGCCGGGCTGCAATGTGCAGCTATTGCGTTGCTTGCGCAGCCAGGCCTGCTGGTCGGTTTGCAGCGCAATTTGATGCACCGCGTCCATCTCGGCCAAAACCTGCTTGTAGGTTTGCGCCAGTTTGACATCGAGCGCGGCAATATCCGCATTTTGGCAAATCGCCTTTTCAATGCCGGTTGATGCCTTTTCACACGGAAAACTGGCCGGGTAGGTTTCACTGGCATGGGCCAGATCAGGCAGAAATAGCGCAAACACAAACAGAAAAAGTGCGGCTAGCCGTTTTTCGCAGGGCATCAGAACCTCGATGTCGCAAAGATTTACCGGGATTTCACAGTATTTATCAGGCGGAATTTTCAAACCAGCCCAGAAAAGCGGTTTTTTTACGGCCAGGCAACACGCAAAAATTGCACCAGCCCCTAAAGGCGGCGTTACAGCCTTTATTTCACCGAGCAGACACAAAAACGGCCAGGGCAGATTATTCCTGCCCTGGCCGCCATATATCATATCAAACTGGCTGTATCAGCCGCATTAGCCGTTGCGATACAGGTAGCTATACCCGTTGATCGCCGGAACACCGCCCAGATGAGCATACAGAACCTTCGATCCTTTGGGGAAATAGCCCTTTTTGACCAAATCAATCATGCCCTGCATCGATTTACCTTCATAAACCGGGTCGGTCATCATACCTTCGGTGCGTGCGGCCAGGCGAATGGCGTCGTTGGTTTCGTCAGACGGCACACCATACGCCGGATAGGCGTAATCATTGATCAGGGTAATGTCCTCATCCGAAATGCCGCCTTCCAGTTCCACCAGATCGGCGGTTTTTTCGGCAATTGCCAAAACCTGGGCCCGGGTCTGTTCCGGCGTTGCAGAGGCATCGATGCCCACAACCTTGTTCGCACGGCCATCGGCGGCAAAGCCAACAATCATCCCGGCATGGGTCGAACCCGTAACGGTACAAACAACGATGTAATCAAATTTAAAACCAAGTTCGGCTTCCTGGGCGCGGACTTCTTCGGCAAAGCCAACAAACCCCAGACCACCATATTTATGAACCGATGCGCCCGCCGGGATCGGATAAGGCGTGCCGCCTTTGGCCTTCACATCCTCAAGGGCGGCTTCCCAGCTTTCGCGAATGCCAATGTCAAAGCCTTCATCGACCAGTTCGATCTCGGCCCCCATGACGCGGCTCATCAGAATGTTGCCAACCCGATCATAAACCGCATCGTTAAACGGCACCCAGCTTTCCTGCACCAAACGGCATTTCATGCCGATCTTGGCGGCAATCGCGGCGACCTGGCGGGTATGGTTGGACTGCACACCACCGATACTGACCAGCGTATCCGCCCCGGATTTAATGGCATCAGGAATGATATATTCCATCTTGCGGACTTTATTCCCGCCAAAGGCAAGGCCGGAATTGCAATCCTCACGTTTGGCATAAAGCTCCACATCGCCGCCCAAATGTTCCGACAGGCGCGGCAGCGCTTCAATCGGGGTCGGGCCGAAGGTCAGGCTGTATTTCTCAAACTTGGCCAAATTCATTTTTTTCACTTTTAGCACTCCCTGGCTGGCAATCATCACTCTGGAAATGCTACAGCCTAACCGATGAAAGGTGCTCTCAAATTTTGTCGATAATTTTTACAAAATCGTTCACGATACTCATGAAATATGGCTATCGTTTCACATCAGGTATCATTTTCGGAATAATTTCTCATGGAACAGCCCCTCGACCGTACCGACCACAAGATTCTGCGCCTGCTGCAAAGCGATGGCCGCATGGGCAATGCCGAGATCGCCAAACGTGTCAATGTCAGCCCGGCCACCTGCCACCGCCGCATTCAACGCCTGTTTGACGAGGGCTATGTCAGCTCGGTCCGCGCCATGATCGACCCGAAAAAGGTGGAACGCGGCGCGCTTGTCATGCTCGGCGTGGTGCTGGACCGCTCCACCCGCGAAAGTTTCGCCGAATTTGAAGAGGCCTGCCGCAAACTGCCCTTCATCCTTGACTGCCACCTGGTCGCGGGCGATTTCGACTATTTCCTGAAAATCCGCGTCAGCGACATGGCCGACTTCAACCATCTGCACGGCGACCAACTCATCGCCCTGCCCGGCGTCCGCCAAACCCGCACATTCTTCGTAATGAAAGAGGTCGTGGATAATGCACCGCTGGCGTTTTAGGCACGCACTCCCAATCCCAAGCTCCCCACCCTTAACAAACCACAACCAAAGAAAAAGGCGGCCCCAAATCGGACCCGCCTTTCGCACTTTTAACTTTCAGATTATCCCGGCAATCAGTCCCCAACCGGGAACCGCATTGTCACAAATTCCTCGGCCGCCGAGGGGTGGACGGCAACGGTTTGGTCGAACTGGGCCTTGGTAAGTTTGTTTTTAACGGCAATGCCAATCCCTTGGATGATTTCCGCCGCATCTGGCCCCAGGATATGGGCGCCGACAACAATATCGGTAGACTTATCCACGATCAGCTTTATGAAAACTTTCTCGGTTTTTTCTGTCAATGTCAGCTTCAGGGGCCTTAAATGAGAGGTATAGACCTCAATTTCTCCGTATTTTTTTCTAGCCTCGGCCTCAGTCAAGCCGACGGTGCCGATAACCGGCTGGGAAAAA